>JBOFTD010000099.1:0-12938 GCA_051651885.1 Treponemataceae bacterium
CTCCCAATAGTTTCATCGACGCTCAAGTGTATCATAAAACGCTCTGATTTACAACGGTTGAATAGGCGCTTTGTGCGAAAAAAAAGATTGACAGAGCTGTATTTATTCGATAGAGTATTTTCTTTGAGAGGTATTTTTATGCTTAAACTTGCAGATATTGTTGCAACGCTTTTTATTCTTATGTATGCAGCCGCTTCTACTATTATTCCTATATCCTTTGTGACTATTGCGAATGAATTTGGGCTTTCTTTAACCGAAGGTGGAGGAATTGAGGGAATTCGAACTATTTTGATTTTCTTAACTTTGTTTTTAAGTGGTTTTACTGCGGCAAAGTTTGGGAAGATAACCTCATTAACACTTGCAGGTGTTTGTTATATCATTGGTTTTGCATTATTTTCTTTAGTACAAAATTACACTCAATTGCTTGGAGCTGTTTTAATTATTGGTTTTGGCTCAGGAATTATCGAAGGTTTGGTAAATCCTTTAGTGCAAGACACGCATCCCAAAGATTCTGGGAAGTATCTTAATATTACTAATGCCTTTTGGTGTGTTGGTGTGTTGACGGTAAATCTTTTATGCGGCCAATTATTGACAATTGGTGTTTCGTGGCGAGTTTTTATGTGGGTTCTTAGTGCATTTGCGCTCATCAGCTCTCTTATAGCATTTTTTGCTGTGGCAACAAAATCTATTCCTCCTATGATTACCCCAATGAGTTTTATAGCAACACAGTATAAGTCGTGCTTTACCTCATCTCATTTTTGGCTTTTCTTTGTCATCATGATATTTGCAGGGGGCGTTGAAGGAGCCTTTACTTATTGGAGTGCCAGTTATATTCAGGTACATTTTAATGGATCTGCACGGCTTGGCGGATTAGGAACGGCCTGTTTTGCACTCGGTATGATGGTTGTTCGTTTTTTAGGTGGCATGCTGATAAAGCAAAAATATTTGCGACGCTTTGTTATTAGCTCTGCAATTGCAGGGTTTTTGATGAGTTTTACCGTACCTTTTGTGCAAAGTGCTACCTCATTTTTATTTGTACTTTTTCTTAATGGTTTGTGTATTGCTTGTTTTTGGCCAAGTTTGCAGTCATATGCTGTTGATCGTATGCCGTTTGATCCCACTATTATTTTTATTCTCCTTTCATGTGCTGGAGTGCCGGGTTTTGGCTTAACATCATTTGCGATGGGGTTTATTGCTGATATTCATGGCTTTGATGTAAGCTTTTTTATTGTACCGACTATGTTTATTTTATTGCTTGGGACAATTCTCTTAGAGCGAAAGATTTTTAAAAATAAAGCGTAACTTTGCAGTAATATTTTTTGTTGACTGAAAAGATTTACCAGATAAAAATAAATTAAAGGATGATGCGATGAATAAAGAAAAAATACTAGTGTTAGACTTTGGCAGCCAGTATGCACATTTAATTGCTAAAAGTTTTCGATCTTTAGGTTTTTACACAGAAATTGCTTTACCATCAGTGGATACAAATACCTTAAAAAAGGTGAAAGGCATTGTGCTTTCTGGTGGGCCTGCCTCCATTTATGAAAAAAATCGTCCGTTGTTTAATGAAGCTTTGTTAGATTTAGGCATTCCCGTATTAGGTTTGTGCTATGGGCATCAGCTTATTGCAGCTGTTTCGGGAGGAACGGTTCAAAAAGCTACGGTTGGTGAGTTTGGGATTGCACAACTTGAAAAAAAATCATGCGATTCTCCGCTTTTTGAAAAAATTGATTTTCCTATGCAAGTGTGGATGAGTCACCAAGATGAGGTTACTTCTCTTTCAGAAGGCTTTGAGGCGATCGGTTTTACCAAAGATTGTGCCTTTGCTGCCGTCCAAAATAGAGAAAAACAGCACTTTTCGTTGCAATTTCATGTGGAGGTAAAAGACACTCCGCAAGGAAATATTATTTTTGAAAATTTTGCTCGTCTTTGCAATATGCAAAAAAACTGGGATCATCATCAGGTGCTTGAAGTTATCGAAGCTGATATTAAAAACTCTGCAAAAGATAAAAATGTCTTGCTTTTTTTATCGGGAGGCGTTGATTCTTCCGTTGCTTTTGCTCTTTTAAATAAAACTCTGGGGTGCAAGCGGGTATTGGGCTTGCATATTGATAATGGTTTTATGAGAAAAAATGAATCTTTTTCAATTGCACAAAAATATAAAGATTTTGGCTTTGATAATTTTATTGTTGAGGATGCAAGCAGTCAATTTTTGCACGCTTTGGACAAAAAAACGGATCCTCAAGAAAAGCGTCATATTATTGGCGAAACATTTATTAGTGTTCGCGATGAGGTTGTTTCTCGGCTTCAGTTGAATGAGGATGATTGGCTTTTAGCACAGGGAACGTTATATCCTGATATTATTGAGTCAGGCGGGAGCAAAAATGCACACGTAATTAAAACTCATCATAATCGAGTAAAAGGCATTCAGCGATTGATTGAAAAAGGCCTTATTATTGAGCCCTTAAAAGATTTATACAAAGATGAAGTTCGCTTGCTTGGGCGAGATTTAGGATTGAGCGATGAGTTGATTGATCGACATCCTTTTCCGGGTCCGGGATTGGCTATCAATGTTTTGTGTTGTAACAAGCATTTAGAGAATGAAGAAAATTCAACCGAGTATCAAAGTGCAAAAAAAGAGATTCTGCATTTTATCCAAACAGAGAATCAGCAGTTTGCTCACATAAAAAATCAATTGCATAACATGCATGTTCTTCCTGTAAAATCGGTGGGCGTACAAGGAGATTTTAGAACTTATTGTCATCCTGCAGTTTTGTATTTTGCACAGAGCGATAAAAATCAGGTTGCAAATTTACCATCATGGATTGATTTAGAAAATTTTTCTTCGCATATTACTAACGGCGTAAAATTGATAAATCGTTGTGTTGTATCATTATACGAAAAAAAAATGTGTTGCCTACAACAAGGATTTTGTACAAAAGAACGTCTTGATCAAACTCGTGAAGTTGACGCAATTGTTCTTGATATCTTGAGAAAATCAGGTTTGTATCATAAAATTTTTCAGCATTTAACTATCAATATTCCTTATGCAACAAATGAAAACCATTGCTCAATTGTTTTGCGCCCTGTTGTTTCGCAAGATGTGATGACTGCTCGTTTTGCTCCACTTGATAAAATAATTTTACAAACTATTGTGGATCAAATACAAAAATTGAACTTTGTTGATGCACTTTATTATGATATATCTAACAAACCTCCGGCAACATTTGGCTGGGAATAAAATACCGTGCTGATTTTGGGGTTTTGGACTAAAAAAATAAATATATGTGCAATGTATGAAAAAAGCTTTTATAAATCATCAAAAAAAGATATATTTTAAACAGGCGATTTGTAGCCTTTTTTGCCTGTAAGAAGAAGGTTTAATGATAGAAATTATTTCATTTTCAAAAAAATATAAGCAAGTGCAAGCGGTAAGCAATTTTTCATGTACTATTGCTGAAAATAAAATTACAGGACTTTTGGGTGCTAATGGTGCAGGAAAAACTTCGTTATTGAAGGCTCTTGCAGGAATTCATTATCCTACAAAAGGGAAAATTCTTATAAATAACATTAATATTCAAGAAAATCCTATTGAAGTTAAGCAATTTATTGGTTATATCAGTGAAAATCCTCTTTTTTATCAAAATATCAGCGTGTGGGAATTGCTCTTATTTGTGTGCGATGTCTATTTTTCCCGCTATTCGCTAAAAGAAAAACACACGAAAGTAAATTCTGTGATAAAGCAAACAAATTTAGAAGACGTTGTTTCAAAAAAAATAAAACATCTTTCTAAGGGATTTCGTCAACGACTTGCGTTTGCCCAAGCTTTGATTCACGATCCATCAATATTAATTTTAGATGAACCAACTTCTGCCCTTGATCCTGTCCAAATTGCAGAAATTCGATCGCTCATAAAAAAAAATAGCAAAAAAACAACGGTCATACTTTCAAGTCATATTATGCAAGAAATCGAAGCGTTATGCGATGAAGTTATTATTATGCATAAAGGTTTTTTACGGGCACAGGGAACAATTGCAGATATTTTGGCACAAACAAAAAAAAATACGCTTGAAAAAGCCTTTTTATCATTAGTGGAGAGCGATTATGCATAAGAGACTTTTTGCTTTATATAAAAAAGAACTTTTTCTGCTTTTGATTAATCCTTTTGTGTATGGCTCGGCAATTTTATTTTTGGTTGCCAGTGCTTTTGATTATTTGATTATTCGCCGTTTTTTTTTACAAGAAATACCGGTTGATATTCGCCTTTATTTTGCCGCTATTCCGTATATTGCTATTATTATTGTGCCTGCCTTTACCATGAATTTATGGAGTGATGAATTTACGCAGGGAAATTTAAATAATCATGGCGAATATTGGTTTACGCTCCCTGTTTCAGAATTTGATTTTGTGATTTCTAAGTGGCTTGCAGTATTAAGCATATTTTGCATTATTTTACTTTTGAGTATTTTTTTGCCGCTTGGCGTAAGCGAATTTATGGTTCTTGATTTTGCCCAAATTATTTCTTCATACCTTATGTTATTCTTTTTTTTCTGTGCAATGATTGCAGTTGGGCAGACGATTGCTTTGCAGCTATCGAATCAAATTATTTCATACATTTTATGTGCAATCGTTCTTTTTATGTGCAATTTTATTCACTTTTTGCCAACAATTTTAACAATGCCGGTATTTTTACAACGACTTGCAAATCAACTTTCTTTTGCATGGCATTTTGATTCTGCAAGCAAGGGAATTTTGGATACACGAGATATCGTTTTTTTTTTAGTAGTAACGATCATTGCATTAAAACTAAGCATTTATAAATTGCAAAAAGGAAAATTATAACTATGAAATTTCATCAATATGCAAAGCTGAGTTTATTTTTTTTTATAGTTGCAGGCATTCTTCTTTTGATCAATAGTCAGCGTTTTTATGGGCGACTTGATGTTTCGAAAAACAAACAATTTTCGCTTTCGCCAGAATCAAAACTGATTCTTGATGAGATTGATGAAACATTAACTATTACTTATTATGTATCCACGCAGTTGCAAAATTTGTATCCACAAGTTGGCGATGTGCATGATTTTTTGCTCAGCTATCAAAATTATAAACAGCATATTGTGTATAAAAAACTTGATCCAGCAAAAGAAAATATCGAACAAAGTCTTATTTCTTTGGGTGTTTTGCCCCAACAAATACAAACAAGTACTAATAGTCAAACGAGTTTTTTAACTGTTTTTTCTGCTATTGCGATTGAATATCAGGGAAATACAGAGTTAATTCCCTTCGTTCTTTCTGCAACAACGTTAGAGTTCGATTTAGCAATGCGAATTAAAACTATGCTACAGCAGCAAAAACCGTTGGTACAAATATTTGTGGCAAATGAACTTACTTTATTTGATAATTATACTACGATGGGAAATTTTCTTGAAAATGCAGGTTTTTATGTACAAGCCATTACTGAAAAGGAGCTACCGTATCTTGATTTAAATAGTCCTCTTATTGTTTTTGGGCAAAAATATTTTACCGATGACACGACTCTTCTCCTCGAAGAGTTTTTGATGAAAGGTGGAAATGCCTTATTTGCGGTAACTCAAAATGAAACTACGATTATGGAAAACTGGGAAGTAAATCCTTTATCGATCAATCAGATAAAACTTACCCAGCTTTTAGAATTTTGGGGTGTTCAGATACAACAAGACTTAGTGCTTGATACATCGAACTTTAGAATTACTATGGCAAGACAAGATCAAAATACTGATTATCAATATATAAATTATCCTTTTTGGGTAACGACACTTAATCAAAACACTAATAAAGAAAATTCTGTAATAAAAAATGTTCCTCCTGTGCAATTATTTTGGCCGTCATCTATGATCCTTTTTGGGAGTGATGATCTTGTTGCAACAACACTTTTTACATCATCAAGTGCATCATGGGTACAAAATCCTCTTGATCAGGCTGGCTATCGCACAAATCCTTTTGAGCAATATAATTTTGAGTCAAATCCGCGCTCTCTTGGAACTCATATTTTAGCCTCGCAATTTGAAGGCAAGGTAAGTGGCTATCGATTAACGGGTAAAAGTGAGCCGGTGCGATTTATCGTTATTGCGGATGAGTACTTATTTTCGAATATGCTACATCAAACAGGTACTTCTGCAAATCTTGATTTCTTGCTTAACGCTGTATTATGGCTTGTTGAAGATGAAGAACTCTTAGAAATTCGTCAAAAATACAGCATAACTGGGTATAAAAAAGATTTTATTGATGAAAATTCTTATAATCAACGCCGCCGCTCTCTTGTTGCCTTTCAGTTCATCTTTCTTCCACTTTCGATTATTATTTTTTTTCTTATATGGAATAAAAAACGAAAATAGAGAAAACTCTATTGCAACATTATTAAAACAGGCTTTGGATCGAGTGAAAGAACTTGCTTGGGACTCATCAACGGGGTATCGTAGCCCGCTTTTTCAATAGTTGGTTTGGTAAACAGCTTAAATGATTTTAGCGGGAGATTTTTTGCACGGGCATTTCGCATGTAGCTTTCTTTTTTTAGGCGAGGAGACCCAAAACCATCTGCACTGTGGACAACTTCAACCTTGGTAAAATCCTTAATATTTTCTCTACGTTGAATCATTTTATCTTGAAACTGGTGAATCACCAAAAAACGTTTGCCCTTATAATTGTTTTCGTTAAGATAATTTTCAATCATACGCTGAGCCTCATTTACTTCATCTCCTGTAACAAATCCTATTTCCTCCATAGGGTAAAGAGTTCTCCATTCTGGGTCAAGAGCTAGGTGTACATTCGGGTATTTTAAATAGGGGAGTAATCGTCTTACTGCATAATCAATTGAATATTTACCAATTTGATGATCTAAAATGACAATCCAATTACGCTCTAATGCATATTCAATATAGTCAGTAACTGTTTTGTCACTTAAATACCCAATATCACCTTTTGGCCAACACGTTCCATAAATTAAATATAAGGCAGGAATAACTCCTCTCTCATCATTAAGCATATCATATTCATTTGCGTACGAAGTCAATTTAGGTTCTAGCTCTGATAAAGAAAATTGTCCGACAACTCCCATGTGCTGAGAATTTGGATTGCCATAAAATGCGACAATATCATTATTTGCGAAAAGTGATTCATTAGATAAAACAATTGTATTTTTAGGTACAATTTGAATTGTTTCTTGTACTCGAGCAAGTGGCTCTCCAAAATTTTGCTCATCTAAAACTTGTTTTGATACTACATCGGGTGCCTCTAAATCATTTTGTGCATCCTTTTTCTTCTCTAATGCCGCTTGTTCCTCTAGCGCTTTTTTTCTTGCAATAAGTTTTTTTGAAAGTTCCATTTTTTCGCGAATCATTTGTTCTGTTGTCGTTTTTTCTAGTTGCTTATCCTGCTGCGCAGTCTTTTTTTCTTCTTCCTGAGCTTTTTCCATTTGCTGACTTTCAATTTTTTCCCGCTCTTTTTTTTCTTTTAGCTCTAAGCCATGTTGCCGTGCTAATTCCAACCTACGTAGCATTGCTTCATTTTCTTGTTTTTCTTCTTGGAGAATTTTTTCAGTATTTTCTTTTAATACTTCTTGTGGTATTATGGGAACAAAATTATTTTTTTCAGTATTTTGAGTTACTTTAATATCAGAAAGCTCTTGCATCAGGACGAGTAGAGTTTCAAGTTCCTGTGCGACAATTTGTTTCTCTTGATTTTTGCCCTCTCGCTCTTCCCGTAAAAAGTACTCTTCATTTAAACGCTTTTGTCGCTCTTTTTCAAAGCGCAATATTTTTTCAATAAGTTCTTTTTGTAAGTTTTCTTTATTTTTTTCTTGAAGATTTTGATCCGCAATTTGCTGTGAAAATACTTTTTTAGGATTTTGTGAAGACACCGATTCGTTAACAATACGTTTTGCTTGATATCGTTCAGGCTGTAGAGGCACGTCATACTGAACAGGAATTGTGTGCAAGGTTATAATGGTGATTGAAAAAGCAAAAATGAGTAAAAAAACTAGAATGCAACAAATAATATATTTTTGCATTGTTAATCCTGCATCTTAAAAAGAATATCCCAGCGCAAATTATTCATTGTGTAATTAAGTTTATACGTATCACCAAATTGTGTAAATCGCATATTTTTTTCATTTGCTAATCGATATAAAAAAGATTTTTCATTTTTATAATCTTGTGCGACATCGATACTTACATCATATTCATTTGTATCAATTTTTTTTAGTAATAAATAAAAAGTTTCGCTCCGCTTTTTTTGATCCGCCATGTAATTGCGATCAACACTAATTAAAAAATCACCATTTTGATTTTTTTTTGAAAAATAGCTGGTTTCAAAACTTTCAAGTAGATTGTGATTGGCGATTTGAAAACGCAAAAAATTCCCATTTTGATTTTTAGTCGTTGTTGAAATTTCTTGATTGTCAACTTTTTTTTGCAAGGTTTCGAGCTGTACAATAATTTGTTGCAATAAAATATCATTCGAATTTGTTTGATTTTGTGGTATCAAAAGATTTTGCACAAGATCAGTCGTATTTTGCCCTAAACTATTACTAATTAAAGTTTTTGCCATCGACTGTGCAGTGAATTGCGATTTTTCGGGTTTTGCTTCGGGACTCTGATTATTATTATTTTGATTTGCCGTATCAAAGGGGCTTGGAATAGTGGGCATTGCAGGCTTACTCATTAGAGGACTTTCAATTGGAGACAGTACAGGCATTGATGGAGAAGTCTGTGCAAATGAGGTAGCCACAATAAAAAAATGTACATAAAATTTACAAAATCGCAATATTTTTTTCAACCTCTTCTAAACGATTTTGTAATGACTGTATCGTTTTTTCTAAGCGATTTTTTTCTTTTTGTAACATAACTTTTTGATCAACGTCTTCTGCCTTACGTTTTGCAAGCGATCGAACCAAATCGGGGCTTTTTCCTTGTAAAATTCTTTGCTCTACCTCAGAACGCTTGTCAATATTTTGTATCGTAGAAAGCACTTTCATGTTTTCAAAACCAATTTGTGGATTTATATTAAGATTTGCAATACGGCGGGCATCCCGTGCGGTAGTCCGTGGCAAACACAAAATACGATCAATATAATCTTCATAACGAATATGAGCATCTTGACAGAGCTTATGAGCCTTTGCTAACATTTTTCCAAATTCAATCATGAGTTTACCATTTTGCTCTAAAAAATCTTTTTTGATCACTTGAGTAAGCTCCTCTAATTCAGGAGAATCTTCAAGACCTAAAATATAAATTCCCTTTTTTTCAGCTTTTTCTAATAGTGTGTGGAATAAGACCCAAAAATCATTTGTGTGTACTCGAGAAGAGCAACGCAATCCGTTTGTTTTTTCATTTTGAATATGGTGGACATATTCATGAATAGCGGTATAAATCATCTGATTATCAGATTTAAAATTTTTATTATGCAAAAGGATTTCATGCGTATCGGGTTTATAAAGTCCATTAACTTTCTTGCTTTCTTTGCCCGTAAAAGTGAGCGAAAAATCTAACTGAGTATCATGAATTGAAAGGAGTAAGTCCTTAACGGTAGCTTGATTCATAGTGTAAGAAAGATTGTATCAGTTTTTTTTATTTTAATTAATAGATTTGCCATAATTCATATCAAAAATTAACTATCCCCCAAATAATTTTTGAGGGATAGTATGTGTAATTTATTTTTTTAAATCAAATGGCTCGTAGGTATTTTTACTGTCAAAAAGACCTTCACGATGTTCACCTTGAATACTGGGGATTTTCATTTTCATTCCCGGAAGAATTAAATTAGGATTTGAAGGATTTTTCATATCGGCTTTATTTTGTTGATATAAATTTTCCCATAAGGTTGGATCATTGTATACGTAAGGACGTGCTGAAATACTCCAGTAACAATCCTTGCTTTCTGCCCATGGTTGAACAATATAATACTCAGGAAGTGGTGTAATATCTCGAATTGACGCGAACAATTCCAATGCTTGATCAGCTTGTGTATTTGCCTCTTCATAATCTTCAGAAATAAAAGCGGATTCACCTTCAATGAGAGAGTCAACCGCAAGTTCATAAGTGGTTGGAAAATTATCTTGTGTATCAAGACTTTCAACTCTCTTATATTCTGCTTGAGCAATTTGAATTTTCTCTGCTACCGTATATTTTAAAGCGATAGAAGTAATGTATGCATACGATAAATCGGCATTTTTTTCAGCCTCGAGGGTATATTCCATAGCAGTATCGTAATCTCCATCAATATAGGCAGCATCTGCTTTTTGCATAAATTCCGTTGCAAGTATTTGATACATATTTTTTGAGTAATCTTCAGCAAAAACAGAAAATCCGATGGCAAACAAAATAAAAATGGCATATTTTTTCATATATTTTCTCCTTAAATACAAGAACTATTCCTGTATTTCCTGTGGTTCTTGTGTATCTTCAATTTCTTTTATTTCATAGCTATCTGAGCTATATTCTTTTCGTGGGGGCTTTTTTACGGGCGTTTGTTCAATCACAGGAGCTACACCACCGCTTATTTCAATTTTTTCATTAAGCTCTTGCCCAAATTTCTCTGAATTTTTAATTTTTTCTAACACCAGAGCCATTTTTTCTTCAAGAATTTTCTTTTTAGCAAGAACATTATCATAAACCGCTAAAAATCCTTCTCTTGCTGAATTAAAAAGTTCATACGCTTTTTTAGATTTTTTTTCAACAAGTTTTGTATCACCGTCGTTCAATAACTGAAAAGCTTGTGCATAATTTTCTTTATCGGCAATTTCACCTCGTACTGAGTCAGCTTGTGTTTTACTTTCTTCTACTTCATTGCGTGCCGCTTGTGCAAGCTTAAAAAAGCCAGCATTTAAAACATTGTCAAATGCTTTTGCGGATGCTGAAATAATTTTATATGTCTCATAAGCATCAAAATCATCTTGGGTAACCAATTCTTCCGCTTCAATTAATTTTTCGCAACCAATGTCATACTCCATTTGATTACATGTTTCAAAGGATAAATCTTCTATACGCAGTTTTTTGCCTCGCGTTTGCTCAATTTTTTCAAAGGTAGCGTCTTGTAAATTTGCAAGTCGGCTATCTAAGAGTGCTTGATATACTTCTTTAAGTGCAATTAGTAAATCTTGAGCTTTTTTTAAATTAGATTCTAAATTTTCTTTTGCAAGACTATAATCAGACTCAGCTTTTTCCCATTGCATTTCATCTTCAAGGCCTGCATCTAAGGCAATGCATTCCTCTCTGAGTTTATCAACAGTTTCTAAAAGTGCTGATAACTCTTCTGCTGTCATGACTTTTTGCATTTCAAGACCTTCAGCTGAATCAAGACTTGGCTTTGGAGTTGACTTACAACCAAAAAATACTAGCATTGCACTCCATACAATCACTATGATAAAATTTTTTTTCATACTACCTACCTTATATATCTATTTTATAATTTTTTTGAAAAAAGCTTTAAGTGTATCAAAGAAATTTATATAAAATTCCTCTTTGAAATGACTCGCTGCAACATCGAGCGAAAAATCATTTCCAAATTTTATTTTTAATTCGTTCCAATATTTAATAAGCCAAACATACAAATCACTCGTTGTTCGTCCCTTAAATTTCCGTAAAAAATGTTGCTTTTTTATCACTTTTACTACTGGCAAATATACATCATTAAACCATAAAAGCACCGCATCGGTAAATAGTGTTTCTTCCTGCTTTTTCTGATCAATGTAATATTTATGCGTTTGAATATGCGTATAAATTACATCATACTGCCCTGTTGAAGAAAAGTCAAGCTTCCAAAAATCTGTGATATCACCAAAACATGTTTCGGCATAAAAAACGCGCTTTTCATAATGAATGACTCGACTTAAAATTTGTGCTTGCGTTAAACCCGGTTTTAACTTTATTTCACTTTTCAAACTCACTACTTCTGCATCGATTGCCTCAACACCTTGTAATCGAGCAACGGAAACACGGTGATTTCCATCGCGTACAAAGTAAAGTCCTCCAATCTCATACAGTTTTATCGGCGGGAGAATTATATCCTTTATATGTGCGTCATCAATTCTTTCCCAACGTGTTTTTAAATGCATACTTTTTGGGAAAAAATGGTTATCGAAATCTTGATACCTACCTTCGCTGCCGGCAATATGATCGAGCGGAACAATTTGCATCCCCAAGTAAACTTCATTTTTTGGTTTTAGCATGTCTTTCACATCAGAAAACGATAATAACTTTGTTTCATCTAAATTCAAAAAATGTTGAATTTCATTAAATAAAGCTTTATTTCGTGCTTTTAAAAAATCATTTTCAGTTTGAGCCTTCGCTGAATATTCATTCATATTATTTCCGTATAACATTTTATACCTCGTTTGCTTTATCAAAATCTAAAATATAGTGACTATATGCATTAATAATTGTTGTTTCTTTAAAGGTTGACACACGAATATCGTGGGCATCATATAGATGAATATGTCCGTGAATCATGTATTTTGGTTTGAATTTGTTTAAAAACCATAGGTAGCAATTAAACCCACGATGACATGGATCTTCCCTGTCATGAATGCCTTGCGGAGGAGCGTGAGTTAAAAAAATGTCAATATATCGTTTGTATCGAAGTTTATTGTACAACAAACGCGGAACCATTTTTAGCAAAAGGAAAAGCATTTTTTTATCGCTGTATTGATTGAGCCCTTTGTTGTATTCAAGCGAGCCAGAAGATCCTGCGATCAAAAGATTTTGTGTTTTAAGTACCTTGAATCCAGCATAAGTTGCACCGTGACAAGATGATAAATCGCCATTTGCTTGTTCCCCATGATGATAATATTTAAATTCGGTTAAATTATGGTTTCCAAAAATAAAATAGGTTGGTTTATTTAAAGTGCTGACAATAAAATCAACATATTCCATTGGAAGATCTCCCGCACAAAGGATTAAATCAAT
>JBOFTD010000100.1:0-5900 GCA_051651885.1 Treponemataceae bacterium
CGTGCTTCAATTCTTTGCCCTTCAACAGTCCTCAATTCAGCAATAAGCTCTTCGCTCGTCATATTTTCATATAAGTCCAAACGCTCCGAGCTACCAAAAGGGGTGGTAAATGCTTGAAAAAACTGAGCGCATGAACTGAGTAAAAGTATTCCCTGAAGTATCGAGAATGAAAGTAAAAACTTTTTGATAAGCACACTAACTCCTTTTGCACAAAAGCATAAAATGAACTTTAATTATAAAAAAAGAAAAACTGATTTACAACCCTTCAATTTTTATCTTACGCTATTGAATAATTACTAAAAATTATTTTATTCCTTTATTTATTGCCATAGAATATCATTTTTAAAATGATGACTAATTTTTTATCGACAAAAAGTCAAAAAAGAATAGCTTTCACTTCAACTTCGCCATCTTTTCCTGTAATTTTATGCACAGTATCAATAGTGATATACACTTCTTTGCCCGCAAGATTTTGCTCATTTGTTTTTATTTCAGCGTGCAAAAAATTTTCTGTTACTGCCCGTACAGTGCCAACTCGCCCTTTTTCAACAACAGCGGAAAGATTTTTTCCAATCCACTTGTTAGCATACACTGTTTTTTGCATACAAGCAAGATCTAAAAGTTTTTTTATTCGAAATTGTTTTATCACGGGACTCACTGTATCTTTGAGCAAAAAAGCCTCCGTATCAGGGCGAGCAGAAAAAGAAAAAGCGTGAATCCAAGAAAAATTGCATGCAGTACAAAGCGATAAGGTCAATTCAAAATCATCTTCTGTTTCATCAGGAAAGCCAACAATAATATCGCAAGCAATAAACGGATCAATCTTTGTCTTGCGAAGTTTTTCAACAGCCTGAATAATATCATCATACACATAATTGCGATGCATTTTTTGCAAGATTTTATTACTTCCAGACTGCACTGAAAGATGAAAATGGGGACGAATACGACTATGCTTTATGACAGAGCAAAACTCATCAGTAATTTGATGCGGATACAAACTTGAGACCCGAAAACAAATTTTTTGCGTATTTTTAAGCAAGAAATCTAATAATTTTGGTAAATCGTATATTTTTTCACTACTGTTATTTTCATTGTTATTAAAAGTGCCTTTATACTGAGATAAATTTACTCCTGTAAGTATCACTTCAGCATGATTTTTTTGTTCAAGTTGCAAAACTCGCTCTAAAATTTCATTTACGCACAAGGAAACAGATTTTCCTCGAGCCAATTTTATTCTGCAATAAGAACAATTGCTATCACATCCATCTTGAATTTTAAGCGATGCCCGAGAATGAATCATAAAATCATCAGTTGTAAGATTAAAAGAATTGTGTGCTTTTTGATGGCAATTTTGTAAAAATTGCTTTTTCCATGCAACAAACCACTCAAAAAGAGTAATCAAAGTATAATCAGAAGAATGTAAAAAGGTAAAAAAAGCTGAAGGTAAATCAACCAAATACTCTTTGAGTTTTCCTGAAATCGCAATAACTCTTTTTACATCAAGGTTTTCTATGGTTTTTTCTTCAACAGCAGCATAACATCCAGTCACCAAAACGACTGCATCAGGATTGTTTTTTAATAGTAATCGAATAGCACGCCGAGCTTTTTGCTCAGCCTTGCCCGTAACCGTACAAGTATTTACCACGCATAAAATTGTTTTTGATTTAGAAATATCATGACTGCCTGCAAAAAAAGATTTCATTTTCACGGCAAATCCTGCTTTAGCAAAACTATTGGCAAGTGATTCACTTTCAATCTGATTTAATTTGCAACCAAGTGTTTCAAAATGAACAGTATACATAAAACTAATTTAAAATATTCGCAATTCGAATTCGCCCATATTGAGCATCTACATTATCTGAATTGAGCTGCAATGCCGATTCGTATGCAATTCCTGCTTGCACATAACTTCTTCCCATTTCACGTGCATATCCCAATCGAGCCCACCACGCATCATTTAAATTTTCATAGCGAACCGCAAAAGATAATGAAATATCAGCATGTTGAAATTTACCTTGTCGAATATATACTTCGCCCATATAATAATATACTTCAGAAATTTTTCGCCCCGTAGCAACAAGCGAAACGTACTCTTGAAAATAACCTAATGCATCGTCGTTGCTGCCTAAAAAATAATGAATCTCGCCTAAAGATTCTATCAAGCGATGATCATAAATAGAAAGTTTTCTGCCTTCAAAAGCCCAATATCGTGCCTCTAAAAACTGCCGATTTTCAATAAGACTCCATACAAGATACACATAACTATCAAGACTTTGTGGCGATTTTTCAATTTCTGCTTTTGCCTCTTTAATTGCCTCGATATATTTTCCACTCGCAAATAATTTACTCGATTCTAACACCATTTGAGGATGCGAAAAAGAATTTACCGTAATAAAAAATACAAGCAAAAAGATTTTTAACATTCGTTAGCTCCGCTCATTCATCAAGCATCTTCCAGAAAAAAAACACCCATGATCAAGAACAACTTGAGCAGAAGCAATATCTCCAGTAACAGAGCCCGTTGGTGTAACATGAACAATAAAATTTGCATTAATATTGCCTTTTACAATACCACGCACAAGAACACGTGTTGCCGTAATATCTGCATTCACCGTAGCCTCTGCATCAACAACTAAATCACTTGTGGCATCTATAATACCACTCATAGCACCTTTGATCATAAAAGGTTTATCAAAACGAATAGTTCCCTTAAAAGAAATATCTTCTGCCATTACTGTATCAAAATCTTCTTCGTCAAAATCAAGTAAATCATTACCCGCAGTTTTATGCATAAAATTATTATAAACAAGAAAACAAAGCTCGTCAATAGTCTTTATCCAAAGCCTCGTTAGATAAAAAGCAGAAAATGCACGCCTTGCACCACCTTATATCTTCTGATACACTAACAATTCAAAAGGTTAAAGATTTTTTAATCTGTGTGGAGATTTACCAAGTGAACGATTTTTCAATTCGAAAAGCATCTATTGAAGACTTAGATGAAATATATCATATCGAGCAGCACTCTTTTAGCGAAGGAATCAAAGAAACAAAGGCAACATTTAAAGAAAGAATCGAAAATTTTGCCAACGGATTTATTTTACTTATAATCAAACATAAAAAGGTAGGCTATTTTGCAACGGAACTATGGCAAAAATCTCTTTTTCACAACGATTTTACCATAAATGATTTTACGCTGGGGCATTCTGCAAAAAAAACACATATAAATGAAGGAAATACGCTGTATCTTTCATCCATGGCGATTTTACCGCAATTTCGAGGAAGCGGGCTTGGAAAACCCTTTTTTACTGCGAGCATGGACTATATCAGCAAAGAAAATCCTTCAATAAAACAACAAGTACTTTTAGTAAATGAAGAATGGCTTCCTGCAAGAAAAATCTATGAACACGCAGGATTTAGCAAACTATGCTCCTTTGTAAATTTTTTTGAAACTGCACATAAAAAATCTGAAGGCATTGTGATGATAAAAAAATTATATGAATGATTTTCAGTGGAAGGCTTTTTCAGCTTTTAGATCCGAGTTTAAAAATCAGGTTTTTGTGTGGCAAGAAAAACTTAAAAACGAAAACCTTTTAACAGTCCTCAAGGATTTGCAACAAAAAGCTGCACACGCTAATAAAACTCCGACGTATCCTCTCGAAAATCCTTTGCTGTACAACAGCGCTCTCGATAATATTACCCAAGAAAGTTGCATAAAGCTTATTCTTATTGGTGATAATCCGGGCAAAAATGAACAACTTGAGTGCAATAAAAGCTATCTTGTAGGACAATCGGGCAAACTCGCCGAAGGCTTTTTTAAAAAACATACCGCCTTTAATATTGATTTTAGAAAAAATGTTATTATTCTTAATAAAACTCCCATTCACACGGCAAAAACGCAAGAATTAAGTTTTATCTTAAAGTACGCACCAAAGAAAATAATTGATATTTTTTATGAAAGCCAAGAATGGATGGCAGAAAAAACGGCGGCCTTACATAAAAACTTAAACAATGGCAATCACTGTGATTTATGGATTATCGGTTATGCACAGTTACGAGAAAAATGCCTTTTTTCTCTTTATCAAAAAACACTTTCAAATCTTTATCAAAAAGACTTAAACAGCGATTATACAAAATATTTTTTAGTTTTTCAGCATTTTTCTATGAATCGCTTTTCAATCGACCTAAATGATTTTTTAAAGGGCAAATATGGAGAACACAAAACAGAGAATATACAACAAGCCATTCAAACACTCGGGCTTTATCACCGCAAAAAAATCTTTTTTTTATAATTCAGAAAAACACAAAATTATGAAAAACGGTTGTAAAACTTATAAAAATTTTCTTTAACCTCTTTATTTATAAACAAAACTTAGGCTATAATCATATTCATGAACAAACCAAAAATTGGCATCACTGTTGGAGATGCAGCGGGGATTGGCCCTGAAATCGTTATAAAAGCGATTGCATCTCCCCTCGTTACTGATATTTGCCACCCCACTGTGTATGGATCTGTTGAGTCCCTCCAATCGTCGCAAATGGGTAAAGTCAGTGCTCAATGTGGTAAAAAAGCCTTTGAAGCAATTCAAGCTGCGACAAAAGATGCACTTGAAGGCAACATTGACGCCGTAGTAACCGCGCCGATTAACAAAGAAAGTCTTAAAGCCGCGAATATCCCTCACATTGGGCATACAGAAATCTTTGCTGCACTTACAAATACACAAAATCCTTTAACCATGTTTGCAACGCTCGGACTTCGTGTCTTTTTTTTGACTCGCCATATTTCACTTCGCCAAGCGTGCGACATGATAACCATAGAACGATTAATCGATTATTTATGCCTGTGCAACCACGAGTTACAATCAAGTCTAGGAATACAAAACCCACATATTGCTGTTGCCGGGCTAAATCCCCATTGTGGCGAACACGGACTTTTTGGATCAGAAGAACATGCGATTTGCCAAGCAGTTCAAAAAGCAAAGCAACAAGGAATTAACGCAACAGGCCCAATTGCAGCTGACTCTGTTTTTCATCTTGCAAAAAAAGGAAAATTTGATGCAGTGCTTTCACTCTATCATGATCAAGGTCATATCGCATGCAAAACACTCGATTTTGAGCGCACAATTTCCCTTACTTTAGGATTGCCTTTTTTGCGAACCAGCGTTGATCATGGCACCGCCTTTGATATTGCAGGGCGTGGTATTGCAAGTGAAATAAGTATGATTGAAGCCATCAAAGTTGCAACCGTAATTCTTCAAAAAAAAGTGGGTCAAACTTCTTTACCAAAAAATTTTACATGACAGGAATAATTCTTGCGGCAGGAAAAAGCACTCGCATGGGAACAAATAAACTCCTTCTGGATTTTAAAAGAATTCCAATTATTGAGCACAGTATTCGCAGTGCAAAAAATTCGAATCTAACAAATATTATTCTCGTTGTAGCATCAAACGATCTCGATTTTTTGGCAAAAAAGTACGCAATTGAAATCTTATACAATCAACATGCCGACAAGGGACAAAGTCAAAGTATTGTGCAAGCAGTGCGTCACTGCCATAACAAAAAAGCACTTTTATTTATGGTTGCAGATAATCCGCTTTTAAAAACGCAGACAATTAACGAAATGATAGAACTTTATGAAAAAAGTGATATGATTATTGTACCAGAATATAAAAAAGAATATGGAAATCCAGTGATTTTTCCGAGTCGATTTTTTATGGAATTAAAATCGCTTACAGGTGATTGCGGCGGAAAAATAATAATTAAAAATCACCGAGATGAAGTTATCATTTATCAGGCAACAGAGGAAGTTCTTTTTGATGTTGACACAAAAAAAGATTATGATCAGTTAAAAAAAAGAAGTTAGTTTATTTTATCGCAGACTATTTTGATTATTTTAACTTTTT
>JBOFTD010000101.1:0-8120 GCA_051651885.1 Treponemataceae bacterium
TTTTGATCGGTGTAATATTCTTCAGGGTAGAGCGCTGGTGCCGTTGGAGCAAGAATAAAAATTTGGCTAAGCAACTCTTCAATATGAGTTTTTTTTTCTGCTGAAATTGAAACAATGCGGGAAGCTGGAAGATCGGAAAAAAACTTTGTAAGAAAGATTTTTATTTCGGTTGCATTTTTTGTATCAATATCAATTTTATTAAGAGCAATAACAACCTTGCTCGTAAAAGATGCAAGGAGCTTAGCAATAAGCTCCTCTTCCTCCCCAACTGATCTACTCATATCGAGCATATATAAAATGACATCACTATCAAAAAGAATACTTTCAGTCAGCGTTTTCATTTTAAGGTTCATTTTTTTTTCTGATGCATGATAGCCGGGTGTATCAATAAAAATGAGTTGCCCTTCTTTTTTATTGATAATTCCACGAATAATATTTCGAGTTGTTTGAGGAACGGGAGAAATAATGGATATTTTTTCTCCGCTTACACTGTTGAGAAACGTCGATTTTCCAACAGAGGGGCGTCCAATTATTGCAACAGTTGCTGTTTTAAGATTTTGATTTTCAGTCATTTAGTAGGCTTGCCTTTAAATTAGCCATAATGAGTTCAATATTACAAAAAGTAACTCTATTTCGACCGTTATGTTTTGATTCATATAATGCTTGGTCCGCGTAATTTACCATTTCTCGTGCCGAGAGAATAATTTTGTCTTCGGAGCAAGAAACGCCAATTGAAATTGTAACCTTAATTTTTGTCTCGCCATAAGTAAGATCTAAATCTTCAACTGCTTTTCGTATTCTTTCTGCAACTTGCATTGCACTTTCTTGATCGATTTCATAAAGCATTACAACAAATTCTTCGCCGCCATATCGTCCAGCCATATCTTCGCCACGAATGCACGACTTTACAGTAGACGCAACTTCTTTTAAAACATAGTCTCCACAATCATGCCCGTAAGTGTCATTAACTTTTTTGAAAAAATCAATATCGAGCATTAAAACAGAAATCGGAACCTGTTTTCCTATAACCATTTCAAGTTTTTCAAATAAAACGGTATAAAAATAATGCTTTAGCTTAAGTTTTGTCATCATATCCGTGGTTGTCATCTCAATAAGCATGGACGTATATAAATTCATTGCAAAAAAAGGTGCAAGCGTGATAATAAGCTCTTTTTCTTTTTCGTTAAATGGTTTTTTGCGTGAGCCTAAAACAATAATGCCAATGAGAAGAGAACGTGCACAAAGCGGAATAATGAGATCGGGCTTCAGTGAAATAAAGGCGTCGATACCACTATCATTTTTGAGTTTTGCTTTTAAGTCGTCTAATGTACAGGGCGCGTTTAGCTCCGCAAGGAGGCGAATTGAAGGATTGCTCGCATCAATTTTGTATTCTCTGTCATTTTCGATATCTAAATCTATGTGGTGCGTGGTGAGTGAAAAAACATGAGAATCCATAGATGGTTGAATAAAAAGTCCCGCACCACTTTCACTAAGGTCTTGCATTATTTCTAAAATTAAGTGGATGAGTGTGTGTAAATGCTCTTCTTCAGAAAGTTGGCGTGCAATTTCAATCGTTTTACGTAAATCATAATTTTGCGTTTCTAATAAGTCAATTGATTGCTCTTCTGTGGTCAAAAAGAATACTCCTTATATATATTGCAATTTTCTTTGTTCAAAAATTTAATTCGTAAAAAAATACGTTATTTATAGAATGCCAGAAACGTAACGCTGAAAAGCTCGCATTTAAATTTGAGTTTTAAGCTTTTCATTTCTTTGAAAGTAGAGTATACTCTATCTGATTATTTATTTCTATCACATTTTGATATTTTTTAAGAGATTTTATGAACTTTACTGAACTTAATTTAGACGAGCGCCTGCAAAAAGGTATTAATGAAGCAGGATATACGATTTGTACTCCTGTGCAAGAAAAGGTTTTAAGCACTATTTTTGATGCAAATAGTCCAAACGGTGGCGATTTGTATGTACAATCTCATACGGGAAGTGGAAAAACAGCCGCTTTTTTAATTATGATTTTCCAACAAATTTTGCAAAATCCTACGTTGCAAGGCAAAAAAGCTTTAGTTATTGTGCCGACGCGCGAGCTTGCTGTTCAAGTGGAAGAAGAGGCTCGTTTGCTTGGGAAATTTAGCGGCTTACAGTGTGCAAGTTTTTATGGTGGCGTCGGTTATGAAAAGCAACATGCGGTTTTAAAAAAAGGCGTTGATATTATGATTGGAACACCGGGTAGGCTGATCGATTTGCAAAAATCACGGGTGCTTGATTTATCTTGCATTGGATTTTTGGTTGTTGATGAGGCTGATCGTATGTTTGATATGGGATTTTATCCTGATTTACGCACGCTGATTAATTTTTTACCAAAGGCTCAGGAACGACAAACACTTTTATTTAGTGCAACGCTGAGTTCGTATGTTAAAAATCTTGCGTGGGAATATACTATCGATGCAAAAGAAATTACTATTGAGACAGAAAATATTGTGGTAAATGAAATAGAGCAAGTGTTATTCCATGTTTCAAGCGATGATAAAATGAAGCTGCTTTTGGGACTATTAAAAAAAGATGATCCAGTAAGTGTCATTATTTTTTGTAACACGAAGAAAGTTTGCGAAATTATTTCTAAAAGACTTGAAATAAATGGTATAAAATCTGAGTTTATTGTTGGTGATTTGCCACAAAAAAAACGATTGCACCTTATTTCGTTGCTTAAAAAAGGAAGTATAAAATGCCTTGTTGCAACCGATGTTGCATCTCGCGGAATTGATATAAATGACCTTGCCTTAGTAATTAATTATGATTTACCTGAAGAGGCTGAAAATTATGTGCATCGTATTGGTCGAACTGCACGGGCGGGAAAAACGGGGAAAGCGTATAGTTTTTGTAGCGAAAAAGATGTATATAATTTGCCTGCCATTGAAAAATATACCGAGGTAAAAATTCCTGCAGAAATTGCGGATGATTTACTTTATATTGAAGATAAAAGTAAAAATATGTATATAAAGCTTGAAAGAGATGAGCAAGGCGATCGTGGTGATCGGGATCGGCAGAATCATCGTGGTAATGCAAATAAAACTCGTGCGAAACAGCCGAATACTTCGTATAATCGTGAAGGAAAAGATTTTAAGGGCACAGAGAGAAAAAAAGATTTTTCTAAAAAAGAGCGATTTGCTGATTCTTCGCATTTAAAAAGTGCTACAAAAAAATCAAATACGCGGCAAAGTCATAATAAGGCTTCTGATTTGGATGCCAGTCTTTCTCATCTTTCGTTTGATGATCGTATGAAAATTTATAAAGAAAAATATGCGTCTTTAAATAAGTCAACTCATAGTCGTAAGCCACAAAAAAATACGCATACTAAAAAAAATGATCATAATAAACCAGCAGAGCAAGCAAAAAAAATGCAAGAAACGGTTAGTCAACCAAAAAAAGGATTGTTTTCAAAAATAGCGTCACTATTCAAAAAATAAAACGAATAAAAGATAATTAAATTGCTTTTGTTAGTAAAGTAAGCCAAAGCCAATAAATGCTTCCCAAACTGATGCAAGGCGGAAATCTTTGTTGATATATTTTTTATCAATAAAAGAGGAGATATCAAACGCAATGCCAGCTCTTGCTTGAATTGATTTTATTTTTAGCGGAAAAACGAGAGCTTCTATGCCAATCGTATAAAAACCATCTCTGAAAGAATAGGAAAATTCATTTTTATTTTTTCCAAATGCGATATCAATAGTTGGCGAAATTTGCATTTCAATATCAAAAATATGCAACCATTGCGGGGCATTCCACTTTGCTAAATCAGTGGTAAAAAGTTTTATTGGAAAATCAAAGTTAAAAACAATGCCGCTGTTAAATGCATAATAGCGTTGCCCTCTTCCTGCTTTGTAATCTGGGATTCCGCGCATATATTGGCCAAATTTTGTTTCGGTGTAGTCTTGAAAGTGATAAAAAATCTGCATACGGCCATTAAAGCCCATAAAAGAAAGATTATAAAATCCTTGAACTTCAATTTGTAGTACGGTATTAAATCGTTGTAAATGCAACGGATCGGGAAAATTTGAATGAAAGTTATATGAAAAATCTTGATAGTAACTAAGGGAATATCCATTTCGAAAATTGTTATCCCAATTAATTGACTCAAAGCTCAGTGTATGATAGTAGGCAAAACGCGGACTTCGTAAATCTTCACGGGTAACGCCACTTGATGCAAGATCTTCTCTTATTGCAGGTGTAAAAATCCATTCAGTATAAAAACCGGGTGCAAAAAAAATATCAACTTCTTTAAGAATCGTTGCTACGTTAAAGGGGTTAGAAACATAGGCAAAGAATGTTGTGTAAAATTCGTCATCGGTATTTTTAAAGTCAGGATTGTAGGTTACCATTTCTGAAAATCCAAAATCAAAGGATCCGCGGTCGTGCTCATAGGAAAAATCAATTCCCGCTTTAATATCAGCAATAAGCGATAAAATTCCGCTTCCTTCTACTTCACTGATAAAATTAATTCCTTCTTTTGTCATATACATATTTGTAAGGGGAATTTTCCACTCGATATCACCGATAAAATAGAAAACGGATAAAATGGGTGTCCAAGAAATAGGAAGTGAAAAATTAATTTCGCCACCAAGTCCATGCTGTGTGTTTTTTTCATTAAAAGTGTAGGCAAGGTCAAGCTCAAACGGATAGGTTGTTCCAATAAAATTGCCATTTTTTACAACAACTTTTATTTCAAATCCTGAGTTTGAATCATATTTTGGATAGGGAAGAATGATAAAGCTTTTTGATTCTGTAAGCAAAATATTCACGTCAACAAGAGTGATATTTTCTGTTTTATCTTCTGGAAGTACAAAGTTTTTCTCAATAGTAACGGTGTCATAAAATCGATGATTATAAAATTTTTTTTTGATGCTTTCTAAGTAATTATCAAGTTCTGCCTCGGTAAATTTTCTTTTTTTGTCAATGAAGACAAGATTTTGAGCAGCTTCAGGCTTTGTTTTTCCTGTAATGGTATATTGTACAAAATCAATACGAAATAATGAAGGAGCTTTTTTTTGTTCAAAGATTTCTTGCATTGATTGATTTTGATTATCTGTTTCTTGTGAAAAAAGAAGATTTTTTCCAAAAAAAGAGAACGAAATAAAAAGTAAAAGTAAAAAAACAATTTTTTTCATGCGTAGTGCTGATTAATTCGTGCTGAAGTAGCAAATTCCTTTTTATGGTTGTTTTTAATGCCTTTGATAATTTTTAGCATATCATCTTGGAGCTTCTCGCTAGTTTATCTTTTTTTTGATAAATATAAAAGAGGGTTTATATATTTTTTTAACTCTCACTCGTTCGTTGATGAGTGCACCTTATTCTATAAAATTGATTTTACAATTTTTTACAATAATTAAATTTGACAAGTGCTTATTTATGCCTTATACTACGTTCTTTATTAAAGGAGGCAATATAATGGAAAAGTTTTTTAAACTTACCGAAAAGGGAACTACCGTGAAAACCGAAGTTATTGCAGGTTTTACAACCTTTATGACAATGGCTTATATTTTGGCGGTTAATCCGAGTATACTTTCTGTAACAGGAATGGATAGTGGCGGTGTTTTTACAGCAACAGCGTTGGCATCTCTTGTGGCAACACTTTTTATGGCGTTGGTTGCAAATTTGCCTTTTGCGTTGGCACCGGGGATGGGGCTTAATGCTTTTTTTGCTTTTTCCGTCGTTTTAGGAATGGGCTATTCTTGGCAAACCGCATTAACGGCTGTTTTTATTGAAGGAATAATTTTTGTTATTTTAACTTTTTTTAATATTCGTGAGGCAATTATTAACAGTATTCCGATGAGTCTTAAAAAAGCGGTATCCGTTGGCATTGGTCTTTTTATTGCTTTTATTGGCTTGCAAAATGCAGGACTCATTGTAAATAATGATGCAACACTTGTTGGACTGGGGAGTTTTTCAGATCCGCGTATTATTGTCGCCTTAATTGGTTTTATTGTTACGAGTATTCTGCTTGTAAAAAAAATTACAGGTGCTTTATTGATTGGCATGATTGTGTCAACTATCATTGGTATTTTTTTTGGGGTTACAACTCTTGCAAGTAAAAGTTTTTTACCGCCTTCTATTGAGCCTGTATTCTTTAAGTTTGATTTTTCACAATTGTTTAAACCGGGTCTTTTTGTTGTGCTTTTTACCTTTTTGTTTGTAGATACGTTTGACACTATCGGAACTTTAGTTGGTGTTTGTACTAAAGCAAAACTGCTTGATGCAGATGGTTCTATTCCTAAGGGCAAGCAAGCTTTATTTGCTGATGCAATCGGTACAACAATTGGAGCGTGCTTAGGAACATCAACTGTCACTACGTATATTGAAAGTGCGTCTGGCGTTGCAGAAGGTGGAAAAACAGGCTTAACGGCTCTTACAACGGCATTATTGTTTGGTCTTTCATTGTTTTTAGCACCTTTGTTTTTAAGTATTCCAAGTGCAGCAACGGCTCCAGCCTTAATTCTTGTAGGACTTTTTATGATGTCACCCATTTTAGAAATTGATTTTAACGATTACACAGAGTCAATTCCTGCTTTTACGTGTATTCTTTTTATGCCGCTTGCATATTCAATTGCAGATGGTATTGTTTTCGGAATTTTAATTTATGTTTTTATCAAAGCTTTTACAGGAAAGGCAAAAGAAATAACTTCCATAACATGGGTACTTGCGATAATTTTTTTGTTAAAATTACTTTATTCTGTTTTTATAAAATAAACAAAAAAGAAAAAAGGGGGCAAATTGTTCATCTTTTTCTTTTAAACTACAATGCTTAGTTATCGACATTCCTTTCACGCAGGAAATCACGCAGATATTCTCAAACATTTTACTCTTTTTGTTATGACAAAGGCTTTTTGTAAAAAAGAAAAGCCTTTTATTTTTTATGATGTTCATGCAGGCAGAGGAATATATTCTCTTGAAAGTGAAGAATCGAAAAAAACAGGAGAGGCTCAAAATGGAATTCTCAAATTATTTGAAATTAGTAATCAAACAGAGCCCATTTCCAGTGACTTAATTGAATTTCTTAATTTTGAAAAAAAAATCTATAATACAAGTAAAGATTATGCAGGCTCTTTTATTATTGTTGATGAGTTTTCGCGTGACGATGATATAATAATTACTTTTGAACTGCATTCTTCTGAAATAAATGATTTACGAGCTACGGTAAAAAAACGCTCACGCAAAAAAATAAGTATTCATAATCGAAATGGTTATGAAGGAATTGTAGCATTAACTCCTCCAAAAGCCTCTTTTTCGAAACGGGGTTTTATTTTATTTGATCCCAGTTATGAGGTCACTTCTGATTATAATGATGTGAAAAATTCAGTTACCGCAGTATTAAAAAAGTGGAAAAATGCAAGTATTGCCATTTGGTATCCTCTTTTAGAGCATCGTAAAAACGAGATAAATAGCCTTAAAATGATGAGTTGTTTAAATGATTTTGATCATTTTCATTGTGAGTTAAAAATTGCAGAACAAAATAAATCGCAAAATCGCTTATATGGATCTGGGATGTTGCTTATTAACCCTCCCTATCTTTTAGAAGAAAAATTGCAAGAAACAATTCCCTTTTTAGAAAAAACCCTAAGGGAAGATTTTATTGAAAAGTAAATTTATATTTGATTTGTAAAATTCTCTACAGATTCTTTTTTTTCTCAAACAGAGTTGATGCTATATCGTCAAGAAAATAATCTTCTTCCTGCTGAAGAATTTTTTTGTGCTCTTTGAGTTTATGTTCTTTAAGCGTTGTAATAATTTTTCGATTTTTCATCGCCTCATGCATGATTTTTTGCTTTTCTGCAATAACTTTATGTGCATTTTCAAGTAAAATCATCAATTCATCTTTTCGATAATTTAACTTTGTCAAAAACTGATCGATGACACTGTAACTGTGCATAGAAAAATTAGTGCGAGCATTTTCCTGTGTTCGCATAAATTGCTGGTCAATATCAGCCATTTCTTGCTTTATTTTTTCAGCATGAGAGAGTGCCCTTGCAAGCTCAATTTCAGATTTATTTTCCTCATATTCACGTAATTCAAGAATTTTTTGAAGCGAAAAACTAAACTTCTTCATTAGT
>JBOFTD010000102.1:0-7894 GCA_051651885.1 Treponemataceae bacterium
GTAATTTTGAAGCAGGCATTTTTACGAGTGATAAACCCTTAGTCAGCCAAGCACAAAATCACTTTGACCTTGTCTGGCGAGGCGAATACTGCAAAAAATGTCGCAGAAAACAATACTGCCCAGATCCCATCGTGTAAGAATTAATAAGAATATACTAAAAAGAAAAACTTGACATATTTGTAATTTATGCTACACTTATAGTGATATCTTTACAGAGTTTATAGGTAATTATGTACGATCAAGATTCTAAACAACGAATTATTCAAGAATATGTACCCGGTAAACAGGTAACGCTTGCACATGTTATTGCACGTCCTGAGGCTGCGATGTTGCAAAAAGTTGGCTTGCAAGATAAAAACGTTTATGCGGTTGGCATTATGACTATAACACCCAGCGAGGCGGTAATGATTGCTGCTGACATGGTACTTAAGGCTTCAAATACTAATTTGGGATTTTTAGATCGTTTTAATGGCTCGCTTATTGTCACGGGAACAGTTTCAGATGTAGAAACGGCTCTCATTAAAACAAACGATTTTTTATCGTCGACTATGGGGTTTACCCCTGCCCCATTAACAAAATCATAGCGTAAGGACACCGTGTGAAAAAACTTATGGTAATTGGCCCCGTAGCAAGCGGAAAATCTACACTTATTAATTACCTCGAACAATCACCTGAAGAAGTTTTAAAAACAGTCGTTCCTGAATATTACGATTCTATGATCGATACGCCCGGCGAATATACCGAGCACAGCCGTTATTATGGATATTTACAAGTTATCTCTGCCGATTGCGACTGTATCGTTTTATTGGTTGCCTGCGACTCTCAAAATATTTATTTTCCACCAAACATTACACAAATTTTTTTAGGAAAACCCTGTGTGGGGCTGGTGTCAAAAATCGACATTGCAACAAACGACGACATACTCCGTTGCAAGCAAATACTCTCTGATGCAGGCGTTGAACAAATATTTGAAATTTCGGTAAAAGACCGTAAGGGGCTTGAAGTTTTTAAGGACTTTATACAAGATAGGTCAAAAGGAAGAGCAGTTTGAGCGAAACAATTTTTAGTGTTGGCATAGATATCGGAACAACAACGTCTCAAATTATTTTTAGCAGCTTAACACTTCAAACAACATCAGCGATTTCACGTATTCCGCAGGTAAGCATTACCGACAAAAAAATCATCTACGCAAGCCCTATTTATATGACACCGCTTACGCCGAACAATGAAATTGATGGCAAATCTTTAGCAAACATTGTACAAAATGAATACCGTTCGGCACAGATGACTCCAAAAGATATTACGGTAGGGGCGGTAATTATAACAGGAGAATCTTCACGCAAAAATAACGCACAAGAAATTGTTCATGACTTGGGCGACCTTGCAGGCGATTTTGTTGTTGCATCGGCAGGTCCTGATTTAGAGGGCATTATAGCCGCTCGTGGAGCTGGAGCTGCAAAACTATCAAAAGACAAGCACGGGGTTGTTGCAAATATTGACATTGGTGGGGGAACCTCAAATATTGCCATTTTTGATAACGGCGTTCCGATTGATACTGCCTGTTTTGATATTGGCGGCAGGCAAATTCGCTTTAAGAAAAATACATTTTTTGTTGAGTATATAAATCCTAAAACGCAAAAACTGTGTCAAAAAATGGGACTGTCTATTGAGGTTGGAAAAGAAGCTACAATTAACGATTTAGAAAAGTTGTGCAAACGCTATGTTGAAATTTTAACATCGGCAATTGGTTTTCGGGAAAACGATAGCGATGAAGCGCTGATGATGACTGATCATCCTTTAAAACATAAAGGGGCTATTTCGTATGTTTCGTTTTCGGGAGGTGTTGCGAGCGTTTTTTATCATCAACAAGACTTTCAAAATATTCATGAATATGGTGATATTGGCGTTATTTTTGGTAACACCTTAAAAAAACACCTATCGCCTTCTGTGACGATTATCAAACCTGAAGAGACTATTCGAGCTACAGTTATTGGAGCGGGAGCGTTTACCGCAAGTTTGAGTGGGTCAACCGTTGATGCTCATGCGGAGCATTTATTGCCCTTAAAAAATTTGCCCGTCATAAAACTCTCTCTTGCCGAGGAAGAAAGTGATGAGCAGACTTTGCGCTCCCTTTTGCAAAAAAAAATATCATGGGTAAAAGATTCCTCAGCACAAGGGATAGCCTTAGGTTTTACCATGAGTAATGATGGCGGATATGAGCGATTAAAAATATGGGCACAGGCGATTGCAGGAATTGCTGATGAGTTTTGTAAAAATAATTACACCCTTGCCATTATTGTTGAAAATGACTATGCAAAGGCTTTGGGACAAATTTTACGTATGCAAAAAGATTTTGCGTTTATTGTTCTTGACGGCATTAAGCTGCAAGATGGGGATTTTTTAGATGTTGGAAAGCCCCTTATGGAACATTCGGTTGTTCCCGTGATTGTGAAAACATTAGTTTTCAAATAAACTAATGTTTTGTTAGTAGGTTAAATAGCGGAATGAAGCTTGAGATATTTGTCTCAAAATAAAAATAAAGGAGTTTATACGATGAAATTAAAGACTTCGTTATATGGCAGATCTTATGCCTTTAATTCAGTAAAAGAAGTTTTGGCTAAGGCAAATGAAGATCGTTCGGGAGACCGCCTTGCGGGAGTTGCAGCTAAGTCTGCCGAAGAGCGTGTTGCAGCTAAAATTGTTCTTGCAGAGATGCTTATGTCTGACTTGCGAAACAATCCTTCAGTGCCCTATGAAAAAGATGAGGTTACACGGATTATTCAGGATGACATTAATGAACGAGTATATGATGAGATTAAAAACTGGTCTGTTTCAGAAATGCGTGAATGGATTTTGGATGAAAACACAACGGAGTCCATGATTAAACGTGCTTCACGAGGAATGACCTCCGAAATGATTGCTGCAGTCACTAAAATAATGTCTAATCTTGACTTGATTGCAGGAGCGAGAAAAATTCGTATTTCTGCAACTTGTAACACAACCATTGGGCTTGAAGGAACGCTTTCTTCTCGAATACAACCAAATCATCCAACTGATGATGTTGATGGAATTCTTGCCTCTCTTTACTCAGGGCTTTCTTTTGGTATGGGTGATGCGCTTATTGGATTAAATCCTGTAGATGGAGGTGCAAACACCATTATTTCGGTTCTTAATGCATTTGAAGAAGTGAAACAAAAGTGGAATATTCCTACACAAACCTGTGTTTTGGGGCATGTCACCACACAAATGGAAGCCATTCAAAAAGGTGCTCCTGCGGATTTATGTTTTCAAAGCATTGCAGGATCAGAAAAAGGCAACGAGGCGTTTGGATTTTCTGCGAGCACTTTAGCAGAAGCACAAGACCTCATGCTTCATCAAGGCACGTGTCGCGGCCCTAATGTCATGTATTTTGAGACGGGACAAGGCTCTGAGCTTTCTTCTGATGCACATTACGATGCCGATCAAGTGACTATGGAAGCTCGCTGCTATGGTTTTGCACGTCATTTTTCTCCCTTTGTCGTTAATACCGTTGTAGGATTTATTGGACCTGAATACCTCTATAATAGTAAACAAGTTATTCGTGCAGGACTTGAAGATCACTTTATGGGCAAGCTTAGTGGAATTTCTATGGGCGTTGATGTTTGTTACACCAACCACATGCAAGCTGACCAAAATGATATGGAAAATCTTGCAACGCTTTTAGCAGCGGCAGGTTGTAATTATTTTATGGCAATCCCTCATGCAGATGATGTTATGCTTAATTACCAAACCACAGGAGACCATGACACAGCAACTTTGCGACAACTTTTTAACTTTAGTCCGATTAAAGAGTACGCTGAGTGGATGGAAAAAATTGGCATTACAGAAAATGGAAAAATAACTCCCCGTTTTGGAGATCCTTCCATTTTTTTAGGTAAATAAAAATAAGGAGTATAAAATGATTTCTGACAAAGAGTTACAAAGAATAATTGAGAACGTTGTTGCTGAAGTTACTTCTTCTAAGGGAAGTTCTCATAAAGATAGTGTACACAATTCTACAAAAAAAGAATCTTCACTCACCAATAAAGCGGCTTCTACGATTGATTCAGGTGAAATTCCTGATTTAGGTTTGATTGATATGAAAAGTCGTATTTTAGTGAAAGATCCACTCCATCCTGAAGAACTCAAACGAATTCGTCAAAGCACTCCTGCACGAATTGCCGTGGGAAGAGCTGGTACCCGATACAAAACGGAGACAATTCTTCGCTTTAGAGCCGATCACGCAACGGCACAGGATGCTGTTTTTACCGATGTTGCACAAGAAACGCTTGATTCATTAAAGCTGAAAACCTATCAAACAAAATGTGAGTCTCGAAACGAATATATTACCCGACCTGATTTGGGTAGGCAATTTGATGATCAACAATCAGCGGCAATTACCTCTTCAATAAGTAAGGATGCACAGGTATTGATTTATGTTTCTGATGGTTTAAGTTCAACAGCAATTGAAGAAAACGCACGAGATATTCTTCCTATTATGATGGATGGACTTAAAGCCAAGGGAATTCGTGTAGCAGAACCTTTTTTTGTAAAATATGGCCGTGTTGGTTCAATGGATGCCATTGGGGACATTGCAAAATCACTTGATGTTATTTGTGTACTCATTGGAGAGCGACCAGGTTTAGGAACGGCTGGAAGCATGAGTGCTTATTTTGCGTATAAACCGACTGCAGGAATGCCTGAGTCAAAACGAACGGTTATTTCAAATATTCATCGTGGCGGAACTCCTGCAGTTGAAGCTGGAGCCCACCTTGTTGATATTATCAAAAAGGCGCTTGATGCTAAGGCAAGTGGGTTAGATTTAAAAATTTAGATAATGTGTTTGCCTTTGGCGAACAACTATTTTTGAAAACAAGATTAAGGAGCGTATATGCGTGGTGATAGAATACCAGTAAATGTATTAGCTGCACGGCTAATTCCTAATGTTAATGAAGAATTAAAACAAAAATTTAATGTACCAAAAGAGCACCGTAGTTTTGCCTTGCTTACCACAGACTGCGATGATGTGGGTTTTGTGGCACTTGATGAGGCAACAAAAATGGCTGATGTTAAGGCAATTTTAGGTAAGTCCTTTTATGCAGGAGCGGGAAATGCTAGCACAAAACTTGCAGGTGAATTTATCGGAATCCTTTCAGGACCATCACCTGCTGAAGTAAAAAGCGGTTTGAGTGCGGCAATTGATTTTGCGACAACTCAGGCAAATTTTGTCAGTGCCAACGAGACTAACGACATTGTCTATTTTTCACACTGTATTTCCCGTACAGGCAGTTTTTTATCGGAAATGGTAGGCATTCCAGAAGGAGACTCTCTCGCCTATCTTGTTGCTCCTCCTCTTGAGGCAATTTATGCTATTGACGCTGCCCTAAAGGCTGCTGATGTACGATTAGTTAGTTTTGTTGAACCACCAAGTGAGACAAACTTTGCTGCAGCACATTTAACGGGATCACAATCAGCGTGTAAAGCAGCCTGTTTTGCGTTTGCAGAAGCTATTCATTCAATAGCTGATAATCCGCTTCATTTTTAGTAAAAAGGGAATTAGTGTAACAGACTAATTCTTTACGTATTTTTTATGAGACACACTCATATAAGAAGGAGTCAATATGGAAGCATTAGGTCTTATTGAAACATTTGGACTGACTTGTGCGATAGAAGCTGCCGATGCAATGCTTAAAGCGGCAAATATTTCTTTACAAGGATTAGATTTTGTAAAGGGCGGGCAGGTCACTGTCTCTATTCGTGGTGATGTTGGTGCGGTAAAGGCGGCCGTTGATGCAGGATCTGTTGCCGCACAAAAAGTTGGTAAAGTGCTTTCTTGTCATGTCATTCCTCGCATGGATGCAGGAGTTGATACAGTTTTGTTTGCAAAAGATGATAAAAAAGTAAAGCCCGCAAATACAGAAAAAGTACAACCGAGCTTAGATTTATCTTCTTCTGAAGAAAAACCTGCACAAAAACAAACTGACGGTAAAACAAAAAAATAAGAGGTGTTTATGTTACAAGATAAAGATTTGCTATCATTACAAAATGTACGTGACCTCGTTACACTAGCACAAAAAGCCCAAAAAAAATATGCCACTTGTGAGCAGTCCCAAATGGATGCACTTGTGCAGGCTATTTCGGTAAAACTATCGGAACATGCACAAGAGCTTGCCAAAATGGCTGTTGAAGATACGGGCTTTGGCCGTGTTGAAGACAAAATTATCAAAAATCTTTTTGCCAGTATTACCGTTTATGAGCACATGAAAAACCAAAAACTAGTAGGGATTATTGATGAAGACCCTGTTAAAAAGGTTATTTCGGTGGGTGTTCCTGTTGGAGTTATTGCAGCCCTTATTCCTTCAACAAATCCAACTTCTACAACGATTTATAAGGCACTCATTTCCTTAAAATCGGGAAATGCCGTTATTTTTAGCCCTCATCCATCAGCCCTTCGCTGTATTTTACGCACAGTCGAATTAATTCAAACAGTAATTACAAAAGAAGGTTTTTCTGCAGATTTAGTTTCTTGTTTAAGTATTCCCACCATTCAAGCCACCAGCGAGTTAATGAAAAAAACGCAACTCATTTTGGCAACGGGTGGCCCTGACATGGTTCGCTCTGCGTATAGCTCAGGAACTCCCGCTTTGGGAGTGGGACCTGGAAATGTTCCTGCCTTTATTGAGCGAACAGCAGATATTAGTCATGCTGTTAAATGCATTATTGACAGTAAAACCTTCGACAACGGAACTATTTGTGCCTCTGAGCAAATGATTATTACCGAAGAATGCATTGCGTCACAAGTTGAGCAGGAGTTTAAAAAACACGGGGGCTACTTTCTTAATCAAGAAGAGCAAGCAAAATTTGAGGCAATTATTCTTGGCCCTACTCGAAAACTCAATCCAAAAATTGTTGGCAAAACAGCACTTGACCTTGCAAAAATGGCAGGTGTTTCGGTGCCTGCAAACACACAGATTATTATTGGACGAACTTTGGGTGTGGGAAAAGATCATCCTTTTTCGGTGGAAAAACTTTCTCCTCTGTTGGGCTACTATGTTGAAAAAAACTGGCAAGACGCGTGTTCACGAAGTATAGAAATTTTGGAGTTTGAAGGAATTGGGCATTCTCTCGTAATTCACACAACAAATGAAAGCATAATAAAAGAATTCGCTTTGAAAATTCCTGTTTCTCGCCTATTAATAAATACACCCTCTGCCCTTGGTGGTATTGGAGCAACAACAAGTATTGCTCCCTCCCTTACGTTGGGATGCGGTGCCGTTGGAGGGAGTGCGATTTCTGCAAATGTTGAAGCAAAACACTTAATCAACGTGAGAAAAGCAAGCTATGGCTTGTTAGAAAAAGAAGAACTCACTTTTGATACAAATTTTTCACCACGCTCACAAAGCATTGCAGATATTGATATTGAAAAAATCACTAGAATTGTTATTGAGCAATTGAATAAAAAATGATAGAGGTAAAATCGTTTAAGTGTATCAGTGATCACTTGCGATTTTGATTGAACAAAGATATATTTTACAAAATATAGAAGAAAATAATTTATAAAAAGCATATTTTGACATAAGCGTCAAAATAAAGGAGAGAAAAATGGCAGAACACACAGCATTAGGTTTAATTGAGACAAAAGGATTTGTTGGTGCAATCGAAGCCGCCGATGCAATGGTAAAGGCAGCAAATGTAACCTTACTCGGTAAAGAATTTATCGGAGGGGGGCTTGTAACGATCATGGTTCGTGGCGATGTTGGCGCGGTAAAAGCTGCAACAGATGCAGGAGCTGCTGCGGCTGAGAGAGTTGGAGAATTGCTTTCTGTGCATGTAATTCCTCGCCCTCATGCAGATATTGAAAAAATTCTTCCTGTAA
>JBOFTD010000103.1:0-1971 GCA_051651885.1 Treponemataceae bacterium
GTTATTGCGTATCGTAATTTTCCAGTCATTAAGAATTGTATCAAACTCATTCTGGATAACGACTTCAGGATATGCTTTTTTGATGGTACGTAAGTGAATAATTGGTAAGCTTGTTATCTGCGAAAACAGAGGGACAAGAGAGATTACTCCTATAAAAAGGATACACAGCGCGGTTTTAATTTTCATGAGGCTTTCACTTTACCAAAAGATTGATAATAATTCCACTAGAAAATGAAAAAAGAATTACGTAGAAAAGATAATACAAAAAATGCCTTGATCCAAGCACTATTTTTAGAGCTCCTAAATTAGTAATTTTAGTTGCAGAGCCACTAATCATAAAAGCCGTTGCACTCCCTAGAGTCATTCCTCTGTGCATCCATTCCCATAAAAGTGGAATGGCGCCGCCTCCACACATATATAGCGGAACTCCCAAAGTTGTTGCAAAAAGCACTCCAAAAGCTTTATGCTCTTTACCAAAAAGGGAGCTTACAAAATCCTGTGGCACATATTGTTGATACAAGGCGGTAAGTAGAATTCCGAGTGCAAAATAAGGAAGCGTGATTTTAATATTTCGCCCTATATTAAGGATGAATCGTTTGAAAAGATTGGATTGAGTATCGTTGTTTGCTAAAACAGTGAATTTGAGAAAATTAAAAAAACTCTTATTTCTAAAAAAAAATCGCACACAAAAAGCGGCAATAATCCCACATAAAAGACTTGTTACAAATCGAATTAACACAACATTATTACCCAAAATAAAAGTATACATAATTAATTGAGGGTTGAGTAAAATTGATGACATCATAAAGGCTGCAAGAATATCGTCGGGAATGCCTTTTTTTGAAAAAGATGATGCAATGGGAATCGTTCCATACATACAAAGCGGTGAAATAATTCCCAAAAAACTTGCACCGCTATAAATAAAAAAACTCGCCAGCAAAGATTTTTTTGTATTTTTGTTTTGCCCAAATATATGCTCAAAAAGATTATGGATTTTATTTTTGCCAAATACTGATATGGCAGAACCCATAAAAATTCCAAGTGCCCAAAAGGGAAGAATTTGTTCTATCATTATTGCGACGTAATAATATATAAAAAGGAACTCCGTTTGTAATGCTTTTAACATTTTTACCTCAGAAAATATGATTATTATAAAGTATGGAGTGTACTCTACGGCAAGAAAATAATACAAAAAAAGAGTTTTCTTAAGGAGATTTTAATTAAAATCTGCAAACATGATTAATGCATAAACAAACCATCTATTGGGAGTAAAAAAATCAATTTTTGATATCAATTATCAATTTTTGATATGGGCATAAGTAAAAACTGCTCTTATACTTTTTATTATTCATTTTATAAAAATTTTAATGGCAATATACTACTTGTTGTGTTAAAGTATTATAGCATATAACTAAATTGTATTGCTAAAAAACAATGGAGGAAAAGAATGAAAAAAAAATCGGTGGTATTTATTGGTTTTGTATTGCTCATTACAAGTATAACTATCATGGCTTGTGGCAAAGGAAGTACAAAAACTGAAAATGATATTTCATTATGGCATATTCAAAACACTGGGGAGTTGCCGAAACTCTTTATTTCTGCTGCACAAAGGTTTGATAAAGATAATGAACCTTATAAAGCAAAGCCTGAAATTATGCTTAATGATGCGTATAAAACAAAGCTTAAGATTGCTTTAGGGGCAAATCAAGAACCAGATATCTTTTTTTCTTGGACAGGTGGTCCTATGATTGATTATATCAAAGCGGGAAAATTGCTTGATTTAACTCCTTATATGAATAAGGATAATTACAAAGATAAATTTTTTGATGCTGCAGTTAATCAGGCAATTTATGAGGGGAAAATTTGGGGAGTGCCTATTGAAAATACAATTGCTGCAATGATATTTTACAATAAAGAGCTTTTTGAAAAACATGGCTGGAGTGAGCCTAAAACTATCAGTGAGTTAGAATC
>JBOFTD010000104.1:0-1203 GCA_051651885.1 Treponemataceae bacterium
GTTTATCACTTAAACACGATAGTCCTACAACGAGTGAACAATTACGCACAGATTTTATTCTTTACATACATAAGGCTTACGAGCAAGGGCTCATTCAGTCTTTTACGATTTTGCAAACATGCTTGCGCCTTGAATGCTATTATACATCAAAGACAGCGCTACATTATTTTTTTAAAAATACCTATGCATTGGAATCTTATGAGGCGATTCGATATGTACTTGAGCTCTCGTGCGGCATGCTTTCTTTACTGAAGGGAGAAGATCAAATCCTCTCGCAAATAAAAAAAGCACATCAAAACACCCTCGAGCAAAAGCAAGGAAATCCAATTCATAATATTATTTTTAATACAGTGATTGCATTGGGAAAAGAATTTCGCCATGTTTCAAAAATATCTACCCATACGCTTTCTCTTGAAGGCTTAACCTTAAAAAAAATTAAACAAAAAGACAAACTTCAAAAAAGAATATTTATTTTAGGCTTGGGCGATCTTGCTCAATCTATTATGCATTTATTACTCAAAGAAGGAGCACAAAATATTGTTATCACGAATCGAAGCTGGCATAAATGCAAAGAAATTGCGATTGATTTTGGTGTGCAAGCAGTCGATTTTTCACAAAAAAATACAGAACTTTTGAAAGCCGATGTTATTATTAGTGCAACCAGTGCTCCGCATTATATTGTAAAAAAAGAACATTTTATTAAAGAAGAAATTTATAAAGACCGTATATTTATTGATTTAGCACTACCCAAAGATATTGATCCTGCCCTTGCACAACACGGGACGCTCATTACTATTGATGATTTATGGCACGGCAAAGAAGCCAATCTTGAATTACGCCAACAATTAATAGATGCACACACCTATCTTATAGACAAAGCATACGACGATATCAAAAAAAGGCTTTCGTACTATGCATAAAATTATTTTAGGCACCAGAGAAAGTCCCCTTGCCCTTGCACAAACACAAATTATTGCAAAGCAACTATCACCCTTTGCACAAATTGAGATAAAAACAATTACCACAAAAGGCGATCAAAATCTTAACATTCACTATAAAAATAGCCACATATCATTAAAAGGATTTTTTACCAAAGAACTAGAGCTTGCTTTGCTTGAAAAAAAAATTGATATTGCCATTCACTCCGCAAAAGATTTACCCGCTATTTTTCATGACAATGTAATTATTGCAGGTTTTTCAAAA
>JBOFTD010000105.1:0-2267 GCA_051651885.1 Treponemataceae bacterium
AAAGAGAAAGCGTTGCTTTAATTATTTTTTCACGAGTATTTCCTTTCATGCATTATCCAGTATATACAAAGAAAAAAAACTTTACAAGTTAAAGTTTCGAAAATTATTATTACCGACCTTTTGAAATTATGAATCGCCGTGGTTTAATAAGCATTTGTCAGTAGAGGAGGTTGAATAATGTGGTCAGCAATTTTTTCAAGTAGTGTAGGGCTGTGACTGACTGCGATCATACCGATGTGGTGTGTTTTGATGTGATTTATTAGTACGTGCCAAATTTGACTTTGTGAGATGGTATCAAACATGGTTGTTATCTCATCTGCAAGGATAAAACGAGTTTTATTATTCAGAATGCGTGCAATGCAAAATCGCTGTATTTCACCTGCGGATAATTCTTTTGGAAGCCGATTAAACCAGGTTGTTTGTATTCCTAATTTGTCAAGTATTTCTGGTGAGCAAGGTGATTCTTTTAGGGTGTATTTGATAGGAAGATACGGATTTACCGCAAGCTCAGGGTGTTGCCAAATCATTTGTATCGGATTATAACTAAGAGCGTTGTGTTTAGATTGCACCTTTCCATCAAGACTTATAAAACCATGCTGAGCTGTCTGATAACCTGCAATAATTTTGCATAAAGTTGTTTTGCCATATCCACTGGGAGCTATGATGCCGACAATCTGATTTTCTTGCACGGTAAATGACAGATTTTCAAATAATGGCTGTTTTGCTTTTGGGTATGAAAAACTAAGATTATGTACAGCAAGCATTTAATTATCTCCTTGCGGGTGAATACAACGAACAAATCCTCCATTCAATGGTTGGTAACTAAGCTGCTTTTCACAGTGAATTGTATATTTAGTACATCGATTGGCAAAAACACAGCCATTTGTTGTATGCTTTACGGGCTGAAATCCTTCAAGTGGTATAAATCCCTGTGAAGGAGTAGCTTGAAAGAGTGCCTGCGTGTATGGATGACGCAGCATTTTTTTGTCTGCAAAATCGCTTGCTTTTGCTTCTTCGAGAGTTACGCCTGCATAAAAGACGACTACACGATCTGCAATGTGTAATGCAGTTTCTAGGTCATGAGTTATAAGAAGAATCGCCTTCCCCTCATGTGAGAGTTGCTTAAAATGACTGAGTACTTGTTTTGCCACTGTTGGATGTAAGCCCGGTGTTGGCTCATCGGCAATGATAAGATCGGGGTTTTGATATACGGCCGCTGCAATTAATACACGGCGAATCATTCCTCCCGATAATTCAAAAGGATATTTCTCGCTGATTTTATTTTCAAGGCCATAACGATTCAAAATAGAACATACTTTTTGCCTGTTTGCTTTTAACTTTCCTTGAGCTATTTGCTGCCCGATTTTCATTGCAGGATCAAGGTATGAGATATTTTGTGGAATCAGTGCTATATTTTTTCCCCTTAGTTTTTCTTTCTGTTTTGTATCTAGTTTTTTGCCATTAAAGGACATTATTCCTGTTGTCTGGGCGTTGTGTGGTAAAATTCCTAATATGCTATGAGCTAAAAGACTTTTGCCTGACCCACTAGATCCTACAATAGCGACAATCTCTTTTGCATGAATACGAATATTTAAATCTTTTACAACAATAAGGGTGCTCAGTTTTCCATTTTTATTTTCTTGTGAGAAAGAAATGCCTACGTTTTCGCATGAGAATACCGGTGTTACCAGTGTCTTAGGCTGTTTCATAAAATACCGATAGAGTGCGAGCAATGTAGTCAAAAAGCATAACTGTTAAGACTAAAAGTGCCCCCGGAAAAATGGTAAGCCACCATTTTCCAGTACTAAGATGTCTCATTCCTTCAGATAAAATAATACCGATGGCACTATGTTCTGGAGGAAGACCAAAACCTAAAAAAGTAACGCTTGCTTCATGTAAAACAGCATGTGGAAATAATAGAATTAATCCTATAAAAAAGTGCGGTAATAGATAGGGAATGAAGTGTGTTTTAATCAAATACCATTTTGATTTGCCTAATTGTTTGCAAATCAGTACAAATGGGCGTGTTTTAAGGCTTAATAATTCTGCATTTATAAGACGAGCAAGGCTCATCCAATGAGTAAAGATAATTCCAATCATTACTCCAAAAAAGCCACGTCCACATGCAACGGAAATTAAAATAAGTAAAAGAATGTGAGGAATTCCCATGAAAAAGTCAATCAACCATAATAATAATGAGTGTGCTTTATTTCCAAAAATACTTGCAAATGACGCAAGAAGGACTGCAATCACCGCACTGATAATAC
>JBOFTD010000106.1:0-5245 GCA_051651885.1 Treponemataceae bacterium
ATATTAGGCACATTTTTATTAGAAATGCATACGCGAGTTCCACTTTCAGGAATTTCATCATTCAATTTGCAGGAGGGGAAATTTACGGAGTTTGTAATATTACCCTGTTCTAAAAAAGCTCGTAATTGCTTTACTGCCATCAGTGCACAGTTTTCCTCAGCCTCTGGAGTTGATGCTCCTAAGTGTGGCAGTGTTAAAACTTTTTCACAGCCAAGTAAGTCTTCTTCAGGAAAATCAGTTATATAGCAGGCAAGTTTGTTTTTGTGGATTGCGTCAAGTACATCAGCAGTTACCACAAGACTTGGGCGTGCAAAATTTATTAAACGCACGCCGCACTTCATACACTCAAGCCTATCTTTGTTGATAAGTGCTTTTGTATCAGCTGTTTGTGGTGTATGAAGCGTAATATAATCAGATTTTGCAAGCAATGATTCAAGATTTTCTGCACGTTGAACTTCTTTACTCAGTGACCATGCAGCATCGATAGAAATATATGGATCATAGCCAATAACATTCATCCCTAAATCAATAGCGGCATTGGCAACCATTGATCCAATTGATCCAAGTCCAATAACACCGAGCGTTTTGCCTAAAATTTCAGGCCCAATAAAAGAAGATTTTCCCTGCTCCGCTAAATCAGCAATGGTAGCCTGTCCTTTGAGGGTTTGCACCCACTGATGTGCTTGTATTACCGGACGACTTGAAAATAAGAGCGATGCTAAAACAAGTTCTTTAACAGCATTTGCATTTGCTCCCGGTGTATTAAAAACAACGATACCTCTTTCACTCATTTGATCGACTGCAATAGTATTCACTCCCGCACCCGCTCGTGCAATAGCTTTTACATTTCTGCCAAGATTGGTATTTTCATCGATAATCGCACTTCTTACAAGAATTGCATCTGGGCATACAAACTCAGAGGCAATTTCATACGTATCTAATGGAAACAACGCAAGGCCTTTTGGTGAGATCTTGTTGAGCATTTGTATTTTATACATTCTGACACTCCCTTTGCAATGATTAAATATTAAAAAAAACATACCATATAATAAAAATCTTATCAAGTCTGAGCTATTGTACGTTGCGTTGCTGGAACGCATTGAAAAGCTTATTTTAATCACGGCTAATTCTGTGCGAGTAGGTGTAGCTCTCATTCTAATCGTGATGCTCAGGGATTTTATTATTTTTCCTTAAATGTTCCGTCAAACTTGACATTTTTTGTCATCGTTAATATCTTTTAAAAGATATGTGTTCTGCATAAATCAAAATATTTTACAGTTTAGGGAGATTATTAATGAGAAGATTTACTTTACCTCGCGATCTTTATTACGGGGAGGGCTCTCTTGAGTACCTCAAAACAATTAAAGGAAAGAAAGCCATTGTCGTTTTAGGTGGTGGTTCAATGAAAAAATTTGGCTTTGTCGATAAAACGCTCGCCTACCTCAAAGAAGCTGGCATTGAAACAAAACTTTTTGAAAATGTTGAGCCAGATCCATCAGTTGAAACGGTTATGGCTGGTGCAAAGGCGATGCAAGAGTTTCAGCCCGACTGGATTATCTCAATGGGCGGAGGATCTCCTATTGATGCGGCAAAAGCAATGTGGGTTTTTTATGAGTATCCAAATACAAAATTTGAAGACTTAATTACGCCGTTTTCATTTCCAACATTGCGAACAAAGGCGAAGTTTTTGGCAATTCCGTCAACCTCGGGAACAGCAACTGAAGTTACCGCTTTTTCTGTTATCACTGATTACAGCACTGGCGTAAAATATCCTCTTGCTGATTATAATATCACCCCTGATGTTGCTATCATTGACCCAGAGCTTGCACAAACTATGCCTCAGTCGCTCACCGCACACACAGGCATGGATGCACTAACGCACGCATTTGAAGCATACGTTTCAACGCTCAATTCAGACTTCACTGATCCTCTTGCATTACAAGCAATTAAAATGGTTTTTGAATATCTTCCTGCCTCATACAAGGGCGATAAAAAAGCACGCGAAAAAATGCATTACGCACAATGTTTGGCTGGAATGGCATTTACTAATGCCCTTTTGGGAATTGTTCATTCAATGGCACACAAAACAGGGGCAGCTTTTTCTACAGGGCACGTTCCACACGGCTGTGCAAACGCCATGTATTTGCCCTACGTAATTAAATTTAATCAAAAAACGGCAGAAAAACGCTATGCACAAATTGCTCACTATCTTGGCATTACAGGAAGCGATGCCGAATGCACCGATGCACTATGCAAAAAAATTAATGATTTTAATAAACAGTTTGGAATTCCTACAACGTTAAAAGATTTTGGCATTAAAGAAGATGAATTTAAGCAAAAAATAGCAAAAATCTCAGAGCTTGCAATTTCTGATGCATGCACAGGATCAAATCCACGTCCTATCAATGCACAAGAAATGGAAAAACTATTTACACATATTTATTACGGCACTGAAGTTACTTTGTAGACTTGTAATTCTATTAGTAAAACATCGAAAGGTATCTTTTGGAAACACGTTTTCTAAAAGATACTTCTTGCTAGTTATTAGCATAAGGCTGTCTTTTAAAATGCTAATACGATCGAAATTCTTGCACAATACTTATGGATGACTCAACTTTTGGACTTTTTTTGATTGTAGCTACCGCTTGTGAAAAAATGCATTTCAGGTTACAATAGCATAAATGAATTATATTTATCATGATGTTGAGGTTCTCTAAGGTGGAAAGTCAGCAGCAAGAGCTAATCTTGTATTTCATTGTTCTTGGAGGATTAGTTCTTTTATCCCTTTTTTTCTCTATTAGTGAAAGTGTTTTTCTTTCTCTCAATAAGGTTCGACTCGAACATCTTCGCGAAAAAAAAATCAAAAGTGCACTTCGTATAGGGAAAATGCTTGATGAAAAAGTTAAGCTGATTAACACGATTTTGCTTGGAAATAATATTGTCAATGTTGCTCTTGCCTCACTTTGTACGAGTCTTGCTATTCACTATTGGGGCGAAAATACTATTGCCCTTGCGGCATTTCTTCTTACCATCGTTTTACTGATTTTTGGAGAAATTACGCCAAAACTCTTAGGCGTAAAATATGCAGAAAAACTTGCTCCGCTTTTGGCTCCTGTATTACAATTTTTTATTTATATTTTTTATCCTCTTGCTACAATTTTACAGTCATTTTCAAAATGGATTTTAACTATTTTTGGTCTCAGTATACAAGAAAAGAACAATCCATTTACTGAAGAGGACATTAAAAATTTTATTGCCATGAGCCATGATGACGGTGTTATTGAAGAAACTGAAAAACAAATGTTGCATAAAGTCTTTACCTTTACCGACTTAACGGCAAAGGATGTTATGACTACGCGCACAAATATTGTTGCGGTATCGCTCAAAGCTTCTTATCAAGAGATTTTGATTTTGTCGAAGCAGAGCCATTTTTCGCGTTTTCCGGTGTATGAAACAGATATTGACACTATTTGTGGTTTCATTCATGTTAAAGATGTCCTTTTTTTAGATAATAGCGATGATTTTTCTGTAAAAAAAATTATGCATAAGCCTCTTTTTGTATTTGAAAGCAAAAAAATTGCGGCGGTACAAAATTTGCTTATGGAGGCAAATGAAGGGATGGCAATTGTTCTTGATGAGTATTCTGGCACGCAAGGCTTACTCACTATGGAAGACTTAGCACAAGAGATTTTTGGTGGCATACAAATAAAAGATGATTTTTTTAATGTTCAAAAAAGCTCGTACAGTCAGTCGCTTATTATTGATGCATCAATGCGTTTGTCTGAGCTTTCTAGTCTGCTTGATATTGAATTGACTTCAAAAAACTATGATACTATTGCAGGTTTTATTATGGAAAAAACAGATTCGTTGCCGCTTTTGGGTACGCGATGTATTGAACAAGGGTATAAATTTATTGTACATGAAACAAAGGCGTTACGCGTCAGCAAGGTAAAAATTATATCCGTATGATGATTTTTTTTATTGCATTACTTGTTTTTTTGATTATTATCTCGGCAATTTTCTCCTCCGCAGAGACCGCATTTTTATCGATATCGCAATCAAAATTGTATAAGATAAAAAAAATGGGTGATAAAAAAGCCAAACTTGGAGTAAAGCTTCGAAGCAATACGGAAAAACTTCTTTCAACTATTTTGATTGCAAATAATTTGGTTAATAATTTTGCATCGTCACTTGCTGTTTTAGTTGCAATGAGTTTTTTAGGAAATGCTGGTGTGGGACTTGCAACTTTTATAATGATGGTGCTCATTATTATTTTTGGAGAGATCCTTCCAAAAACGATAGCTTCTTTTTATCCGGTAAAAACAGCCAAGCGTTTTGCTTTTTTTGTTTGGTTAGTACAAATTATTTTTTTCCCGCTCATTAAAATTTTTACTGCATATAGTCACATGGTTGTTAGGCTTGCTGATTTTTTTTTGAAAAGTAATGAAGCACAAATTACACAACAGGAGTTACGAACGCTTTTTGAACTTGGTAGCAGGGCTGGCGTTTTGGAGCAAACAGAAAAAAATATGCTGAACAAAGTTTTTGATTTTGCAGATGTTCGCATAAAATCTATTATGCAGCACCCCTCAAAAATCGCTATGGTTGATAATTCTTTTTCGTACGAGGAGGTTTTGTCTGTTTTTAAATCAAGCGGATATTCTCGGCTGCCTGTTTTTGTAAATGATTTTAACTCTGTTTTAGGCATTATTTATTATAAAGATTTACTGAATTTTAAAAATGATCCACATTCATTTCGAATAAAAAAGATTTTATTACCGGTGCTTTTTGTGCCAAGCAGCAAAATGGCTTTTTCTCTTTTTCATCAATTTTATAAGGAAAAAGAACATCTTGCAATTGTTGTAAATGAACATGGCGAAAATTGTGGCTTGGTTACTGAGGAAGACTTGCTCCAATCTATTTTTGGCAAGGTAAGTGCTGAGCATAATGCGAAAATAACACTAGTTGAAAAGATTCATATTATACAAAAAAAAGAATTTCTTGTGCCTGCACAAATTACTTTGGTGGATTTAAATGATTATTTGAAAATTAATTTAACTTCAAATTTATATGTAACGCTCGCAGGATTTTTGCTTGAACAATTTGATAAAATACCAAAACATGGTGAAAAAATTACGGCAGATTCAGTGCATTTTACTATTGTTGATGCCTGTTCTCGTCGTATTGATTGGGTACGTTTGGTGCTTGCGTAGAAAAAATATTTTACGGTGTAACGATATACTTT
>JBOFTD010000107.1:0-6378 GCA_051651885.1 Treponemataceae bacterium
GAGGTGGTTATCTAATAAAAAAGGGCAAAAGTATAATGTCAATAAATCAGCTTTTTGGAGACTTATTAGACGGACGACTGGTGAAGTTGAGCAACCAAAAGAGTGGTATAAATATATTGCATGGTCAAATCTCTATAAAATTAGTCCTAAAAAAGGAAATCCTTGCTCGTCATTAAAGGTCAAGCAACGACCTGTGTGCATAAAAATCTTAGAAAAAGAGATACAAATACTTAAGCCAAAGGTGGTTGTTTTTTTAACCTCAGACTGGGAAAGTCGCTTTTTAGAGAACTCTTCCCTTTTAGGCGAGCTAAAGTCACCGTATGATAGTACAAAAAAGCTTGGAAAGTATGTAATAAAATCCAAAGTGATTAATGGGATTACCTATATTCGCTCTGTTCACCCACAAGGCAAAAAAGGCAACCCATACGCTTCAATATTAGGTAAAATGATAAACCCCAAGCACAAGAAGTAGCTCTCAGATAATAAAGGCTGAGAGGTCTAAGCTAGTAAGGGAGGTAAGTCTCAGCTAGTAAAGCTGAAGGGTCTCAGCTAGTAAAGCTGAAGGGTCTCAGATCGTAAAGGTTGAGGGGTCTCAGATCGTAAAGGTTGAGGGGTCTCAGATCGTACAAGTACACTTATGCGTACTTGTATTATTATTTGTCAAGTTTATTATCGACGATTAGAATACGACTGTAAGAATTTTACTACATTGTCATGTCCCTCTTCACGTGCATAATCAATAGCAGTTCCTCCATCTTTATCTTGCTGATTAACATCAGCTCCCTTTGTTAAAAGGAACTCTACAATATCTAAATACCCATTAAGAGCAGCCCACATTAAAGCAGTACTACCAGCATTATCCTGCTGATTAACATCTGCTCCATTTGCTAGAAGGAACTCTGCTATAAGCAAATGACCCTCAATAGCAGTATACATTAAAGCGGTCCACCCTTCTGGTTCCCCTGTAGTAAAGAGATTAACATCAGCTCCCTTTGCCACAAGGAACTCTACTATAGCTAAATACCCATCAAAAGCAGCCCTCATTAAAATGCTCACTCCCTCACTTTTTTGATGGTTGACATCCGCTCCCTTTTCTACAAGGAATTCTACTATAGGTAAAGGTCCATTCACCTGCACAGCCAAAAATAAAACGGTCTTTCCGCTTGTACTTTGATGATTAACATCAGCTCCTTTTTCTACGAGGAATTCTACAATAAGCCAATGACCCTCTAAAGCAGCATACATTAAGGCGGTATATCCATCTTTATCTTGATGATGAATATCTACTCCGTTTTCTATAAGAAACTCTACTATAGGCAAATGCCCCCCAGAAGCGGCTGTCATTAAAGCTGTCCATCCATCTTTATCGCGACGATTAATATCAGCACCATTTGATACAAGGAACTCTACTACAGGTAAATGCCCCCGAGAAGCTACAGACATTAAAACTGTCCATCCATTTTCATCTTGATGATTAACATCAGCTCCCTTTGATACAAGAAACTCTACTACAGGCAAATGTCCTTGAGAAGCGGCTGTCATTAAAGCTGTCCATCCATTTTCATCTTGATGATTAACATCAGCTCCCTTTGATACAAGAAACTCTACAATAGATAAATGACCATAGCTAGAGGCTCTTATTAAAGCTGTTTCACCACAACTACATTCATGATTAATATCCGCTTCCTTTTGTACAAGAAACTCTACTACAGGCAAATAACCATAACTAGAGGCTCTTATTAAAGCTGTTTCGTCACAACTACATTGATAATTAACATCAGCTCCATTCTCTATTGCTTCTTTTACTTGCACAAGGGTTCCCCTTTTTATAGCAGTAAATAAAAGCTCCGTGTTTTCATCTTGCATAACAATCTCCTTTATTAATTTATTGTTGATCTAGTATATGGCGTTTATTGGTATTTGTCAACTTTTTTATAGAGCGCTCTTTAGAGTGTAAGGGAGGAACCTCTCCCCTAGTCCAAGAGGTATATCCAAAGTAGTAATGGGGGGACGTCCAAAGTAGTAATGTGTGTGAGTGTTTAGAAGTGCGTATTATAAAAGAAAGCCCCCGCTATAATTTCTAACAAAATTACAAAGGGGGCAATATCACACATACGCAAAAGTGCGTACGCAAAAATGCGTACGCAAAAAAAAAGAAGTTCATGTATAAAACAGAACTTCCTTTTTGTCAAACGTATTAAAAGAGTTTTATGGGTTGACCGTTGTCTTATACATTACCACAAGCTTTCCCTCATCATTTTTTACAACTTCCATAATAACGGCTGATTTTACCGGATTACGACGCTCGTCAAAGGTTAAGTTGCCCGTAACATACGAGCCATTGGTGTTTTCTAAAGCAGTTCTAATTGCCGCAATGTCCGTTGTTGAATTGGCAGCCTCAATTGCGTCTCTTATCAAATAGGTTGAGTCATAGCCTAAAGCCGCAAAAGAAACGGGTGTTGATTGGTAGGTTAAGCGGTATGTGTCAACGAAGGTTGCAACTTTTCCCTCTGCAGAGTCGGAAGCATAGTGATCGGAATAAAAGCCATTTAGGACTTCATCGCCAGCATTATCGGTAATGCCACCCCAGCCATCGCCACCAACGATCGGTGCGTCTATTCCCTGTGCTCGCAATTGTTTAGCCACAAGAGCAACCGTTGCATAGTAATCGGGCAAATAAACGATATCAGGGTTTACACTTTTAATCTTTGTCAACTGTGCGTTAAAGTCTTTGTCGCCTGTGCTATATGACTCAGCGGCTGCAACTGTTCCACCAGAGGATTCAAAGGCAATCCTAAAGTTCTCGTATAATCCAACAGAGTAATCATTTTCTACGTTATATAGAACGGCTGCATTTGAGGCGTTTAAGTTTTCGCGGGCAAACTTTCCGCCAACGGTACCTTGAAACGGATCAATAAAGCATGCTCTAAAAATATAATCTCCGGCATCGGTAATTGATTCCATCGTAGCAGCAGGAGCAAGCAAGAGTACTTTTTGAGCCTGTGCAAGGGATGCAATAGATGCAGTTGATCCTGAAGTTAAAGAGCCAATAATTATTTTAACGCCATCTCTTGATGTTAGTTTTTTATAAGCGTTGACTGTTTTTTCAGGGGCGCCTTCATCATCTTCGGAAATCAAGACAAGTTGTTTTCCTGCAACGCCACCGTTTTCATTAATTTCTTTAATGGCAAGTTCAACTCCATTGCGCGCTTCATTACCATAGACGGCAACAGCACCAGAAAGTGGGAATATTCCACCAATTTTTATAACCTCTTCACTACTTTTAGAACATCCAACTGTAAGCAAAGAGATCGCTAACAAAACACTTAAGATAGAAGCAGTTTTCTTCATATTTCCTCCAAAAAAATTAAGCATAAACATACGCATGTTTATGCTTAGATACTATTTATACAGCCTTGCTGTTCTTAATAGATGCTCGGCAAACTTTGCAAATCATTGCCTTATTGCCATCAATTTCTTGTTCGTACAGCACTTTGACGCCCGTTTGCTTACAGCGAGGGCATGTGCCTCTTCCATGAGCGACCATCTCCCTAATACCTTTTCCACGATGTGATTTTGACATATTTTATCTCCTTAATTTCTCAAAAGGGCATATTTTTCGTAATTTTAACTAATCATGAAAAATAGTACTTATTAACACGCATACCAAATTGCTTTCATTAACGTTAGAATACGTGCAAACACTCTTAAAAACAGACACTATGCGTCAGCTTTTTTCTCTTTTTGATCGGTATTGTCAGTTTCAGTTGATGCAGATCCTTTTTTAGCGGTTTTAGCTGTAGTAGCACTTGCTTTTACAGACTTTGCTTTACTAGGAGCTTTTTCAGTTGTTGCTTTAGCCTTTGTTGCTTTTTTTTCTGTTGTCTCAGCTTTTGGTGGTGCAACACTTTCTGCTTTAGACACCTTTTCTGTACTGTCACCCAAATCAAGTTTATAATCAACAAGTTCGAGAATAACCATTTCTGCAGTATCGCCTTGTCTAAAACCAATTTTCAAAACCCTTGTGTAACCACCGTGTCGCTCTTTCATTCGAGGAGCAATAACGGTAAAAAGTTTATTAAGCACAATTTTGTCTTGAATAAAACGTGCTACTTGACGACGATTATGAACGGTATCAACTTTACCACGTGTTATCAACTTTTCAGCAGCTTTACGCACTTCCAAAGCCTTTGCCTTAGTAGTTGTAATACGCTCATATCTAAAAAGTGATGTTACCATATTTCGTGACATTGCACGTCGATGCGAACTTGTCTTTGATAATGCATTAAAGCCAGTTTTATGATTCATCTGATTTTCCCTTCTTAGTTGGTAATGTTATAGTATTTCTTAAATGAGAATAATCTGTCATTCCAAGAGATAATCCCCAATCTTGCAACCTTTCTTTGATTTCGGTTAAGCTTTTTTTACCAAAGTTTCGTGTTTTCGTAATATCATCTTCTGTTTTGCGTGTTAGCTCACCAATTGTTCGGATATTTGCATTTTTCAAACAATTTGAAGAACGAACAGAAAGCTCGAGCTCTTCAACAGGAGTTGTCAGCAATTGCTTAATTCTTATATCACCTTCATCAAACTCATCGATAGAGCGATCCTCATCATCATTAAAGTTAACAAAAACAGCAAAGTAATCTTTGGCAATTTTTGCAGCTTCAGCGAGAGCATCATCTGGAGAAAGTGTTCCATCAGTCCAAACTTCAAAAATTAATTTATCATAATCATTTCGTTGTCCAACTCGGCATGGTTCAATAGCATACTTTACTTTTGAAATAGGACTAAAAATTGCATCCATCGGAATAGTTCCAACGATTTCAATATAATTTTCATTTACCTCAGCAGGAACATAGCCACGCCCCAAGTCAACTTGAAGTTCAAGCTCAACACGTGCATTTTCCATCATGGTAAAAACAGGAACACTTTTTGATAAAATTGTTAGCTGCTCGCCCTTTGAAAAACTTGAGCTTTCAATAGTTCCCGCACCTTCAAATTCATATAGAAAAATATCCTGTTCGGTTCCTTCAGGCAAACACAAACGAATTTGTTTAATTGTATTTAAAATTTCAACCGTATCTTCTACAACATTTGGAATTGATTCAAACTCACTTGATATAGTATGAGGAACCCCATCCACATCATACGAGGTAATTCTTATAGATGTTACCGCATACCCCTGAATTGAAGACAAAAGAATTCTTCTTAATGTGTTTCCAACAGTTGTTCCAAATCCAGTTTCAAAAGGGTACGCTACAAATTTTCCATAATTATTTTCAATATCAACATGCTCAAAAGAAATTCCCTGAGGCCTTTTAAAACCTTTAAGCAGATTTTTACGTGCCATTTAAACTCCTTATTTTGAGTAAAGTTCAACAACAAGCTGATCTTTAACATCTGCAAGATCAGTTACATCTGAACGGCGAGGATCTTCAACAAAAGTTCCTTTTTGCGTATCAACATCAATAGTAACCCATGAAGCAGTGCCAGATTTAGAAACTTCTTTTAGAGCCTCTAAAACAACTTGAAACTTCTTGCTTGCTTCTTTAACTTCAATAACATCCCCCGCTTTCACAAAATAGCTTGGAATATCAACTTTTTTTCCATTAACTAAAATGTGGCCGTGAGAAATAAGTTGTCGTGCTTGTGAGCGATTACATGCAAGATGCATACGGTACACAACACTATCTAAACGTCTTTCAAGAAGGATAACAAGGTTTTCACCTGTAACTCCAGCCATTTTTTGTGCTCGATCAAAGAAAAGTCTAAACTGTTTTTCAAGCATACAGTACATTCTTTTTAATTTTTGCTTTTCACGTAACTGCAAACCATATTCAGAACGTTTTCCCATACGAGCCTTAGGATCTTTTCCGGGGGCTGCACGTTTTTTATTAATAGGACATTTATCGCTTTTACAACGATTGCCTTTTAAGAATAATTTTTTTTGCTCTGTTCGACATAAACGACAAACAGGTCCAGTATATCTTGCCATTATCTATGACTCCTTACATGCTTCGTGTTTTTCGGGGACGACAACCATTATGAGGAATAGGCGTTACATCACTGATTGACTTCACCTTAACACCCATAGCTCCCAAAGAACGGATAGCTGATTCACGACCAACTCCCGGTCCCTTTACATACACATGAACTTCACGCAATCCATACGCTATCGCTTTTTGAATTGCTGTTTCTGCAACGGATTGAGCGACAAAAGGTGTAGATTTTTTTGCACCTCTAAACCCAAGTCCGCCAGAAGATGCCCAAGAAAGTGCATTTCCGTTTAAGTCTGTTACGGTAACGATTGTGTTATTAAATGTTGCCTGAATATACACGTTACCTTCATAGACACTCTTTTTCTCTTTTCGTTTT
>JBOFTD010000108.1:0-4207 GCA_051651885.1 Treponemataceae bacterium
TTAATGGTTGTAATTCGGATAGCTTTGTGATACACTTAAAAGAATGCGAGTTCAGATATAATCATCGCAATGATGATTTATTCACAATCATCAAAAAAATGGTAAAGTTTTCCTAATTTTGCTAGTCAAGAACCTAATAAAAAGCAGTGTCGTCAAAAATATTTTTATTGACAAACGGAAATTTCTATGTGATAATCTATATATCTTATGTTCAAGGGGGCTTTTATCATAGAATCAGTCATCGCTTCATTTGCAATACGTGGCGATTTGCAAAGTGTAAAATCCTTTGGTGGGGGGCATATTAATTCAACCTTTGTCTCAACTTTTTCTCAAGGCGGAACACTTGTTCGCTATACTCATCAAAAAATTAATACACTTGTTTTTCCTCATCCGCAACAATTAATGCAAAACATTGAAGCTGTTACCAGTCATATTCGCTCTTTGTTCGAAACAACATCCGAAAAAAATATATCTTCTCGCACGCTAACGGTTATTCCAACGAAGAACAATAAGTTGTACCATAAAGATAAAGATGGAAATTATTGGAGAACATATATTTTTATTGAAAATGTCAAAACCTACGAAAATCTTGATGACCATACACTTGCCACAAAAGTTGGAAAAATTATTGGTCAGTTTCAAAATCAACTTTCTTCATATAAAGGAAATCGACTTTTTGATACGATTCCACGCTTTCACGACATGCACTGGCGCTATGAACAACTGGAAAAAGCGATAAAAAATGATGAAAAAAAACGATTGCAGTCAGTACAAAGTGAAATTGATTTTTTACTTGCAAATAAAGAGCGTGGAATGCTTTTAACCGATGGGCTTGCACAAGGTAAACTGCAGGAGCGTATTACACATAATGATACTAAATTAAACAATATTCTTTTTGATGAAAAAACTGGCGATGCACTGTGTGTCATTGATTTAGACACTGTTATGCCGGGAACTGTTTTGTTTGATACAGGAGATCTTATTCGTACAGCAACCAATTGTGTCGACGAAGATGAAACAGATTTGTCAAAAGTTATTTTTAATGCTCCTATTTTTGAAGCGATTATAACAGGATATATGACAGAAGCACATTTTTTGTCAACTTATGAAAAGTCTTTACTAGGAGAATCTGGAAGAATTATCACACAAATTATGGCAGTACGATTTTTAACCGATTTTTTAAACGGTGATGTGTATTATAAAATTGATCATCAAAACCATAATAGAGATCGTGCAAGAACTCAAATTGCACTTATGCAATCTATGGATAATCAATGGGATATAATCCAATCCATAATTAAAAAGTTGTAATAAAATACTAGTAGTAAATTATTTGATCAAAATAAAATTGAATCATTTTTCCTCACGGTATCTCACTAGCGATAGTTTTTACGCTTTTAAAACAAAAGTACTATACAGGCTTGCTTTAAAATACTCATTTTAATAAAATACCTGCAATGAAAAATTACATATATAATTTAGTTTTGATTTTTTTATTTTTTTCATGCAAAACGATTACACCCCCGATCGTTGGTAATAATTTTAACCACACGTATACGGCATTTGATACACAGGAAAAATATGCTTTGGTTTTTGGTGGCGGCGGAGCAAAAGGAGCATATGAAATGGGCGTTTTTCGTGCTTTAAAAGAACTTAATTATCCAATTGATCTTGTCACAGGAACTTCAGTGGGATCACTTAATAGTATTTTTGTTGTTATGGATGACTTAGAAGCTGGTATTAAACTTTGGAATACTGTTGATGAAACAATGATTTTTTCAAAACCTGATAATATGAATTTAAGCAAAAATCTTGAAGTTGATAATCATGATATGAAAATAATGATTAAAAGTTTTGTAAAACAAGAAACAATGGCTGTTCAACCACTGAAGGACTTAATTGCAAGCGTTTACGATCCAGAAAAATTTTATAACTCAAAAATTGATTTTGCAACAGTTGCCTATGATATTACCAACAAAAAGAAAAAAGTTATCTTCAAAAATGAAATTCCGCCTAGTCATATTCCTGAATATATGCTTGCAAGTGCATCATCTTATCCTGTTTTTGATCCGCACATTATAGAAGACACTGTTTACATTGATGGTGCCTATATGGATAACTTGCCGATTGAAGTTGCAAAAAAAATGGGAGCGACAAAATATGTTGTAGTCAATTTGAAGGGCTTAGGGCAAATCACAAAGGAGTCACAAGAAATTTTAGAAAGTGAGAATATTGTTTACATTGAGCCGTACTGGAATTTAGGATCGATGTTTTATTTTAATCCTGAAAATGCACGTCGCAATATGCAGCTCGGATATTTTGATACGCTCAAAGAATTAGGGGCGTATAAAGGAAGAGCCTATACTTTTTTTTCTAACTCATTTGCATCTCTAGAAAAATATAACTTTCTCTTTCAAGAAATTTCAACTCATCCGAGTTGCTATGCGGTACTTGATAAACATTGGCAAGGAAGATATTACTTTACGCAATTGATTTTGAGTGCTGCAGAAATTTGTGCTGAAATCTTTAACCTAAGTCCACTCACTCTTTATCAAGAAAATCTTTTTAATGCGACATTGAAAAATGCTATCAAAGAAACAAAAGAAAATATTCATGAGCTTGCAAAGCATGATCCAAAAGCAGTAGCACTTTCAATTGCAAGCAACCCAGAAACGTTTGATTTTGTGAAGGGAACTAAACATAAAAAATTTTCTTTCGAGTTAGAACAAAAACTTCGATTTCAAACACGTGAATTTTTAGCAGCTCTCTACATTTTTTTACTCACCCAAAATGAGGAATAACAAAATCGAAAGAGCTCCTTTTTTCATTGTTTGTAAGTACTTACAAAACTAATTTTTTCTACTTGCTAATTAATACTGCCATTGATCGAGAAGGCACTATATACAGATTTTGCGTATCAACATATTCTGCTTTTTCTTCAGGCAAAAAATCAACGGGAGATTCAACCGAGGTGTCAATACATCGATACCATTTTCTTCCAAAACGCGGATTAGTAATTTTAACCGTTATATCTTTTTCTGAGGCATTCATCATAATAAAAAAATCATTATCATCAGTGTCAGCAACAATTTCTTCACGGCTTCCATCAAGTCTAAATGATAAAAATTTATTTTGCTGATCCCAATTTGGCTGCTCGCCGAGCTCATTATACCAAGCTATATCTAAAAAAGAATTACTCGATAAATCTTTGCCAATAAAAAAGTCAGATCGATGCAAGGCAGGATGATTTTTACGAAATGAAATAGCTTTTTTTGTAAACTCAAATATTTCTCGATTTTTTTCAATAAACTCCCAATTAAAATATGAAATTTCATTATCTTGACAATAGGCGTTATTGTTGCCTTTTTGGGTTCGGCGAAACTCATCGCCGCCCAAAAGCATGGGAGTTCCTTGAGAAAGCAAAAGTGTTAAAATAAAATTTTTTATCTGCCGCACACGAACTTTTTCAATCGCTGCATTGGTTGTCTCGCCTTCAAAACCATAATTATAACTATTATTGTTGTTATTTCCGTCATGATTATTTTCACCATTTTCTTCGTTATGTTTGCCATTATACGAAACCAAATCATTTAAGGTAAACCCATCATGAGCCGTTAAAAAATTAATCGAATGAAACGGTTTTCTTCCAGTGCTTGAATAAAGATCAGAACTTCCACTGATTCGCGTAGCAAGTGCATTACACATAAAGTCATCACCTCGCCAAAACTTACGCACCTCAATACTAAAACGATCATTCCACTCAGCCCATCGTCCACCCGGAAAGCTTCCAACCTGATAGGCACCACCTGCATCCCACGCTTCTGCAATGATTTTAGTGTTTCGAAGCACCGGATCTTCAGCAATCTTTTCTAAAACAGGAGGATTTTCAAGCATATTACCATTTTGATCGCGCCCTAAAATCGAGCCAAGATCAAAACGAAATCCGTCAACATGCATTTCAGTTACCCAGTAGCGAAGGCTATCGAGGATAAAATCCCGCAAAACAGGATGATTACAATTCACGGTATTTCCGCACCCTGAATAATTTGCAAAATATTGTTTATCGTGATCCAAAATATAATAAATAGAATTATCAAATCCGCGAAAACTTAAGGTAAGTCCTTTTTCATTTCCCTCAGCAGTGTGATTAAAAACAATATCTAAAATAATTTCAATGCCCGCCTTATGAAATTCACGAACCATTTTT
>JBOFTD010000109.1:0-5995 GCA_051651885.1 Treponemataceae bacterium
AAATAAAAGAAGTTGAAAAGCTGTTAAAGGGTTCAATAATAAAGAAAGAAAAGCAAAAAAGTAATAGCAGGGAGCGTAAAAGCGTTTGTATTGTAAGAAACGGAAAATGTAACGGTTGTGTTTATGATGAAGAATGCAAAAAGGAATATTTTAGGAGGTTAAATGTGGAAAATTCAAACTTTATAGTTATTAAAGAGGACGATGGTTGCGAAAGAGCGATAAATATTCACAACATTCAAACTTTATACAACGAAAACAAAAAAACATATATACAAATGATCGAAGGGTTGAGTTATCAGTATTTCGACGAGAACAAAGATATTTTTAATAAAATAACAGGAAGGGAGGTTTTATATGATTGAATTAAACAAGCTTGCAAAAAAAGCTAATGCAAAAGACAATAGCTATGATTACCACATTGGTATAATCTTTAACCACGCTAGTGAGTTAGATTACGCAGTGTTGGAGTGTAGAAAAAACAAAAACGATGAAAAACAATATAAAAACGCAAAAGAAGACCTTAATTTGGAGTTGCTTATTATACTTAATAGTGTTTTAGCTCTTATGAGCAAAGATGGTTTTGACGTAGAACAAGGTATTGAGAAGTTTTTAAGTACTGATGATTTTAAAGAAAAAATTAAAATATTGTTCGACGAGGTGTAAAATGGAAAAATTAGACATAATAAACGCAATTGAAATAACAGACAATATGGACTTGACGTTTTGGAAGGACTCTTTGTCTGTAAGAGAAAATGGAGAGATTTTTATAATAAACGGTGCTTTTCAAGGTTTTAATATACCAAAAGGCGATTTTGTTTTACGTCATAAAGATTTAAGTGTCTTTCCAATGGAAAGAAAAGACTACTTTGAATGTTTTTCAAACACTGAAGATATTTGTTTTGTTGAAAGAATTAAGGTTGAAAAATCTTGCTTGGATGATAAAGTTGCAAAGATTGAAGCATTTTTTGAAACAAAAACATTTAAAGATTTTAATATAGCAAAAAAAGGTTTTTTGAAATCTCAGCTAAACGCAATGAAATTATACTCAACAATTTTAGGCATAAGAATAGATCTTGAGGGGGTTCGATAGAATTTATGATAAAGGTAGATCTTGTTTGCACATGTGGCAAAAAAAAGAAAGTTAAGTATTTTGATAATGAGATGGGTAAATTGTTCCGCAAAGAACAAAGCAAATGCTCTTGCGGAAACACAATGAAAGTGGAGGTTAAAAATGAAAAAAGCAATTGATTGCTTACTTCGGTTTTTGAGAGCCGTTACTCTTTTTGTTGTAAGGCAATTTAAATTTTTGATAAATTTTCATTGGATGTTTTTATTCTTGATTATTATATGGATTGTTGAAATTGCCTTTGGTGTGGCTGGAAAGTTGTTTGCAACATTTCTTTTTGCGTGTGTCTTTTTAATTTATGCAGGTTTCAATCTTTACGTATTAATAGAAAAGCGTAAAAAAGATTCGTTTTTTATAAGTATGAAAACAGAAAGCAAGGGTGATATAGAGTTTTTTAGCATTAATAAAAATGCTATTTCAACAATAAAACATGAAAATGATAAAACCGTATTATCTATGACAAACGGAGAGGTTTTAACATTTCAAGATAAAGACTGGAGTGTTGTTTTGAGGATATTTGAGTGAGCGTGATGAAAAAAAAGTATATAGAGTGTGAATTTTGTGGAAGTAAAAGATACCTTACTGTAGACGAGTTAAGCGAAAAAGATACTTTTTATACATCATTCATAGTAGTTGATGGCAAATTATGTTGCTCTACGTTGTGTCTTGTTAACTCAACAGATCAATTTAATTTTGATATAAAAAAACATAACATGTTTATTAAAACATGTAACAAAGGGGCTGATCATGAACGGTAGAACAAGCAAAGCTTTTAGAAGAGCATACAAAAGAAACATGTCTAGAATTTTGAATGCATTTAGACAAAAACAAAACAAAGAAATCAAAGAGCTTTCCATAATTAAGCGTATGGTATTGTCGTTTAACATTTTGTTTAAAAAAAAGATTCATTTTTAGGATTTGTGTTTATATGAGTATATATACAGAGAGCCATGAAGAATTTGTTGATGAGTGTTATTTAGAACAAGAAATAACATGTCCGCATTGTATGCATGTACATGAAAATTCATTTTCTAAAAGCGATTTTGCAGAAAAGGTATATTGTGATTTTTGCAGCAAGCCTTTTAGCTATGAGAGAAACACCGAAGTTACTTATAATTCTAAAAAGATCAATGATGATACAGGATCTGATGTGCATTTAGAAATAAATGTAACAGAATTAGACGGCAAAAAAATAAAAGACATGTTGCATACAAATGAAAATATGATTTTGTTTGTAAGAAAAAACGTTAAGAAGTATTTCACTTCTAACAAGCGGATATTTTTCTTTAGCAGAAAAAAGCGAAAGGCTTTTAAGTATGTTTTGGAAAATTGCATAAAAATTGTTTCGGTTAAAAAACAGTCTTAACAGGAGTTAAAAATGGATAAAAGAATTGCAAAAGTGGCAGTTGCTGCACAAGTTATGGGCTTTTTGGCTAATTATATATCTTTTGATAGAGAAACAAAGAAAGTAAAAAAAACTTACAACAGAGAAAGCTATATAGTTTTGATGACAGAAGATGAAAAAAATGCATTTAAGAAAAGCTGTAAAAAGAGAATTCCTAGATCTAAAAGAAAAAAAGGATTTATAAAATGATAGCCATTATTAATTTTTATGTGTTTTTAGCTTCTTGTGCGTTAATTACACATACTATTTGCTATTTTTCTCAAAAGATTGCAGCAAGAAAAAGAGCGTTTCGTGTTTGGTTTATAACAAAAGTAGTAGGAATATCAATATTTATTATATTTATATCCATGTTTGCCCATCTTTATTTTGCAGGTATATCTGAAGCCTCTTTGCTTGTGGCTTGCTATCTTTTGTTTATACTTATTGTGCTAATTCAAGCCATGAAAGAATAGGATAGCACAAATGAATAATGTTGTGTTTGTAAATGCTATTCAGGTTACAGAAAAAGCAGATTTGCGTTTTTGGAGAGATTGCGTTAAACAAGAAAATATAAACGAGGTTGTTATAACAGAAGGAGTATTTAAAGGAACTCGTGTCCCTTTGGGTGATTTTATTGTAAGAGATAAAGAAGGCAATGTATTTCCGATGTATGCTGATTATTTTTATCATGAGTTTTGTGAGCAACATGATAACAACAGTATTTAGTTTATACAAATAAAAGCAGGAGTTAAATTATGATTATGTTTTTAGAAATATTAAAGAGTTTGCCTTTAGCGATATGTATTTGGGCGTTTGGGTTGTTTTTTATTTTTTGCACAATAAAACTTATTTTATTTTTTGAAAGCAAAAGCGAAACAACCAAAAAACATAACGAATACATAGATTATGTGATAAACGAAGTTAAAAGAAAAGAAGCTTTTAGCGATAAAGCTTATGATACAAGGGTTACAAAGAGAATATCGCTAAAAGAGGCTTCTGAACGTATAGGACTTACAGCCCTTAAACTTTCACAAATTGAAAACGGTGAGTTTTATCCGAATAGAAGCATAATAAAAGAAATGGAAAACTTGTACGGTGTATCTCTTGTTGAAAAGGAGTTTTAATGTTCATAAAGATTTATGACGGTGTTGTTATTAACAGTAAAAGTATTTCAACTCTTTATCACGGAGATGGTAAAAACGGTGTTGCAGGTGCTACATCGATCACCTTGCTTAGCGGCGTATGCTATACAGTTCATGACAAAGACAAAAAACTTTATGACGAAATGGAGGGTTTCTTGTTAGATGGCAAAGGAGACGACTAATGACATGTAAAACATGTAGATACTTTGTAACACATGAGGGCGAGCCTTATTATTGCGGTATTCAAGACTTGTATACTTTTGTTGATGAAAACGATAGCTGTAGTTGTTATAAGGAGTAATCGATGGATATAAAAAAACATTGTGCCAATTACAACAAGAGGCAGTAGGAGATAAAATGAAAGAAGTAAAAAGAATAGACCTAGATGATGTGTTGTCGGTGTGTTTTAATTGCAAAAATACAAAAGTTGTGTTTTATAACAATAGATCAACTTGCATGATAGATGGAAATTTTGTTACCCCTTTAACATTTTGTAACAAATACGAAAGGCAAAAAGAATGATTGTGTCATGCGTTGTTCTGTCATTGATAATGGTAGCTATACTTGCAATCATTGATAATTGTTTGTAACTGTCAGTAGTTGCTGATGACTTCGAGTAATTGCTGTTTGAGATTGTTTATACGATTGTCTTGACTTGGAAGGTTTCCAGTAACAAGATATTCAACAGTTGTGTTAAGGGCTTTTGATATTTTATAAGCTGATATTACATCAGGAAGCACTTTTTTACTTGACTGATTTTTTAAAGTTCCAAAGTTAATTCCGCAAGTGTTTGATATTGCCTCTTGCGTAGTGTTTTTAGCTTTGATGAGTATATTTACATTTTGCCAAAATAAAAAAGCATCCATGTACTTATTATCGGCAAATAAAAGTAACAAAACAATTACTTTTAGTATTGATATAGTAACTGTTTGGTTATATTATAGCGATATAAAGTAATGAAAAAGTTACTTTATAGTAAAAAGAGCTAATAGGAAATTGACTAGATTCCTATTCGTTTTTTGGCGAAGAAGCCACCCGCAATAACTAGTCATGTTGTGGGTGGCATTTTTTTTACAAGGAGGTAAAACATGAAAGATGTTGATGAAGTTGCAGCTGCAAAAAAGAATGTTCTTAAGAAAAAAGCAGCTGAAGGACTAGAAGAGCTTCTTGCCTATGTTGGAACATGTAAAGCAAGAGATTTAATTGAAAAAATTGAAAAATCTGGCTTTGAATTAATAGGCGTTGAGTCCCCTTTGCAATGTAAAGAGATGACACATATAAAACTAGTTGTCTGTGCAAGAAATGATATTTTTTGCTGATTGTGTATCATATTTTTCTTGCTTGTGCGTTTCAATTATTGAAATGATCGTTTGGCAATGTGTACAAAAAAGGTATGTTAAGTATCCATTTTTTTCACTTTCCATACCTTTTTTAAATAGGTGTTTTTTTCCTTGTTCATCTAAATGAGGACAAAAAAGTTTTGTTTTTATCATTGGTTAAATTCCTTAACTAAGGTATCGGTTTTAATCAACACGACTAAAGAGCGATTTTAATTTTTATAGTGAGGTGGTAATGAAATGTGAATTAAAAGTTATCAAGCAGCAAGATGTTCTTGGTAAAAACTTTACCATTTATGGAAATTTTGAAAATCCTTTGTTTTTAGCAAAGGACGTTGCAAGATGGATTGATCATTCAAACGTTACTGAAATGCTAAGATTTGTTGATGATGATGAAAAGCTGATATCAACAATCCTTAGGGCAGGTCAATCAAGAGATGCTAATTTCTTGACAGAACAAGGCTTGTACGAGGTTTTAATGCTGTCTCGAAAGCCTATTGCAAAAGACTTCAAAAAAGAAGTAAAAAAAATCTTGAGATCAATTAGGATTAATGGTGGTTATATTGCAGGTCAAGAAAGTATGGATGCTGAAGTTGTTCTTGCAAATGCGATTATAGTTGCAAACAATATTATAAGCAGGCAAAAACAGCAGATAGAGGAAAACGCCCAAAAAGTAGCATTTTACAACACCGTCGCACAAAGCGATGATTGTGTTGATATGGGGGAGGCTGCAAAGTTATTAAAACTAAAAAATATTGGCAGAAATAATCTTTTTTCTTTATTAAGAGAAAAAGGCATTCTAAATGGAAAAAACGAGCCAATGCAAAAATATATTGACAGGGGGTATTTTAAGGTAGTTGAAACAAGCTATGCATTTCCAAACGGAAAAGTAAAAATAGCATTAAAAACATTGGTAACACAAAAAGGATTGATGTATTTAAATAGTTATTTTTTTGATGATGTAGCAGTATAGTTTGCGTATTTATTTATTACAGCTTGCAGGTCA
>JBOFTD010000110.1:0-2290 GCA_051651885.1 Treponemataceae bacterium
TTCTATCTTTAGCTTCATTACGTTGCATAATGCCCCATTGTTTTTTAAATTCATCTGTTAAAACCCCATTAATAGGTTGAACGTAGTCAAAACATTTTTTTAAATACTGGAGAGCAAGTTTTGTGATAATTCGAGTGTCATTTAATTGACTATGCTTAAATCCACCTGTTAATTCCTCCACTTGAAATCGCTTTAACTTTCCTTTAAAATAATCAAGATGCATTTTTGCTTTATGTCTAGCAACAATTTTTTTATCTTTTTGCTCAGGTGCGATGTATCCACCTTTTATTTTATTTTTTTCAATAATACCTAGAAGATTACTGATTTCATCTTCATAATAACGACCAACTCGTTGTAATATTTCACTATAGTTTGCAAGTTCAGAGGGCATTTTTTGCTTTTTTACATTGCGATTAAAATTAACTTCACAAAGCATAAGGTTTTCAAGCGAATCATCGTATGAAAGGCTTCGAGGAATAGTATGCTCAAAATCAAAGAGGGGAGTTTCTCCAAATAAATCAGTAATTTTGATTGTTTTTCCTGTATAAGGGCATTGTTTTTCTTGCTCCGTCCATAAACGATATTTTTTAATATCAATATCTGTTGGCGAGATATCCTGTCCTGCCTCTTTTGCAAGCTTTATTAACTCATCCCGATATATATTATTTTTCTTTTCATTTTCTTTTTGAAAATCAGATATTGCTTTTCGCTTATTTTTATCGTTTACTTCTTTTGCAAGCTCAATATGAATACGGGTAGCACTATCAATTTGCTCTGTTTTGATAAGGTAATTAATAAGTTTTCGTAATTGGTGAAGAGCTCGCATTGCCACAGGATTTTTTACACTCGCCGTAAGTGGTGAACTCAAATATTTTTTTCCGTCTTCTTTATGTTCTGCATATTTTAGATTAAATTCTACATCTGAAGGATGATACAGTTTTTTATTTTTTGCAACCATAAAACCCTCGCTTCGTAAAAAATCATCAATTAAATTATCTGTTCGCAATTGCTGAAATTTCCAATCATTTGGATTATTTGTTGTTGCAATTTTTAGTGTATCTTCGATTTTTGTTATACTATCGCTTTTAATCGCCTGTTGTTTTTCCAAAGGTTGCTCATGCCACTTTTTCTTTCCGTAAAAATCTTCTAATACGAGTTGGACAATTTCTTTGGTTCTTGACTAGCAAAATATTGCACGGTAGAGCTTTTCTTTTAATTCAGGCGAAATATGTTGCACCTCACAAATTTTGTTAAATTCTTGCTCGTAATGAGTTTTACGAGAAGTGTATTTTCCCCGTACTTTTTCTCCACTTACTTTCAATTCATAAAAATATTGCCCGAGTGTTTTATCAGCTTTTTTTTCTGACAACTCACCTATAGCGGTACACACTTTTCCATCCGTCTCTTTGGTTGACTCTTTGCGGTTACTTAAAAAGCCTCTGCGCTGTGTTATATGATACAGAGCTCTTCCGATTTCGTATAGTGAAGCTTTTTGCTCAACACATTTTTTCCTTAAAAAATAAGGCTCCCACTGAGTATTTTCATCGGTTCTATACCATGCAATAAATTCTTGTGAATGAGGATATATCTTTTGCTTTCGCCATTTTTCTAACTCTGGAAGTGAAAGAGGTATCATATTGTTTTCGATCAACACTTTTAATGTTTCATACTTTCGCAATTTTCTGCGAAATTTAAGTCTTCTTGCAGAACGAAATCCTGTTCTTTCAGCAGCCTTTGAACTTTCAACACCTTTTTCATTTTTCACACCCTCAGGAAAAATATAGACGCCACTATTAAGAATTTTTCTATTTACCTTGTCAATGATTCCCCACCCAATGGAGTTGCTCCCTATGTCTAATCCTAAAACTTTCATTTTTCCTCCTTCTTTTTTAGTAAGAATACTTGCATAAAATTCACGTTTGTGCTACCCTGTTTTTAGAAATCAAATCACAATAAGGCTCTATGCCGAAGTCGTTATTGATGACTACGTCCCTGCATACTCTGTAGGGATTTTTTTATTGTAACCCATTAAATCAAACTATTTAAAACACTATAAAAAACTTTTTTTTCTATAACATACGAAATATATGCAGTTTTGTTATATTGTAAAAAAAATCACTGACAAAATCGAAAACAATTGTCAAATTTTTTCTATCACATAAAGTGATTTCTTCTAATAAAAAAGGAGGTTCGCTAGTCGATAGCAAAAAAGCCAAATGACTGAGGAAAACAGGCATACCTAAATTGTCTGATAAGCAACTGACAAAGTCGTTTTACTTTTATGTGGTAT
>JBOFTD010000111.1:0-19823 GCA_051651885.1 Treponemataceae bacterium
GCACTTACCTGCAAAGGGCCTTGCAAATAAAATTCACGCACATTATTTCCAACTTTTTTGTTGCCAATATTAAGAACATTCACTTGCTCTTGCATAGCTTCAAGTCCGATTTTTTGAGCCAAAAGCTGATACGCAGGAACCTGCGACTCTTTCATTCCATAACGCAGATTTGAATCTTTTGCCCAACTTTCCAAATAAACATCCTCGCCCTTATAGAAATAAAACACCTCGTCAACATTTTGCACCGCACGAGTGTGAAGCCCGATTAGCGAATTATAAATCTTGAACGTTGACGCAGGATAAAAACGAGTATTTGATCTTTTTTTATTATAGCCTTGCATTGCATTTGTTTGGGCATTATACAAAACAAAGGTTCCAGTAAGATTATGCTTTTCAAATAGCGGAGGGAGCTCCTTGTTTTCGGTAAAACTTTGTGCAAATAGATGCGTCCCAAAAAAAATCGACACGACAAAAACGTGAAAAAATCGCTTTGCTTTCATAAAAACCCCTTGAAAAATGTAATAAGAGAAAATCATACTAGAACATATTTTTTTATACAAGAGGCGAAAGGAAACCATCGTAATTTTATTTTTTATTAAGCACACTTCGATTCACTTAATATTAGTTATATCAGTTCATGCACTTTATAAGTTTGATTATGTCGCCTGCGGTTGGTGGCAAAAACGGCGGTAACTCCCATGCCGTAGGATTTTTCATACCCTTGCTCTACATCCCCTACTATTGCGATGACGGGCTTGTGCTAAATGGATATGATCACTATCGAGTCTATCACAGTCATGATGAATTTGTCAGAGGAAAAAGCCCCGTTAATGGCATTGAAAATTTTTGGAGTTACGTACAAGTACGTTAAGCAAAAAGACGACTAGCAAAATTTAATGGTTGTAATTCTGATAGTTTTGTGATACACTTAAAGGAATGCGAGTTCAGATATAATCATCGCAATGATGATTTATTCACAATCATCAAAAATATGGTAAAGTTTTCCTAATTTTGCTAGTCAAGAACCATAATTAATAAAACCCTGTAAAGAATTGCAGTGTTTTCTGTTAAACCGCAAAAAATGTACTATTTTTCGTCTGTTTTTAGTTTATTGCTTGACACTTTTTTTTGTTTTTATTATTATTTAAATGATAGTAACAACTTATAAAAAGACTGCGTTTATCCTCCTTTAGCAGTCTTTTTATTTTTTAAACTAAAACTACCATTTGTGAAAAACTTATTTTTTTTTATCCTATTTTTTTTATACACTTCTCAATGCTTTACTCAATCGCCTAAAAGCTCTTCAATTGAATATTTTATTTTAGAAAATGGCCTTGAGTTATTTGTTGTCACCGATGATTCTTTGCCTACTACCACGGTGCGCTTGAACGTAAAGGCTGGCTATTCGCAACAAACACAAAATGATACCGGTTTTTTTGAGCTTTATACAAAACTTTTTTTATCAGGATCGCGAAAATTTCCAACTGATGATGACATAAAACAAGAGCTCCAAAAACTTAATATTATTTCGTATGAGGCTTTTTGTAGCGCTGATATTAGCTATTATCAATTGAAAGTTCCTTTTTTTTCACTAAATGAAACATTATCTTTACTTGCGGATGCGACAATGAAAGTTTCTTTTTTTGAGGAAAGTGTTTCTAAGCAGCTTACAGCCATGCAAAATCGAGTGCTTGAAAATGCAGAAATTCCTGCAACTCATATTAACACAGCAATTGATTCACGCTTATTTGCACAAGCTCCGTGGCGTCATGAAACAGGAATTGCTGCCGCTGTTTTTTCAAAATATTCTGCAGGAGCGGCACGGGCAATTTTAACTACGATTAAGCAAAAATTTTATGTGCCATCAAATAGTGCCTTATTTATTTCATCCAATCTTACCTCAGATCTCATTTATCAGATGGTACAAAATACTTTTGGCGATTGGGAGAATTCAAACCTTCCCATTATTAAAGAAAATAACCTTGCTGAGAAAAACCAAATTGAAAAAGATGCTGGCTTGTATATCTTGCATTCAAATGATTTTCCGCAAGATTTTATACAAATTATTACGCAATATTCCTCTGCAGGACTTTTTCATCGCGGATCAGCACGATCTTTTTATCCCGAAACTATCGCTTTGAGTGCCGAAGCCTTTCAAAATAGCGGAAGCTCTTTGAAGAAAAAAATGTTGTCATCTAAATCTTTAGGCATAGATTCTGAAGAATTTATTCATGTCGGTTATGCAAATCAAGGGGAAAAATCGCGTTTGATTTTTCAGACTTTGCTCGAGAAAAAAAATGTTGTGCTACAAATACTTGAGTTTTTAAATATAATAAAAACGCCACACGATTTTTTAAAAAATACTGAAATTGAATTTGCAAAAAAAAATCTTATTGGCAATTTTAATGAAATGATACAAAGTTCTCCCGCCCTAATTGACGCTTTTGCCAATAGTTGGACTTATGTTGATCGCGATTATTTTTTTGATTTTGAAAAAATAATTAATTCTATTTCAAAAAATGATATACAAAATATTTTAACGCAAAGCCCATATGTTTTTGTTGTTATGAATTCGCGCATTTTTTTTGAACACGAAGATGAATTGAAGCTGCACGCAAAAGAAATCATTACCCAAAAAAATGCATCGTGGTACACCAACACCCTGTATAAAGAAATTGAAACAAAAAAAAACACTGAGTTAAAACTTGCTCAAGCTATTGAACAAGATGAGGTACAACAAATACATAATTTGCTTGAACTGCATAAAAACACAGGAAAAGAAATTAAACTTGCAAACGGAATGAACGCTTTTGTGCGAAAAAACACGATTGCTTCTGATGCACGGGTGGATATAACGTTTTTTGGGGGAGATCTTCTTGATTCGATTATGCTTAAAAATCTGCAACAAAAGCAAGGTTTTCGATTTTTAACGGTGATTGCCTTATCAAAATTAATTTCGGTGCAAGCTGATTTTCCCTCAACTGCAAGCATTTCGATTGATTCAACACTTTATTCTCATACCATTAGTATTCAAGTTGCTTCAAGAAAGCTTGTTGATGTTTTTAAATCCATCAGTGCTGCTTTGAAAGACTCGCATTATACCCCGCAAATTATTGATCAATCTGTTTGGGAGGTGCGACAATATTTACGAAATAAATATATTTCCAATGAAAATCGAATGATTTTTGACGGAATTCAAATTTTGTTTGAGCAAAGCAAGAAAAATTCTTTATTATATAATGATAAAAATTTATTTAAAAGCTTAAAATTTGCTGATATTGTAAAATATTGCGAGCAGTTACAAAACCCTTATTTTATGCAAGTTGTTGTTTCTTCGACGCTTGAAAATGATTTTTCCGCTCAGATTATTGAAGATAATTTTTCAGATTTGGCCACAACAAAGGATCATTTTTCTTTTCAGGATTTTCAAGAGGCAATACAATCATATATGTTTGATATCAAAAACCAGCAATTAAAAATTCCTTTGCAACGAATTTTTATTACCGACAGTAGTGACTCGCAAAAAATGCGACAACCACGATTGCTTGTTCCAACGCAAAATTTTTCTGATCCCGTAGTGATTTTCTTTCAATTACCCTCTCCTGAATTAGAAAATTACGCAGATATATTTTTTATGCTGTGGAATTTGGAAGAAAAATTAAAAGAATTCGTGCTTGGTGGCAAAACTCCCATCGCAAAATCTGTCGATTTAGTATGCGAGCCCAATTTAGGGCAATTAGGCTACATTGTTTTTTCTGGAGTTATGCGCCCGCGCGATTTACGCAGGAGTTTCGATCGAGCTTTAACGCTGATGAAAAATCCTCGTACAAAAAATGAGATTGAAAATAAAGCAACAAAAAAAATATTCATGAGTGAAATTTTTACTCAGCTTGAAAGTACAAGCATTTATAATAAATATCTTAAAACAAATATTTTTTTTCGGAATGACCCTGTTGCTTTTTTCGATGATTTACAAATTATTAATGCGTTGCTTTGGCGAAATGCTTCTCGAAGTATGCTAACATGGTTGCAAACTGTCCATTTTACATGGATTTTTACCGAAGACGCTCGCCTTTAAACTCTATTCAATAATTTTTGATACCAGTGCCTCCATTTGTTTTTCTGTCATAGCACCTATTTTTTTCTCAACAATGATTCCTTTTTTATCAATAATATAGGTTGTTGGAATGGCTTGCACATTGTATTGCATTGAAATTTTGCCTTGCGGATCAAGAATAATGGGAAAGCTCAATTTATTTTTGGTAATAAATGCTTGAACCTCTTTTTTATTTTCACCTGAGTTGAGGCCGAGCATCGTCAACTTGTCTTGATATTTTGTATGAATTTTTTGCATATCGGGCATTTCTCGCACACAGGGAGGACACCATGTTGCCCAAAAATTAAGAAACACAGGACGTCCTCGATAATCACTTAGTTTGACTTCTTTTCCTTCCAATGTGTCGAGCGTAAAATTTGGTGCGATATTTCCAACTTTTAATCCAACTGTTTGTGCAAAGCTACTTATACTAATCAGTAGTATCAACAGCATTAGCAATCCTTTTTTCATAAAACCTCCGTATTTTTCTTTATAGAACGATTCTGATAAAGGTATTCTTATACGAGCAAAAATTCCATTAAGAGAGCCTTAGATTGCATTAAAATTACAAGAGTTTTTACATTCTCCACAGCGGATGCATTCAAAATCATTTATTTTTGAACAATTCATTTTGCATTTTTTTACGCATTCCCCACAGTTTGTGCATTTATTTTGATCGACTTTGATACCAATAATGGCAATCTTGTTAAAAAAAGAATAAAATGCACCGAGAGGGCAGGCAAATTTGCAAAAAGCTCGGTATTCAACGATCATAAAAGCGATAAAAATCAAGAGAAGCGTGAATTTGAGAAAAAAAATTCCTCCGATTGATTCCCGTAAATCTGCATTCATTGTTAAAAGGGGAATTCCTGCTTGAAAAGTTCCTGCGGGGCAAATAAATTTGCAAAAAGCAGGCGATGCGACGCCGAGCATTTCAAAAGTAACGATTGGTAGTATGATGACAAAAATCAGTAGGATTGCGTATTTGATTAAACGAAAACCTTTTGGAATAGTATTTTGTGGAATTTTAGGCGTTTTAATTTTATAAGCGATTTCTTGCATCCAGCCAAAAGGGCAAAGCCATCCACACACGAAGCGGGCAAAAATGGTGGCAAAAAAAAGCAAAAATCCTACAATATAGAGAAGGGTAAAAATTCCTGCACTTAAAGCAAGTTGCAAGGATCCAATGGGGCATGAAAAAACTGCTGCGGGGCACGAGTAGCAATTGAGACCGGGAGCACAAAAAGATTTTAGTTTTCCTTGATAAATTCGCCCTGTAATAAATCCTGTGAGATGAAAATTGGTTGCAAGTGTGATAATCGATTGTATTATTTGTCGTTTATATGTGTTAAAAAAAACCATTACCCAATTCCAATGCATTCAAGGCAGATAAAAATTGCTTTTCGCATTACAGAGAGAAAACCTTGCTGAAAAAAGCCAAGTCCAATGAATGTTAGAGCAAGTATTATCAATGAAGCCGATAAATAATTTTTGAATCGCATAGAATTTATCATATAAGTAAACTCAACAAAAAACTAGTCTTGCATTATCATTTTTATTAAAAATTAATGAACAAAAAAATTTTGCAAAACAATCTGTTTTATGATACATTGAGGATTTTATTATTGCTGAAGTATTTTTTTGACCTCTTTGAGGCTCATATTATTTTTTTTTGCAATAGAGGCTATATCGTCGTATTCAAATTTTTGTGTGCTTACTCCAAATCCCATTGCCTGTTTTTGGCGAACAGTGCCCAGCGTGCTTTGTATTTGAGTTGTCGTTCTTTCAAGCGTGTAGCGTGTAAAGTTTTGTTTTCGCACGCCAAGCGTGGTCGTGTGTTTAAAAAATAACTGGGCAAGAAGATCGCTTTCTTCTTGGTTGCATAAACAGGTTAGAAGCGTTGCACAACGATTTTTTTTCATATAAATAGCGGTGGTGTATACATCAAGAGATCCATTTTCAAGTAAGATTTCTGTTGCAAAGGCAATTTCTTCTGCACTCATATCATCAATATTGCAACTGAGCTCGATAATATTTTCTGCATGTGATGCCGTTTCTGCAAGGAATGCTCGAACGCAGTTTGCTGCTTCAAAATCTTTTTTGCCCATTCCATAACCCATTTTTTGAATATTTAGTGCAGGCATCGGACAAAATTCATGAACAAAATATTTTAGAAGGGCTGCTCCGGTTGGTGTGCAGAGTTCTCCTTTGATTGCTGTGCTGTAAATGGGTACGCCGTGTAAAATGAAGGCTGTTGCGGGAGCAGGGACGGGTAAAATGCCGTGTAAGCAACGGACGCTGCCACTTCCGACGTGAATGGGCGAGCATAGTATTTTTTGTGGATCTAGTTCGTGTAATAAAAGGCAGACTCCAGCAATATCGGCAACTGCATCCATAGCGCCGACTTCGTGAAAATGCACTTCGCTTACAGGTGTATTGTGAGCCTTGCTTTCTGCTTGTGCTATGAGGTTATATACGCCAATAATATTAGTTTTTACGCATTCGGGTAAATCAAGATGACTAACAAGATGCTCAATATAGGGCATATTTGCATGGTGTTCGTGTGAGTGAGTGGCCTCTGATGTTTTTTCATGGTGATGATGCGTATGATGGTTTAATTCTGCATGTGAATGACTATCAATACTATGCTCTTCCTGACCATTAATCTTTACATTTACATAAGTGCCAGTAATACCGCATTTTGTAGCATTTGATGAAGTAATAAGGGTATGAGGAATTCCGGCTTTGTTCAGCTGAGATAAAATTGCTTGTGGATTTGGGTGGAGCTCTAAAAGAGATGCCATTAACATATCGCCTGCAGCTCCCATAGTGCATTCAAAATAAAGTGTTTTCATATTGTAATCCTTTTTTATTAAATTTGAAATATTATCGTAGATTTAGAACTATTTAAAATCTTATTTTTTAATTTCAGCTTATCATATAAGATGAGAAGATTTCAAGCGAATTATTTGTATTTTTTACAAGCTTTTTTGACTTCTATTGACAAAAAAATTACTTTGTGTAATGATGTAGATTCTTGCATTGTAAAGCAATGCATTTGGGCGATTAGCTCAGCTGGTTAGAGCACCTGCTCGACATGCAGGGGGTCAATGGTTCGAATCCGTTATCGCCCACAAACAACTATGTCAATAATAATTAAAGAAAATCAAATTTTAGCACCTCGAACTACATTTAAAATAGGCGGGGTTGCTGATTTTTTTGCATCCCCTAAAAATAATTACGAACTTCTTGATGTGCTTGAATGGGCGTACAAAAAAGGTGAGCAAACTTTTTTTTAGGTGGAGGATCAAATCTCCTTATCAGTGACGATGGTGTTGCAGGTCTAGTTATTTCTACTGAAAATTTTAATCACCTTGAATTACAATATGATGATGAAAACTTTTTCTTGTCGTGTCATGCGGGCTGTACCTTTGATCAGGTAAAAAATTTTTGTGAAAAAAAATCACTTAGCGGCTTTGAAAACTTTTCTGGATTACCAGGAACGATTGGCGGGGCTGTGTACATGAATGCTCGTTGCTATGAAAAATCGATATGCGATCTTTTGTATTCGGTGCATTATCTTGATGAAAAAAAAAATATTCAAACATATAAATTTAATCCTCGTGATTGGGAGTATAAAAAATCGCCCTTTCAAAATAAAAATTATTTTATTTTATCTGCAATTTTTCGAGTTCATGTCTCAAATATTATAACAATTATGCAAAAAAATGCGGAATTTATTGCAGATCGCAATAAAAAAAAGCACTTTAACTTTCCTTCAGCTGGAAGTGTTTTTAAAAACAATAGAGAATTTGGAAGTCCTTCAGGAAAATTAATTGATGCAGTCGGATTATGCGGCTATCAAATTGGCGGGGCACAAATTGCACCGTGGCATGGAAATTTTATTATCAATAAAGAGCAGGCCACAGCAAATGATGTAAAAAATTTGGTAGATTTTACGATTGAAAAGGTTCGCAAAGAATTTGATTTTATTCTTGAGCCTGAAATTTTGTTTATCGGCAAATAATTTTGCGAATAAATAAAATCGATTTTACTGATGAATAGCCTTTTCAAACAGTTTCATTAAATTCGCTTGATCAACTACAATATGATTATAATAAATAGAAGACATTTTTTTAGATTCAATAAAAGAAAAATCAATATTGTGTCGCCGACTATAAATCACTCCATACGAAAAATCTTCATTGCGAATAAAAAGAGGAATATTTTTAAACATTAATTTATCGGCTTTGATAAGAATCGCTGAAAAATCCTTGCACATTTGTAATAATTGTTTTTGACTCAGCAAAAATGAAATATGATTCTTCTTTTTAAAGAGATTTTTTTCAGATTGAGAAAAATTCCCTAAAAAATAATAGGCACGCTCAAATTTCTTTTCAAATTTTTTTTTATCACAAGAAAGATGAAAATTATTGTTGTCATTAATAATCATAAAAGAAAAATTATCAATGATGAGTTCGGTATAAAACCAGTTTATAAACGTGCATTTTACGCTTTTTTGCAATTTTTCAATATATTTTTTATATACGATTGATTCCTCATAATCGTTAATGACACCGTGTATTTTTTCGCTATTTGAAAAGCTACAAAAAATCGTTGCAGTTAGTGGCGAAATAATAAAGAGTGCTGTCCACGGCAGATCTAATTGTTTAAAAATTCGCACTGATGTTTGGCTGTAAAAATAAAGAAAAATGAAATATGAAAGGCCTAAAAAAATACAAACGCAGTAAAACGCAATTCGGTTTGTTCCCACGGCAGAAAAAGTAAAAACGAAGGCAAATAAAATGAGAGAGCAAACATACACAATGCTATATACAACATAAAGGCGAAAAGAAGCAATGCCACGAACATGAATTATAGAAAGGAGTCGCATTATTGTGCTGGAGAGAATAAAAATTGTTAAAACTTTGAAAACTTCATCGACCATAATCTATTTTAATTATCGGATGTTAAAAAAAATAATTGACGGATTATAGCATAATGCGGGTTATTTTTTTTTCGGTTTGTTCAATGTTATAACGAACCTCTTTAAATGTTACAATGTTTAAAGAACTGTTCCAGAGAAAATAATTTGCGGGAAACGATTTTTCGGTAATTGTTTGTACATCGGGAAGCATTCTTTCAATGGCATTAAAAAATCGAGGAAACCCGACACTTCCGGGGTTGCAAATACACCATTGGTTATCATTAAGATGAAATTCTTCGCCATAAACAGGAAAAAAAGATTCTATTTTATTATTGTTTTCAAAAAAAACTGAGGGTTGATGTGTATGCGATGCAAAACAAGTTTTAATTTTTTTTTGCTTCATGTGAAAAAAAACCTCGCTCGTTTCTTCTCCTCCCCACATATAGCCCCGCAATGGATCAATAGGAGATCCGTGAACAGCAAGGGCACAATGATCTGTGTAGGGTGATAAATCAAGCGTTTCGGGTAATGTTGCTAAAAGATTGAGATCCCGTGCATGTAATAATTCTTGTGTGCGCTTTATTGAATATTTTGCATCAGAAGAAAACCATGATAATGGTATTTTTCCTGCGATTGCAGCGTCGTGATTTCCACTTACAAACAAAGATTTTTTATTTTTGGTGAGTTTTTTGAGACAAAATGATGAATCTGCTCCATATCCTACAATATCTCCTAATATGAGCAATTTATCGTAGTTTTTTTCTGTTCGTAAAACCGCTTTGAGTGCTTCTTTATTTCCATGAATATCTGCACATACAAGAAAAATCATCTTTGTTAAGTATACCTCTTTTTCATATTTATGAAAAGATGTATACTCTATTAATGATGCTGAATCTTCGACAAAAATTAAAAGATTCTTTTGCCTCAGATTGGCAATTGCTTACTGAGACAGAATCCATTGTTTCAAGAATGCCAGAATATTCTGCCTACGAAGGAGAATTTCGTTTTTGGCGAAAAATGTTAAATGAGGAAAAAGATTTTGCATCAAGAGAAATTCGTCAAGAAATTATCGCTTTACGAAAAGAATTGCGATTACGCGGCTATGACTTATCCCTTGGCTCATTGCATCTTGTTATTAACGGGTTCAAAAATGATGATGCAATGGCAGAAGGCTATCGTCGTGTTGTTCTTTGCTTTTGTAAAGAAAATGTTTACGGACTGTGTGGCGAACAAAATCATTTGGAACTCGGGGAGGCACTTGAGTTTTACCTTAATGAGCGAAATTTAATTATTCAGCCAGAATATCACTATTTGTGGTTTTTACATACCGCACACGAAGTATTTTTATCGGGAGCAGCAACAGAAATTGTAGAACATTTTGAGCGACTACAAGCACGAGCCGATACAAATCCGCTTAAAATCTTGTCTGTACTTAAAAAACTGTAAATTTATCACCTTCAATTCTAGTCTAATAGTTTGAATCACAAAAAAAACCGCTTACAGTAACTGTAAACGGCAAATAAATTATGATTATTTTTGTTGTGCGTCAACGGCAGAAAGATTTAGCCGTCCCATTTTGTCAATTTCAAGAAGCTTAACAGAAATTGACTGTCCTTCTTGAACAACATCGCTCACTTTTACAATCTTTTCTTTTGAAAACTTTGAAATATGGCAAAGTCCTTCTTTTCCCGGGAGGATTTCGATAAATGCTCCAAAATCCATGATGCGTTTAATCGTTCCTTCGTAAATGCGACCAACTTCGGGGTCTTCAACAATGCCCTTAACTGCAGCTAACGCAGAATCAGCCGATTTAGTATTTTTTGCATAAATTGTTACCGTGCCATCGTTGTCAGTGTTGATAGTAACTTGGTGCTTTTCGGAAATTGCTTTAATCACCTTACCACCGGGTCCTATCAAAGCACCTAATTTTTCTGGATCAATTTTGATTGCAGAAATTTTGGGAGCATATTCGCTCATTTTTTCAGCTGGCTTAGAAATTACTTTATTCATTTCATTCAAAATATGTAATCGTCCTGCCTTTGCTTGAGACAAGGCTTTTTTCATAATTTCTGTGCTAACGCCTGCGATTTTGATATCCATTTGAAAGCCCGTAATTCCGTCAACTGTTCCTGCAACTTTAAAATCCATGTCGCCAAGATGATCCTCATCTCCAAGAATATCAGAAAGAACGGCAAATTTATCGCCATCAGTGATAAGTCCCATTGCGATACCTGCAACAGGCTTTTTCATAGGAACGCCCGCTTGAAGCATGCAAAGCGTACCGCCGCAAACTGTTGCCATAGAAGAAGATCCGTTTGACTCAAGAATTTCAGAAACCACGCGAACCGTATACGGGAATGCAGCCTTTGAAGGAACCATTGGCTCGAGTGATCGACGAGCAAGATTTCCATGCCCAATTTCACGACGGCCTGTTCCCATTCTGCCAACTTCACCAACAGAATAAGGAGGAAAATTGTAATGCAAAATAAAATGCTCTTTGCGATCGCCATCAATATCATCATAGGATTGCTCATCAAAAACAGTTCCCAGCGTTGCCACACAAAGGGATTGCGTCTCTCCACGAGTAAAAAGAGCCGATCCGTGTGGACGAGGCAAAACATCAATTTCACAGGTGATATCACGAATTTGCTCGGTGTTTCGACCATCAAGGCGAAGATTTTTGTCTAAAATATTAATGCGTAAAATACGATATTGCATGTCTTCAAAGGAAGCGTCAAAAAGTTTTTTTTGCGTTTCATCTTCAATTTGAGTTGCGTATTTTTCTTCAAAATCAGACTTTACCTTGTTGATTGCAGCATATCTCTCATGCTTGCCTTTAATAAAACACGCAGCTTCAAGTAGTGGATACGCAGCACTTTCGATTGTAGCTTTATTTTCAAGTTCAATTTGGAGTGGGCAAAGCGGAAGTTTTTCCAATCCAACTAAAGCACGTAAATCATCTTGCAACTTACACATAATCTTAATAAATTCTTTTCCCTTTTCAAGTGCCTCAAGCATAATTTCTTCAGAAACCTCGTGAGCCCCACCTTCAACCATCGTAATTCCCTCAGCTGTTCCTGCAACCACAATTTCCATTTCGGCACTTTCAATTTGCTCAAAAGTCGGATTCATGATGTATTCGCCATTTTTATAGCAAATTCGCACGCCTGCAACAGGCCCATTAAATGGAATGTCAGAAATATGAACGGCAGCCGAGCTTGCAATAATCGCAAGCATATCTGGTGGATTTACTTGATCTGTTGAAATACAGGTTGGAATGAGCTGAATATCTCGACCAAATGAATTTTCAAACAATGGGCGCATTGGACGATCAATAAGGCGCGAAACCAAAATCTCTTTGTCCTTTGGGCGACCTTCACGTTTAACAAAACCGCCAGGAATTTTTCCCGCCGCATAATATTTCTCGTTGTAATCAACGGTGAGCGGCACGTAATCCAAGCCTTCTTTTGCACTTGATGAACAGCAAACTGTTGCGAGAATTGCAGAACCGCCAAACTGTGCATAAATTGTGCCGTTTGTTTGCTTTGCAAATCGTCCTGTTTCTAAAATTAACTCTTCGTTACCGATTTTGTACGATACTCTTTGAACCATTTTTTACTCCTCTAAAAATAACCCTGATAAAATAATGATTGCAGGCAATGGTAATTCCCTTAATCATCAAATCCTTTTGTAAATAACTTAATTTTGCCATATCTACAAAAAATAGAATTTTTTATGCTAAACCCATGTTTTATGCTCAATTATGAGCGATTTAAAAACTCAAAATGCATAGATGTACCACAAAAAATTCTTTTTGTATGCTACAGCAATTATTTACTACTCTAATAAACACAAGGATTTACACAAGATAATTTCCTGCATAAATCCTTGTAATTTTTTATTTACGTAAGCCTAGCTCTTTAATTAAAGCACGATACGCTTCAAGTTCTCGACTTTGCAAATATTTTAAAAGTCGTCGGCGTTGGCCAACAATTTTAATCAAACTTCGAGAAGCACTTTTGTCCTTTTTGAACGTTTTGCAGTGCTCAGTCAATTCTCGAATCCGCTCGGTCATAATTGCAATTTGAACCTGCGCATTCCCTGTGTCTTTTGCATTAGCACCAAATTTTGTAATCAGTGCTGATGTTTTTTCTTTTGTAAGTGGCATACTTACTCCTTGATTAGCTCAAGCCTTCATAACAAGAAAACCCTGTTATAAATCCTGAAATAATAGTGCTTGAATCGTCCATTCATCATTCCAGCTATCAACAAAAAGGCGAAAATCATTTTCATCAATTTGTAAAAGGCCTTGAAAAACTGAAAAATCATTGTCAGGTGATTTTTGAATCCAAACACGATACTGCCCAACGGGCGGTATAATTTGCGATAAAACAGCTTTTTTTGTGGAAAAAACCGTTTTAGAAATTTCATTTTTTTTAATCCATGTGCAATTTTGCATATCGAGCGTGTACGAAAAGCCCAAAAGTTTATGAGCCGTTTGAAAATCCGCTTGTAGAATTGCACGGCGAATCAATGAAGAGCTAATCCTTTGCTCATGGCACGTTAAGCTTTTTACAAAAAAGACAGAAATCTTGTGCTTTTTTGCAAACGTTTGTATTTCGCTTCTTCCCGTATCAAGTCCTGATCCGCAACGAAAATCTTCACCCACGGCTAAAAATTTCACCATGCACCAATCGCAAAGCCGTGCCAAAAAATCGCTTCCTTGCAGTATACTAAAATTTGCAGAAAAGTCAATTAAAACAACAAAATCAAAGCCATAATTTTCAAATTTTTTCATTCGCAATGCATGCGTTGACAGCTCCCCTGCAAAATCGTGCTTTTCCTTTATTGAACGAGGCAGCGTCTGGAACGTGATTATGCCTGCCTTGCACAGGGGATTATTTTTTTTGAAATCAAAAACAGCATCAAAAAGCGAGGTATGCCCCAAGTGAGGCCCATCAAAGCCGCCAATGGTGACAGCCGACCCCTGCTCAAAAAAACTATCATGCGTAAGTGAATCCCAATAAAACGTTTTCAAAAAAACCTCAATTAAATGGCAAGTTTTGCTCCCCATTCTCTATAAAAAATTGAGAGCCTGTTAAATCGCCATGCAATTTATTTTACTGTTTTAGGAGAAAAAAGCAATCAGCTTTGACATAGTTATTTCCACTGAAAATTCTTGCTGCCAGCACCGATTTCAAAGTGATATTTTACAATGCCAAGATCGACTTTTGTATAAAAACCGAATCCAGAAATTTGCACATCAACGATATTTTCGAAAACACTAAAAATAAATTTTTGTTGATTCAAAGCAGTAGGAGCATACAAAGCATTTTCAACGCCATGTATAAACCATTGTGGTCTTTGACTTTTAGGATGTATAACCTGATCAAGCATTTTGGATTTTCGCCTTATTCCTTGTTTTTCGATGTAGCCGATTGAAATGACGCATACAATTTTTGTGTCTTTTGGAGCCTTGACAGCTTTTTTATTATACGTTCCGCCAACCCAGCAGGTGCCAAGCCCGAGTTCAACTGCCTTTAAAAGAATTTTTTCGCCAAAATAGCCAACTTTTTCGTCAAGATTTTTTTCTTTTTTTCCTGAAAATACAATAAAATTATGAGCATTTTCAAATTTTCCATAGCGAGCTAAAAGACTGTCAAATACAGTTGTGTCGTTACAGACAAGGTCGATCTGTAAGCCGCTTTCTTTTTTTTGCTCTAAAATAAAATCGTTGAGTGTTGCAACAATTTGTGGCTCCAATTCTTTTTTTTGATATGATCGAATTGAGCGTCTGTTTTTTATTAATTCAGTATTCATACAGCCTCTAAAAAAATCGTAACGGGAATATTGTACCGTGTCAAGTTCAAAAATACATATCTTTTTATACTTTTTTGCAACACAGAAAATGCTTTATGAAGATTTCTCATTTTTAAAAAAAACAATAGGACTTTTCTCTCCATCGTCATTTACAGAAATAAGGGTTACACTCGTAAAAAAGGAAAGTTCTTCAAGTGAGTAATCAGATGTAGTTGCAAAAACTTCAACGCTATACGTTACGGATGTTGTTCCTTGCTTTATTTTTTTTGTCTTAAACCGTAAAATCGATCCAACTAAAACACGTTTTTGAAAAAGACTTTCGCCTAATGCACGTGTAACAAAATTCGTATGAGGAAAATCTCTCGAGGCAGCCATCCATGCCATTTCATCTGCCCAAAGAAGAACTTGCCCTCCAAAGAGAGTGCCGTGATGATTTAAATGCTCATTGCGAACACAAATAAAAGATTCCATAAATTATTAACCTTATATTTGGAATAAAAATCAATTTAAAGTTGAAAACGTAAAGTGATTTTTTGCTCTTAACAAACTCAATAACTAATGCTATTTGAGGATTGCTCCAATTCTTTCAAGAACTTTTTTCCGATCCAAAGGTTTAACAATGTAGTTTTTTGCTCCGAGCAAAAGAGATTTTTTTACCAATTCTTCTTTTCCGAGTGCACTAATCATGACAACTTTTGCGTTTTTGTCAAAAGCAACAATTTGCTCAAGTGCTGTTAAACCATCCATACGAGGCATGGTAATATCCATCGTAACAAGGTCGATATTAGGACATAATTCTTTATATTTATCTAATCCTTCTTTGCCATCACCTGCAGTCGCTACAACTTCATACCCTTCGCTTGTCAATATTTGCCCAATTTGCTTAGCAACAAACATCGAATCATCAACTACGAGAACACGGAATTTTGATCCATCAGCTTTCATTCCATCGAGTTCTCTATCATTTGTTGCTACAAAATCTTGTTTTGTTTTCATATATTAAATCTCCTTGCCTTACATTCTATCTCTGATAGAGATATTGACTTCAATCTTGCCTTGTGGTAGTGCCATAGGGACAATCAAGGCTTCTTGAGTTTGATTTGAAATTTCTATTTTATCACCAAGAAAAAGTGCGGGCGGTGTTATATCAAACTTAAAGCCCATTTCATGTAACTTGGTAACTGCTTGCCCAGTAATAAGGTTTGCAAGCTCTGTAATTGTTGCCTTTGCAAGTTCATCAAATACAGAAAGTTCTTCCATATTCATGTGCGATGCAACTTTCAAAGCGGTTTCGAGCGTCATATCGAAAATAACACGCCCCTCAACATCGCCAGCGAGACCAACAAAGGTTGCAACACCCATCACTGGTTGTGACGTTGGCTTTAAATATAAGTCATTGCGAACAACACCGACACCAATAACCTCAGCTAAAATGTTTTGAGTCGCTTCGACAAATGGATTGATATACTCAACACGCATCAATACTCCTTCTCTATAATAAAAAAATTAGGTTCATAAGTCAAAAACTTTTTGATTTAGCAATGTAAAATATTTTATTTTTTATAAACGATAACATCGTTAAATAAATATTCCATCCAAACATTATCTACCATTGGCGTTTCATTTTCTCCAATAATTAAAATACCATCTGTCTTAAGTTTTTCGTAAAAATCATTGAATAATGCGAGCTGTGCAGATTCTTCCAAAAAGGATACCACATCGCGACAAAAAATAATATCAACTGATGGCATATTGTTTACATTAAGACAATCATGATACTCAAATAAAATCATATCTTTTATTTCTGAGGAAAATGTTTTTTCCCCACTCACGGTCGCAACAAGATTTTCTGCAAACCATTCATTTTCTTGGTCGCTTGAAACACAAATTGTGGGAGCCCCTGAAATATTCAGTAAATCAATATCTTGTGCGTAAATTCTAATTCGACTATTTGGGTAGCATTTTTTTAAAATCACTGCTAATGAATACGTTTCAAAGCCTTTTCCGCATCCAGGATTCCACACGGTAATTTGATTTGTGTTAAGATTGGGCATTGCTTTTGCAACTGAATCGGCATAGTCTTTCGACCAAAAAGTTCCAGTGTTTTTTGAGAAAAAGGAATCTAAAAAAGATTGAGCATCGAGTGCTGATTCAATTTTATTTCCATTTGTAATCGTCCAGTCTTTTAGACGATGATTCACCCATGAAATATTTGACTTTGAAACAACAAATTTTGCATGATTACTCAAAGGAAGAATAATATCGTTGTAGTCCAAAGGCTGCGGTTCAGAATTTTTTATTTCGATCGGAGTTTCAATTTTTTGGGGACTTTCATTATTGTTTGCTGAAAGCGGTATTTCAATGTTGTCTTGCCCAGTTGGTAAAAAGTTTGCATTTCCATCGATCTCCTCTGCTTTGTTAAAATCAGAAGTCGTAGCATTATTTTCTTTAGGAGATTCTTGAAAATCACACCATCGTTGTTTTGTGGGAGTTGATTTTTCCTCAACTTTAGAGATCTCTCCGCTGATTAGTTTGCTCGAAAAAATAATATCAATATCAAGCAAAATATGCAAACGATCTTTGTTTTCAATAATTCCGCGTATATATTGGATATTAATATGAGTAAAAAAAGGATGAGGTGCTTGAATGGTGCTACTTTGAATGCCAACTACTTTATCAATCGCATCAACAACAACGCCCACAGTTTGATCCTGTACTTGAAGAATAATCATGTTGTCAATTTTATTTCCATCTCGTTCTGAAACAGGAAGATTAAAAAAAGCTCTAAAGTCAATAATAGGAATAATATCCCCGCGTAGATTATACACGCCAAGCACAAAAGGAGATGTATTTGGAACAAAGGTAAAATACCCCGTTTTTACGATTTCTTTTACTTTCATAATATCGATGGCAAAATCTTCATTGTTAAGCGAAAAAGAAACCATTTTAAAATCTGTATTTTGAATGCGTTCCATTTGTTTTTCATCAACGGGCTTTTCTACATTTTCTATAGCATCCATTTTTGCTCCTACAAAAAGTCAAATTTGCTGATCCAGAATTGGATTGATGACTATCTTTTTAGAAAAATTGTCATCAGGTATTTATGTTTTCTTTATTTATAGAGAACATTACCGTTATGGTTCTGTTTTGCAATTTTTTTTACTCCTAATTCAAGCAATCGAGTTACATCAATAATAAGTGAAACTGAGCCATCGCCTAAAATAGAAGCTCCCGCAATACCAAGCGATGTTGCAAGTTGATCATTAAGAGGCTTGATAACAACATCTTCTTCGCCGATTAGTGCATCAACCATTACACCAAGCTTTTTATCGGCAGTTCCGACTATTACAATGAAGCTGTACTTATCATTTTTTGTTGACTTTAAGCCAAAAACTTGATCAAGGCGAATAACGCTAACTACTTCGTTTCGTATATTAATAACTTCATAATTATCAATGATGTTAATATTTTCATTGGCAACACGGTGGCTTTCAAGAACAGATGAAATAGGAATAGAATACACTTCCGTTCCAACACGAACCAAAAGTCCCTGTATAATTGCAAGCGTTAGAGGCAATCGAATGCTGAATTTAGAACCCTTTCCATATTCGGAACTTACCATTACACTTCCATTGAGTTTTTCGATTTGTGTTTTTACAACATCAAGCCCAACTCCGCGCCCAGAAACACTCGTTATTTTTTCAGCCGTTGAAAAACCGGGATTAAAAATAAGTTGAAAGCACTCATGATCGCTTATTACTTTATTTTCATGAATGAGTCCGCGAGAAATAGCCTTTGAACGAACACGCTCAATATTAATTCCCTGCCCATCATCAATAATATCAATAACAATCATACTGCCTTCATTCGTTGCCTTAAGCAAAACAGTTCCTTCTTCTTCTTTTCCTGCAGCGAGGCGAACATCGGCTCTTTCGAGTCCATGATCAAGCGAATTTCGCACACAATGCATAATAGGGTCAAGCAAATCTTCGATAACAGATTTATCCATCTCTGTATCTTCCCCTTCGATAACAAGATTTACTTTTTTATTCAAATCGCGTGAAAGATCACGAACAACGCGTGGAAAGCGTGAAAAAATTTGATTAATTGGAACCATTCTGATTTTCATGACGCCTTCTTGTAATTCCCCTGCAATGCGTCCAAGATTTTGTGTTGATGCTCGAAATTTTGTTACAACGGTTTTAAAATCGCTGTCAAAAGAATCAAACATGGTTAAAAGAGAGCTGTACTCAGTTGTAATATCTTTTTTGAGTTCCTTGCTATTTTTTTTATTAGAAAATTGTTCAATCATTGAAGGAATTTGATCAAAAAGTCTTCGTAATTGTTCTTTGTATTTTACTTCGATTGATTGCAGTTGTGATTGCAACTGCGCAATTTGTATTGATGTTTGATTAAATGATGCTTTTGCAATAACGGTTTCACTAACAAGATTGAGCAAATAATCAATTCTTTTTGACTCTACACGTAAAACGCTTCCACCTGTATTTGCTGGTGAGTTTGCTTTTTTCGGAGCACTAGAAATTTTTTGTTGTTCTTGCGATGCCGTATCTTGAGGAATAGCTTCTTTTTCGGGACTGACTTCAGGTGCTTGCTGAACAACAGGATTTGCTGATTGTGTAGCCACTTGCGTCACGGTAGGTGGATCTGGTATTTCTATATTGTTTTTCTCCGCTTGGATGGTAACATTATCTAACAATTGTGCATCAGTTGAAAGCGTAACGTCATCTAAAAATGCTGCATCTTCAAGATCATCTGCACTTGCTGTCGTTGCAATAAAATAGGTAACAAACGGATGATATTCATCTTCGTACAAAACTTCAAACTCTGGAATTGTTTTAAGTATGCTTCCCTGCTCTTTCAAAACAGCAAAAACTTGAATACCTCCAACAGAATTCATAGGATTTGATTCGTCAAAGTTAACCGTAACAGCCCAAAGTTTTGTTCCGTCAGAGCAAGCAT
>JBOFTD010000112.1:0-5302 GCA_051651885.1 Treponemataceae bacterium
TATCAAAACATGCACTATATTCGTATTCTCAAAAGAGAATTACTAATCAAGCTAACAAACCCAAGCGATTATATCTAAAAAAGAAACAATCACCCTTCGTGAGTTTTTTCAACATTGTATGGTTTATTCATTCGACATTTCCAAAGAAAACTTTAGAAAAAAGATGTCAAGACTTACTAAACTTTTCAATTATTTGCAACACATGAACAGCGTTTCACTGAATGTCGTGCGTTGTGTAACAGAATATAGCACACCACTTTTTTTTGTGCAAGCACTTTATTTTATTTTCTTGTATTTTTTTTCAAAAAGCAACACGTGTCAATTAAAATTTTCTTTATCTCTACTAAATAGCCATATTTTTCCCACAAATAAACAATCAAAGCTCATTAAAGTGCCTTTAATCACGCTGAAACTTCGCTGTGCGCTCTCAATCTGCTCTATTTCATCAAATCGTCATCAAAAATACAAAGCTCTTTTGACTAGAAAATTCATTTGAAATAACATACACTAATTAAATGAAAACACTCATCATTGCTATTAACACTAAATTTATTCATCAAAATCTTGCCGTACGCTTATTACAAGCAAACACAAGTTTTGATTGCGATTATATTGAATTCACCATAAAAGATTCCGAACAAGAAATTATTGACTATGTCAAAGATAGAAATTATAAAATTGTTGCCTTCAGCTCTTATTTATGGAACATTGACATGATAAAAAAAATAAATTTGCAACTTAAAATTTATGATATTATCACTATTATTGGTGGCGTTGAAGTTTCATACGACTATTTACCTTTTTTACAGGATTTTGATTATATCATTAAAGGAGAAGGAGAAGCGGCCTTCCATCATTTGCTGGATTCTATTATCAATAAAAAACCGCTGGAATATCGTTTTAATATTGCAACACAATTGTATGACTTTCCAATAAAAGAAATTGAAATTGAAAAACTAAATTCCCCGTATGATGAATCTTATTTTGATAAAAATAAAATTTTTTATTTGGAAACATCGCGCGGTTGTCCCTATCGATGCTCATATTGCATGTCATCACTTGAACAAAAAGTTCGCTTTTTTCCGCTAGATTTTATTTTTGAAACACTCGATAAAATTTTTTCATCGTCGGTACAAACAATTAAATTTTTAGATAGAACCTTTAATGCTGACAATGCAAGAGCTTACAAAATTATTGACTATATCAATAAAAATGCAAAAGACAATCAAATTTTTCAATTTGAGGTAAATCTTGAAAGTTTAAGCAATGAATTAATCACGCTCCTTAACGACTGTCGTCCACTTTTTCGTCTCGAAGTAGGCATTCAAACCTTCAATAATAATTCACTTTTAGCAATTGATCGCACCCAAAAAAAAGAAAACGTCATACAAAAAATGACTGCACTGCAAAAACCCATCATTCATGCAGACCTCATTGCAGGATTGCCGTATGAAGACTTAGAAAGTTTTAGGATCACGTTTGATACAACAATTAGACTGTATCCAGAAGAATTGCAGTTAGGATTTTTGAAACTTCTTAAAGGAACAAAAATTAGAAATGAAGCAAAAAAATATCAGTATGAATTTTCTGAAAATCCACCGTATGAAATTCAAAAAAATCAATTTCTTTCTCAAACTGACATTGAAATAATAAAAAAAGTTGAACACGCGACAAAGAGACTTTATAACAGTGGATCATTTTCTCGTTCAATAAAATATATTGTAGACAATTTTGATCCTTTTGATTTTTTTTATATGATTGATGTACAAACAAAAGATTTTTTTCAATTATATTTGGAGCTATACGATTTTGCGGCAAGGGAATCTCTTTTTGATCTAAAAAAAAAGATAGTAATTGATTATTTTATGCACCATAATTGTAAGCCAAAACTTATTTTTAATAATCTGATTTATAAGCCAGAAAAAACAGCCATAATCAGGAACGCTTTTGAAAACGGGCTATTCAAAGATAGCAAATTAAATATTGACTACCTATATCGTCACGCAATCGTTTTTAAAGAAGAAACTATTTTTCTTGCTATTTACAAAGATAATATGGCTCATATATTTGATTTGAACTGAGTCTGTATACGAAAAAACTCGAAGTTTTTCTTCTATATAAAAATCTACCATTCAACTCTTAGAAATTTTGAGCAGGTCAACTTTGATATTTTTCTTTGTTCGTTTTTTTTAAGCCGCGTTTAAAATCAAGGATTCTCGGTTGTGCCGTTATTGTCCACGGGCTTGGCGAGCCACTTTCTAGCATTTTATACGCAAGCCCTGCAATCATTGCACCATTATCGCCGCAAAGAGCAAGCGGTGGAAAAAGACAGCGTAAATCTTCTTGTTCTGCAAGGATTTCCCGAAGCCGTGAGTTCGCAGCAACGCCGCCACCTGCAACAATCGTAGTAATTCCTGTATCATTTACCGCTTTTAATAATCGAGTTGTTAAAGTTTTTACTGCCGTTTCTTGAAAGGACGCGGCAATATTTTCATTTGTTTTTTCAAATTCAGGATTCCAAAACTGATCAATTTGATTGATGACTGCTGTTTTTAAGCCAGAAAAAGAAACGTCATACCGATGATTTTCACCTTTTAACTGCGGAATGGGGAAATTTGCCGCCTTTTTATTACCGTTTTTTGCCAACTGATCAATAACTGCACCGCCAGGATAGCCAAAATTATAGTATTTTGCCACCTTATCAAAGGCCTCCCCTGCAGCATCATCAATTGACGTTCCTAGCACCTCAATTGCATCAAAATTATTTACCTTACAAATGATTGTGTGTCCGCCAGAAACAAGCAGACCAAGATAAGGATACTCAACATCCTCCAAAAGATGGACGGCATATAAGTGAGCGAGCATGTGATTGACCGCAACAAAGGGCTTTTGCAATGACCATGCAAGCGTTTTTCCAAAAGTTAGGCCAACGAGCAAGGCACCCATCAAACCCGGAGTATGCGTCGAAGCAACGGCATCAATATCGTTTATAGAAAGATTTGCTTTTTCAAGTGCCTCATTTACTACGGGCAAAATCCATTCAATGTGCTTTCGGCTTGCAATCTCTGGCACCACGCCGTTAAATTTTTTGTGAAAAGGAATTTGCGTGGCAATGACATTGCTTACAATGGTTTTGCCATCTTCAACAATCGCTGCAGCAGTCTCATCACATGATGATTCTATACCAAGTATTTTCATATCTTAATCGTCTTTTTTACGAACATCCGTTTTATTACTTAGAGTTTTCTCATGTCTCTCGCTGGTAAGGCTTTCGATTTTTTTCACCAGCTCAAAACTTTCTTTTATACTCGTATCAACAATAAAAGTGAGTTTTGGAAACTGGCGAATACTTAACTTTTTACTCAGCTTTGTTTGAATAAAGCCCGCTGCAGAATTTAGGCCCTTAACGCCTTTTTCAGTAGCACCCGTATTCATAAAACTCGAAACGTAAACTTTTGCATACGCAAGATCTCCTGAAATATCAACATGATTAATACTTAAAAATGTTGATACACGAGGATCTTTTATCTGCTTGAGAAGAATAAGATTAGCAATCTCGCCTCGGATTTGCTCACCGAGCCGAATTAATCGAAACTCACCCATTCGTAGAATCTTTCTCTTTCTCTTTTACTTTTGCCCCATCACTGAGTTTTCGTGCAACTTCAACCATTTCAAAAACCTCAAATTGATCGCCTACTTGCACGTCATTCCAGTTTTCAATGCCAATACCGCATTCGTATCCTGAGGCAACTTCTTTTGCATCATCTTTGAAACGCTTCAGAGAACTAATTTTTCCGCCTGAATGAATAACAATTCCATCACGAATAATATTAACTCCTGCAGAGCGTTTAATAAGACCAGAAAGCACATAAGAGCCTGCAATTGTTCCAATTTTTGGCACTTTGAAGGTATCGCGAACTTCGACTGTTCCAATAACTTCCTCTTTAAGATCTGGCTTGAGCATTCCTTCCATAGCTTGAGAAATCTCTTCAACTGCCTTATAAATAATATTGTATTTGCGAATATCGACGCGCTCTTGATCGGCAAGTCCCTTTGCTTTTGGCGTTGGACGAACATTAAAGCCAACAATAATCGCATTTGAATCAGCTGCGGCAAGCATAACATCACTTTCATTAATCGCACCAGCTGAAGAGTGAATAACATTCAAGCGAATTTCTGGCGTCGAAAGCTTTTCAAGCGATTGCTTTAATGCCTCGGCAGAACCTTGCACATCAGCCTTAATAACAACTTTAAGCTCAAGCATTGAACCATCAGAAATTGTATCATACAGATTATCAAGAGTAATTTTCTTAACACTTTTTGAGTCTTCAAATCGTTTAAGCTCTTGTCGCTTTGCAGAAATTGCCCGTGCATCTCGCTCTGTTTCAGTTACTTGAAAGGGATCTCCTGCATTTGGCATTCCCTCAAAGCCCAAAATCTCAACAGGCATACAAGGCGTCGCTTCATCAATTTTTTGTCCAAGATCGTTAAAAATGGCACGCACACGCCCAGAAAAAATACCGCCAACATAGGGATTTCCCGCTCGAAGCGTTCCGCGCTCGATAATAACCGTACACACAACACCACGCCCGTGATCAATGCGAGACTCAATAACTTTTCCCTCAGCACGACAATCCCAGTTTGCTTTAAGCTCAAGAATTTCAGCCTGAAGAAGAATCGCATCAAGCAAGTCATCCAAGCCCTCTTTTTTCAAAGCACTAATATGAATAAATTGAGTGTTTCCACCCCACTCTTCTGGAGCAAGACCAAGATTTGAAAGCTGCGTTTTTACGTTATCAGGATTTGCATCTGGCTTATCAACCTTATTTACCGCAACAATTATAGGAACATTTGCGTCCTTTGCATGATCGATTGCTTCAATTGTTTGAGGCATAACACCATCATCGGCGGCAACTACAAGTACAACAATATCAGTAACTTTCGCACCACGAGCCCTCATCATCGTAAAAGCCTCATGACCTGGTGTATCCAAAAAGGTGATTGCACCTTTTTCAGTTTCAACCATGTACGCACCAATATGCTGAGTAATTCCACCAAACTCCGTTGCAATTACATTTGCACTTCGAATCGCATCAAGCGTCTTTGTTTTACCATGGTCAACATGCCCCATAATCGTAACAACAGGCGGACGAGATTTTAGGCAACCGTCTGTATCTTCTTCACGACTAATAACCGTTTCATCATACAAACTAACAATTTTTACATTGCAATCAAACTCAGAAGCCACAAGCGTTGCCGTATCAGCATCGATGGTTTGCGTAATTGAAACCATCATTCCCAT
>JBOFTD010000113.1:0-6836 GCA_051651885.1 Treponemataceae bacterium
AAAATTTAATGGTTGTAATTCGGATAGCTTTGTGATACGCTTAAAAGAATGCGAGTTCAGATATAATCATCGCAATGATGATTTATTTACGATCATCAAAAAAATGGTAAAGTTTTCCTGATTTTGCTAGTCAAGAACCATGCGTTTTATGTTTGAAATTACTAGGAGGTTTTTTTGGATACGTATTTAGAGCTAAAAAATATAACAAAAGCTTTTCCTGGAGTCCTTGCACTTGATAATGTAAGCTTTACTGCTTGTAAAGGAGAAGTTCATGCTCTTTGTGGTGAAAATGGTGCAGGTAAATCAACGTTAATGAAAATTATTAATGGAATTTACAAAGCTGATTCTGGTGATATTTTTATTCAGAACAAACCAGTTCATATAAAAAATCCTCTTGACGCACGTCATCATGGAATTTCAATGATTTTTCAAGAATGCGCTTATGTTCCAGAAATGACTGTTGCAGAAAGTCTCTTTATTGGTGAAGTTCCTGTGAATAAATGGGGGAAGGTTGACTGGAAATTAATGCACACCCAAGCAGAATATCTTTTACAAAAAGAAAACTTGCTGGATATATCTCGTCTTGTCAATGGAGTTAAAACCAAGTTAAAATATTTAAGTATTTCTGACATACAAATGCTTGAAATTTTAAAAACAATTAGAAAAGATGCCTCTGTTATTATAATGGATGAGCCAACGTCCTCAATTGCAAAAAAAGAAGCAGATATTTTATTGAACAAAATTCTTGAGCTCAAAGATCGGGGAAAAAGTATTATTTATATTTCCCACAAGATGGATGAACTTTTTAAAATTGCAGATAGAATAACTGTCTTTCGTGATGGAAAAGTTATTGGTGGAAAAACTGCTCAAAAAACTAACATTGATGAAATCGTTACTATGATGGTTGGGCGTGAGCTTAAAGATGATTATCCAAAAGAGCTAATTTCTATTGGGGATGAACTTTTATCTATAGAAAATTTTACCAGAAAAGGAATTTTTAAAAATGTTAATTTTAATTTACGATCAGGCGAAATTATTGGTTTTGCTGGTTTAGTAGGAGCTGGTAGAACTGAAGTTGCCCGTGCTATTTGCGGCCTTGACAAAATTGATAAGGGAATAATTAAAATAAAGGGAATTCAAACAGAAATTAAAAATATATCTCAGAGTATAGAAAAAGGAATAGCTATGTGCTCTGAAGATAGAAAACGATATGGACTTGTTCTGATGAGGAATATTAGAGAGAACATAGGTCTTCCAAATTTAAAAAGATATATCTTTAAGGGATTTTTGCATTCTAAAAAAGAAAAAGATGAAGTTTTGAATCAATGTTCAAACTTGCAAATCAAAACACCTTCCATTGAAACTATGGTAGGAAATTTAAGCGGAGGAAACCAACAAAAAGTTGTTTTAGCAAAATGGTTGGTAAAAAATCCCTCTGTTTTAATTTTAGACGAACCAACACGAGGAATTGATGTGGGGGCAAAATACGAAATTTATAAAATTATGTCAGAATTTATTCGTAATCAAAAAAAAGGGATTATTATGATTTCATCTGAACTTCCAGAGCTTTTAGGCATGTGCGATCGAATTTATATTATGTGTAAAGGAAAAATTACTGGGGAGGTTCATCGAAAGGATTTTTCACAGGAGTTAATTATGCAATATGCTGTTGGAAGCATACAGTAAAAAAGGAGTTTGTATTTATGAATAAAAAACTAACTAGTATTTTTTCTTTTATTAGTAAGTATAGCATTTTTGTTATTCTTATCATCACTTTTATTATTAGTACTTTGCTTAACAGAAATTTTTTAACTGTTATTAATCTTACTAATATCCTAAGACAAAATTCTGTTGTTACTATTTTGGCTTTTGGTGAGACAATGCTCATTATAGCAGGATTAATTGATCTTGCCTCAGGGGCTGTTTTAGCTTTAGCGGGGCTTGCTGCAATTTATATTTTTAAGGCAACAGGCTCTCTAATGCTCGCTTTTCTTGTGGGTCTTGTTGTTGGTATTATATGTAATATTGTGAGTGGTTTTTTAGTTAGTAAATATAAGACACCTCCTTTTATAGCAACACTTGCAATTACAACAATTTCTAGAGGATTTGCTCTTTTAGTAACGAAAGGACAAAATATTTATCAAATTGGTGATTTTGTTGTTTTTGGACAAGGATCTCTTTGGGTTATTCCAATTCCTGTTGTTTTTATGATTTTAATGCTTCTGCTCACTTGGTATATTCTTAATCATACCCGCTTTGGGCGTTCCTTATATGCAATTGGGGGAAATGAAGAAGCAGCTCATGCTTCGGGAATAAATATAAGTAGAACAAAATTTATTTGTTATGCTATCAATGGTGCATTAGTAGGACTTGCAGGCGTTATTTTTATGTCTCGCGTTAATGCAGGTCTTCCTAATGCTGCTGTTGGGTATGAGTTTGAGGCACTTACTGCTGCAATTATTGGGGGTACAAGCTTTTCAGGAGGAATTGGAACTGCAGCAGGTACGTTAGCTGGTGCATTTATTGTTGGAATTCTTAATAATATTATGAACCTCTTAGGCGTCACCTCATATGTTCAACAAATCGTTAAGGGTGCAATTATCGCCTTTGCTGTTATTATGGATATTCAAGCTAAAAACAGGCGTACGGCACCAAAAAACTTAGAGAATTATAAAGAAGAACATAAAAATGTATCAAAATAAGTAATTACAAGAGAATACTTGTAAATATATAAAATTTTTGGAGGAAAAAAATGAAAAAATTAATGTTAGCAATGGTTGCATTGCTTGTCATGTTTGGAATGGTTTTTACTGGTTGTCAAAAAAGTTCAAACAGCAAAAAAAGAGTTGCATATATTGCACGGGCTCAAGGTGATTCTTTTGCGGCATGGCTTGCCAATTCTATTAAGGCAGAGGCTGAAAAATATCCTGATATTAAAGTTGATATTATGGATGGGCAAGCAAATGATGATAAACTCAATGGTTTCATTGAAAATTGCATTGCAAATCGTTATGACTTGATAATTATTCAACCAAATAACGGGGTAGCTCAAACTCCCTATATTCAAAAAGCTGTTGATGCAAAAATTCCTGTTATTCTTACCAATCCACGAATAAATGGTCTTGAAAGTATCACGCATAGTATTGATGCTGATCCTTATGAACAAGCAGCAGTTAGTGCTAGACTCGGGTTAAGCCAAATACCTCAAAATGCAAAAGTTGTAATTTTAAATGGACCTCCGGGTAACATGCATGCAACTGAGCGTCGCCGAGCATGGGGAGAAGAATTTCTTGCAAAACGTCCTGATATTCAAATTGTTGGAGAGCAAATTGCGAATTGGAATAAAGATGAGGCTATGCGATATATGGAAGACTGGGTACAAGCCAATGATAAAATTGATGCAGTTATCGCTATGAATGATAATATGTGTGCTGGAGCCTTAGAAGTTGTTCGAGATAATCAAAACTATAAGAATTTACTCGCTTATGGTGTTGATGGAACAGCAGAAGCAGCTTTGTTAATACAAGAAGGTCGAATGACATCAACTTCCTTTCAAAATGCGTATGAACTTGCAAAAGCAAATATAATTCTCGCAAATAATATTCTTTCCGGAAATACTTCTTCTCTAGTTAATACAGATATTGATTGTCCCCTTATTACAAGAGATAATGTTGATTTTTTAATTAATGCTCACAAAGCAACAGGAGCATTAAAATAAATAATAGTTTGATAAATGACTTGTTTTTAGAAGTCATTTATCATCTTAAAGTTAAAAAATTGCACACAAATTCAATATTTTGTAAGGAGAAAATTGTATGAAAGCACTCGTTCTTGAACAAGTAAAAAAATTAAGTTTACGAGATATTCAGATTGATGAGAAAATGGGAGCTTTTGACGTTCGCATTCAAGTTAAAGCTTGTGGAATCTGTGGGAGTGATCTTCATTACTACACGGAAGGGGCTATTGGAAATTTTGTTGTAAATGAACCAATGGTTTTAGGCCATGAGGCAGCAGGTATTGTTATTGAAAAAGGCGATAAAGTTTCTCACCTCAATATTGGTGATCTTGTTTGTATGGAGCCAGGTATTCCTGATATGAATGCCCCAGAGATCCTTGAAGGAAATTATCACTTAGATCCCAATATTGTATTTTGGGCAACACCTCCTGTTCACGGATGCTTAAGGGAAACACTTGTTCACCCTGCACGTTTTTGTTTTAAGTTACCACAAGGAATAACTGCAAGCGAAGGGGCTATGATTGAGCCTCTTGCAACAGGAATTGAAGCTGCAAAAAAGGCACGAATAAATCCTGGTGATACGGCTCTTGTTATCGGATGTGGAACTATTGGTATTATGTGTGCAATTTCGGCACTTGCGGGAGGGTGTAGCAAGGTCTATATTTGCGATGTAAAGCAAGCAAAATTAGATATAGCTGCATCTTATGATAATATTATTCCTATTAATATTTCAAAAGTTGATTTACATGACTTTATTATGAAAGAAACAAATGGCGTCGGATGTCCAATCTCTTTTGAAGCCTCTGGAAACCCCAAAGTTTATCCTGACTTTTTCAAAAACATTAAACGTGGAGGAAAAGCTGTTTTAGTAGGAATGATGAATGGAACAGTCCCTTTTGATGTGTCTAGTCTTCAGGTGCGAGGATTAAGAATTGAAACATTATTCCGCTACACTAATACATTTGATAAAGCAGTTGCATTAATTAATGCTGGCAAAATTGATATAAAAAGACTTATCAGTAAAACCTTTGCATTTGAGGATTCAATTAAAGCATATGAATATGCAGCACAGGGTCATGATGAAATAGTAAAGGTCATGATTGAGCTCACCTAATACCATAATTATCTATTAGTAGTAATATTTCAAAAAGGAGGATTATGTGGATTTAGAATTAGCAAATAAAGTAGCTCTCATTACCGGAGGGAGTGTTGGAATTGGACTTGCGGTAGCAGAAGAATTTTTAAAAGAAAAAGCACAGGTGATTATTTGTGCAAGAAATGAAGAAAAAATTACTTCGGTGGTCAAAGAACTCCAAGCAAAATATCCAAATCAAAAAATATACGGGACTCCTTGTGATGTTTCAAAATTGGAAGATATTGAACGATTAGTTTCCTATATAAAAGAAATTGGTGGTATTGATTTTCTCATAAATAATGCAGGAACTGGCTCTGAGGAAACAAGTCTTTCCGCTTCTGATGAAAAATGGTACTACTACTGGGATTTACATGTAATGGCTGCTATAAGGCTAACACGACTTTTAGTTCCTATTATGAAAGAGAGGGAGGGGCAAGGTGTTATTATTAATACTACATCAATTTGTTCTACACAGCCTCTCTATTATGAACCTATCTACAATGTTACAAAAGCTGCTCTTAATATGTATTCAAAATGTTTAGCTGATGAGCTTATTAAACTTAATATTCGTGTTATGTCGATTGCACCAGGACTTGTTTTAACACCTGATTGGTATAAAACAGCTCGAATTTTAAGCGAAAAAGAAGGTATTACGGTACAGCAATATTTTGATAATATTGCAAACAGTATGACCCCTATTGGACGATATGCAAGTCCTGAAGAAGTTGCAAAATTTTATGTTTTTTTAGCTTCAAAACAAGCAAGTTACTGTCTTGGTACTAATTTTCATGTAGATGCAGGAGCATTAAAAACAATTTCTTAAAATAAAAGAATCTTAACTCCTTGTAAAAGAGGAGTTTTTTATTTAATCCTTAAAAAATCGGCTTTAAAAAATTAGGGGCTAATAAGTATTTTCATCCATAGCATTAAAATCAGCCATAACTTTTTCTATTCGAGTGAGTTGACGGTTAATAATTTTTTCATAGTCAAGAAGGCCTTCGTTAATACGATATAACTCATCTTCCCAATTTTGGATGCCCGCGACAAAAAGAAATTTGAACTTCGGATCATTAGCTTTTTCAACCCACTGCTGTGCTTGATTCCAATAATAAAGCCCTGCCGTATAAGCAGTTTTTGCTGTTTCTAAATCATATAAATATTGCTCTTTCCACGGTGCATCATAAAAATACGCAACTTGTTTATCCCAGTTTTTGCCTAATCGTAAATGTTGCTCAATCAGCTTTAAATTCACGTGCATCATAAAAAGATAGCGATATTTTTCCCAATCAGTTTTATTCTCAATTTGTGCAAGTGCATAACGTGGGTTTGCAAAACTTGAAGCAGCAGCCTTTTCAAGCCAGTAAATATTTTCAATTACATTATCAGGACTTTGATTATAATGTGTATGAAAAAGCTTGTAGTACTGCTCTTTATATATGATCGCGTAGGCAAATATGTTCGTAGTACTGCAAACGAGTAGTAAGAAAAATAAAAAAGAAAGTACCTTTGAAAATCGATTTTTCACAGTATTTGTATCGGCATATTTTTAAGCACCCCTAAGATTTTTTCCGTAATTGATTCAATTGATTGGAGCGCATCAATGCAAATAATATTCATGCCACGAGTATTGTAGAAATCCATTATCGTTCTATACTGTTGAGCCGTTTTTTTTAAAAATTCCTCTTTTTCATAAATATCTGTTGTATCACGATTTTTAATACGCCCCAAAGAAATTTCTGGCTCAATATCAAAGAAAAAAACTATTTGTGGCAAAGGAAAATCTTTATTTAACAACGAAGGAAGTTCTACTCCACATTCTTGTGTTTGATAAGCAAGGCTTGAAAAAAGATACCGATCACAGATAACAACTTTATTTTGCTCGAGTGCCTCAACAATTCCGCCAGAACCATAAAGATGTTCGCAGCGATCAGCTGCAAAAAGATATGCAGTCGTTTTGGGATGAAC
>JBOFTD010000114.1:0-4397 GCA_051651885.1 Treponemataceae bacterium
TTCTAATAAAAATGTGCCTAATATGGTGGGACAAATAACAACACTCCTTGCAACAGCGGGTTATAATATCGCTGCGATGGTTAATCAAAATCGTAATGAGATAGCCTACACAATGATTGACGTTGAAGGGCGGGTAAAGCTCGATATGCAGGAGCAGCTTGCAAATATCTCTGGCGTTATTAATATCCGTCTTATCGAAGCAAAGAAAAAAAAAGAGATTGCAGGCTAGCAGAGGCTTTGTATTATACGATAATTACTTCTTTTGTGATAAGCTCGATTCGTTTAAGGCGATCAGTATCAAGCGTAATCGAAAGATTTTTTTCGTTACTAGGAAGAACCGTTCCTTTGGGAGCATTCTTAGCTCGACGTAAATGCTTAACCTGTGTGTAATAAAGCTCTGCACTACCAGCCTTTCTTGCTTTTGAGTAAAAAACTGCAAGATTTCCCGCGTCAAGAAGAATATCAAGTGGAATAGATTTTCCTCTTTGATTCTTGATAAAAATATAGCCGCCGTGCCAATCACGTACATGAAGCCACCAATCTTGCCCTTTCACATAATGGCGTAAAAGTGCATCATTTTCACTCGCAGAACGTCCCACATACAGCGTCCACCCATCAATTATATATCGCAAACCCGGATGTTCTTTTTCAATATGCTGCTTCGGCGTTGTTTGTTTATGAAGGCGTTTTTTAATTTCAAGCGGATTTTCCTCATTTTGCAAATCGTCGTAGTCGGCAATAAGTTTTGCAAGATTTGAATGCAAAATACGAATGTCACTTTCCAAATCTTCCAAACCTGAAACGGCTTTTTTATACGTGGTATAATATGACTGTGCATTTTCTTGCACATTTTTTTTAGGATCAATCTCAATGCGAATAGGAGTTTCGGTTTCATAATCTATGCAATCAATAGCTTTTTCATCATTACTAGAAGCCTCAAGCACAAGATTTCCATACGTTAAAATTAAATCTCCATAATGACGATATTTATCTGCAAGCAAAAAGTTTTCTTTCTTCGCTTTAAGACGATTTAGAGCTCCTTCCATGCGATGTTTTTTTATGGTAAAAAGCTTTTCTGCTTGCTCAAGAAGTGCCTCTCGTGAAAGATTTTGTGCATGCTCGGCATACCATAAATCAACTTTTTGATTAAAACTTAAGGGCACACTACTATTGATTTCACTAAAATCTCTTACATGCCATTCTTTTTCGCTCGTAGTTGTTGTTTTAGGGGCAGAAAATATTTTTCCTCGTATTTCTCCTCGTTTTGGGCGACGATAAAAAGCTTCTAAAATAAGATTATCTTCGTCAGTTACAATAATATTTGCAGCCCCACTCCACAAACGTATATAACATAAAAATTTTTTTGATTCTTCCTCTGTTGAACGAGAAAGTTTTAAACGAATAATTCGCTCATTTCCCAGCTGCACACAGTCAGTAATTCGACTTCCTTTAATATGAGATCGTAAAAACTGCATAAACCGCAGAGGTTTATCTGTTTTTGGAATTTTTTGATTTGTCTGATGAATGCGACAAGCACCAGAGGCGGTGCAAATAAAAATTGTTTTTGCACCGCTTGATTTATATAAGTACAAGGCGATACTATCAAAAGATGGTTGCACAATTTGTTGAATGGAAGATCCTTGTAAATCAAGTTCTTCCAAAATAGTATTAATTTCTTTGTAATTAAGAGACATCGCTAGTAAATATTAACCAAAAGTCCTGCGCTAACAATACCTGTTGTACCAGCTCCAACTTCAACGAAAAAGCCAAATTCGTCAGTTCCAATACGCGTTCCAAATCCTGTTATCTGTACTGTAGGAAAGGCCGAAACATAACCTGTATTATTAAAAGTAATTCCCATTCCAACAGAACAAGCACCATAGAGTTTTATAAACTCCGTTTTAAAGTAGGTAAATTTTACTAAAAAATGAATATAAATATTATCATAAAAAATTTTTTGATAAGAATTTTGATTAAGAATTGCATCATCAAGCGGTTCATTGCGATAATTTCTTACATAGCCGAGACCACCGCCAAAGGCCACACGCTTATAAAGATCATACGTATAATCTGCATTAAAAGCGCCTGCAACACCATTATACTGATTACGAAATTTAATCGGCGGTTCAAAAGTGTTCGAAAGAGCTCCCAAAAAAGCAGCGTCACTCCAAAAAAGGCGTAACTCATGTTTTGCAAACTCAAATAATTGAGAAAAAGAAGAGGATATACAAATGATAAAAAATATAAACAAGAATAGCTTTTTTTTCACGGTAACTCACTATAATATATTTTGAAAGTCTTTTCTATAATATATCGACTCTTTTTATAATAAATTAACTGCCAAGCGTCATTATTTATTGCATACAATCAAAAAAACCTTCGTGTTGACAATATAATTGCAAAGCACTCGCCATTAATGCATGTTGATACGGATATTTTCCAATGTTTTTAAAAACTTCAATTTGCTCAACTAATTCAAAATGCACAAATTCATCTTCGTCTAAATTTTGTTTCGTTTGTTTAAGATCTTTTGCAAGATAAAAATGAATCGTATTTGACATAATTGCAGGATTAGGATGCATTGAACCAAGATGTTGCATATTTTGGGCAAAAAAACCTGTTTCTTCTTCAAGTTCACGATGAGCACCTTCACTTGGATTTTCGCCATTATCAAGTACGCCACCGGGAAATTCTACGCTCAATTGTTTCGATCCATGTCGCCACTGGCGCACCATTACAAAATATTTTTTGCCATTTTTTTCAATTTCGGGAATAGTAATTACACAATCGGTAGTATCAAGCATTAAATATTTGCCCGCTTTATTTTCAGGCGAAAAAGATACCTGCTCCACAACGGTAAAAAGGCGAGTTTCCAAAAGCGTCGTTTTTTTCTGCGGCCGCCAAATTAAAGATTTATCAGCTTGTTCCATTTTCTCCTCATTCAATGCTAAGAATAAAATACGCAGCCTAAAATAATTTTAATCAGAAAGCGTATTTTCAGGTTTTTCTTAACTATTTTACACTATGTTTTGTTGATTTTTCAGTTTTACGATAAAGACTTGCGTTACTATTTTTGCTTTTTTCACTAGTAGAAGAGCGCTCTCCTCCCCTTCCCCTTCCTCGTCCTCCTCGCTCTCTTGATCCTCCGTCTCGCCCTCGTCGAAATCCACCTTGTGATCCATAACGAGCATTGCGTCCACCTTCCATAACTTGGCCTGTTTTATTATCAAGGCGAATGTGTGGCAAGTTTTTATTTGTTCGACTTAAATCTAACACCTGCTGCGCCACATCATGGGGAAGACTCACCAAAGAAAAAGTATTACTAAGTTCAATACTATCAACAAGACGACCAGGTATTTTTAAAAGTTGTGTAAAAAACTGGGCAATTTCAGCTTTATTGTAACCATCTTGGCGACCAATTCCTACATATAATCGTGTTTGACTACTGTTTCCAGAAAAACTTCCTCTTTGTTGGCGTATCGGAGAAATATCACCATATTTTTCGCCCTTGATATATTTTTTATAATTTTCCTCTAAAATAATTGCAAGAACATCCTTTGCTTCCCGTCCTTCACATAAATTTTCGGCAAGGCGTCTAAAAAAACGAGGTGGTGTTTTTTTTACAGAATCAGCATGAGTAGAATCATTTTGATTTTGCTCGATCTCAGATCCTTCGTTTTTCTCTAAATCCTGCGTATTTGCAGCATCAGCAACATCGAATGCGGCAATTTTTTTTTGAATATCGCTGCACAATCTATCACGCTTAATTTTAATAATTTCTTCCGTTGTTGGAATATTTTCTTGTTTAAGATTGCCTCGTGTATGATTGCTAAAATAGTCAACACGCCGACGCTCTTCAGGGCGTACAAAAGTAAAAGCACATCCTGTCGCCCCTGCTCGTCCTGTTCGACCAATACGATGCACATACGTTGGCCCGTCAAAAGGAAGGGAATAATTAACAACATGCGTTAATCCCTCAACATCAATACCACGAGCTGCAACATCTGTTGCAACAACGATTTTTGTTTTTTTTGATCGAAATCGTGAAAGCACTTTTTCACGTTGATTTTGCGGAATATCTCCATGCAAAGACGCCGCCTCATAACCACGATCATCAAGCTCTTTTGCAACTTTGTCAGCATCAGCCTTCGTTTGTGTAAAAACAATTCCATAAAAATCTTCAGACATATCAATTAAACGCACCAATGCATGAATTTTTTCACTTTCGTAGACAACCCAATACGATTGCTCTGTCAAAACAGGCTCTTCATCTTTTATGTTTTCTTCAATAACTTCATAATCACCCATAAATTTTGAAGCAATTTTTAAAATCTCTTTTGGCATAGTTGCAGAAAAAAGCAAAACTCGACTTGAAGAATTTGCCCGAGAAAAAATTT
>JBOFTD010000115.1:0-12069 GCA_051651885.1 Treponemataceae bacterium
ATTTTAAATATAGTGTTTTACTCAAAATGAAAAAATCACGACATCTATAGAAAAAATCAGTGTGATTATATATAATAGACAAAAAATAAGGGGCGTAAATATGGAAAGTTTTATTAAAAATATTGACTCAATAAATACACTGATTAATGGCTTTGTTTGGGGAGTGCCCATGTGTATTCTGATTTTAGCTGTGGGATTGTTTTTTACCATTCGCTCAGGCTTTTTTCAGGTGCGAAAAATCTCATTATGGATGAGTAAAACAATTATCGCATTATTCAAAAATAAAGACGTTACGACATCAGGTAAAAAATCAATTTCGCAGTTCCAAGCCTTGTCGACAGCACTTGCAGGCACAATTGGCACAGGAAATATTGCAGGCGTTGCAACCGCTTTAGTCGCAGGAGGGCCTGGTGCAATTTTTTGGATGTGGATTTCAGCCTTCTTTGGCATGATGACGCATTTTGCAGAAACGGTATTGGCGGTGCATTTTCGCTACAAAAACGAAAAAGGGGAATGGATGAGCGGCCCCATGGTTTATATCGAAAAAGGCTTAGGACAAAAATGGCTTGCAACTCTTTTTTCAATTTTTTGCGTTCTTGCCTCTTTTGGCATTGGAAATATGACGCAAGCAAACTCAATTGCCTCCGCTTTGTACGCCTCATTTAGCGTCCCCCCCCTTGCGACAGGGATTTTTGTTTCAGTGAGCATTGGTCTTGTAATTCTTGGCGGAATCAAACGCGTCGGATTTGTTACCGAAAGAATCGTGCCGTTTATGGCTCTGTTTTACATGGCAGGCGGAATTGCAATCATTATTTTGAACGCCCATAATATTCCGTCTTCCTTTGGATTAATTTTTAGCAACGCATTTAGTTTTCGATCGGTTGCAGGAGGTACAGGCGGCTATGTGATGATAACAGCAATGCGATACGGAATTGCACGCGGTATTTTTTCAAACGAAGCAGGGCTTGGAAGCTCTGCAATGGTTCACTCAGCCTCAAACGTAGAAGAGCCCGTTGAGCAAGGACTTTGGGCAATTTTTGAAGTATTTATTGATACAATGGTTGTTTGCACAATCACAGCTTTACTCATTTTAACCAGTGGCGTTTACTCCCTTAATCCTGATGGTAGTGTACACACAGTCGCATCGGGGGCAGCTCTTGCTTCGGCAGCCTTCGAATCACTTGGCACCCTTGGTGGCGGATTTGTTGCTATCGCCCTAACACTGTTTGCCTTCTCAACGCTTTTAGGCTGGTCATACTATGGCGAGAGGGGGATTGAATACCTCTTTGGCGTAAAGTACCATGGCATTTACAAGATAATTTTTGTCTTTGTAACGATTATCGGATGCGTTTCTAACCTCGAGTTAGTTTGGAATCTCTCAGATACTTTCAATGGACTTATGGCAATTCCAAACCTCATTGGAATCACCTTGTTATCAGGCACGCTTTTTAAACTCACCAAAGAGTATCTTAAACGTACAAAATAAAATTATTGGTAGTTTCTTCCTTAATATAAATTGAAGTATTCTCTCGTTCTTGATTTTATGTATGACTAGATATTTTGTTTTGTCAACTATTTATAGAAGAATAATAAAAGCTCTTGTATAATATTTTATTTTATTTTATAATTTATAAGTTAATAATTGGGATTTTTGGAGGGAAAATGGGTTTTTTTGATAGCTTTTCAACAGATATCGGCATGGATCTTGGAACATGTAATACGCTTGCATACGTGAAAGGTAAAATCGTCATTGATGAGCCATCCGTTGTTGCTGTTGAGCGTGGCACGAAACGAGTTGTTGCCGTTGGAGCTGAAGCAAAAAATATGTTGTGGAAAACACCAGGAAATATTATTGCTATTCGTCCTCTTGCCGATGGTGTAATTTCTGATATGGATACCACCGAAAAAATGATTAAATATTTTATTCAAAAAATCAGTCCAAAACAAAAATTATTTAAGCCACGTATGAAAATCGGTATTCCAACGTGTATTACCGAAGTTGAAAAACGTGCTGTTGTTGAGGCGGCATTAAAAGCAGGGGCAAAAGAAGTTGAAGTTATCGCTGAGTCGTTGGCTGCTGCAATTGGTGCACAAATTCCAATTTATGAGCCTGCAGGTCACATGGTTTGCGATATCGGTGGTGGAACGACTGAAGTTTCTGTAATTTCATTGAATGGAATGGTTGTAACTAGTGCGATTCGCCTTGGTGGTGATGAATTTGATGAGGCAATTATTAAGCACGTCCGTAATGATCATAATTTGATTATTGGACAGCAGACAGCTGAAAAATTAAAAATTGAAATAGGAAATGCATCTCCTGAAAAAAATATTGAAAAAATGGAACTAAAAGGCACAGATTCTGTTACCGGATTACCTCGTCGCCTTGAAATTGATTCTGTTGAGGTGCGTGAAGCACTTAAAAATCCTATTACACAAATTGTTGAAGAAATTAAGCGAACACTGGGAAAAACTCCTCCAGAGCTTGCCGCTGATATTGTTGAGCGTGGAATTGTAATGACTGGCGGAGGATCTTTATTAAAAGGTTTGCCAAAACTCATTTCCAAAGAAACAGGCGTTCCTGTTATCTTAGCAGAAGACCCTTTGCGCTGTGTTGCCATCGGAGCAGGGCAAGCGTTTGAAGTTTTCAAAGATATGAGTTCTGACAGAAGCGTTTACGATAATCTAAATAATTAATATGTTTAAAAAAAAAGCTATCAATTTTCAACTTTCTTTGGTTTGCTTTGTATTTTATGTTCTTATTACAGGATTTGTTTTAGCCTTTTCAACCGCAAGTTTTGTTATTAACTTCAAACAAGTGGGATTTTCGATTTTAACTTCGGTACAAAGCGGCGTTAATAGTAGTGTCGCTTTTTGTGTTTCAGGGATTACTGCAATAAGAGATTTGGCCGCCTTGCGGAGTGAATATGAACTTCTCGTAAAAAAACTTGAAAATTATGAATATCTACAACGAAGTAATGCAGAAATTCGAAAAGAAAATGATCGCTTACGTGAACAACTCGGATTTATCGAGTCATATCCAAAAAAAAATATTCCTGCACGTATCATTGGACGGGATCCGAATACTCTCTATTCAGCACTTGTTATTGATAAAGGAATAAAACATGGTATTAAAAAAAATATGCCAGTAATCGCCTTTCAACAAGGAAATATTGGCCTTGTGGGAAAGATTGTTGAAGTTGGCTCAACTACTAGCATGGTAGTCCCGTTATATGACTTTCAATTTAATGTTTCATCACGTATTCAATATACTCGTGATATTGGTTTAATTACTGGAATGGGGTATTCTGATTTAAATTTAGTAATGAAATATATTAAGAAAAAAGTTGCTGATGAAATTAGTTATGGTGATATTGTGGTAACTTCTGGTGAAAGTGAAAGTTATGATAGAGAAATTCCAATTGGAACAATATCAAAAATAAATATTTTAGACTATGATACTGCAATTGAACTTGAGGTTACTCCTATTATTAATTTTTCACGTCTTGAAACCGTAATCGTTGTGAATAGAGAAGATATAAATGATTAAATCAATTTTTTTTGCTGTTTTTTTTGCTGTTTTTTTTATAATTATTCAAACCGCTATTTTATCAAATATTTATTTTTTACCTGCGGTGCCAGATTTATTACTCATTGTAATTCTTTTTATATCATTTAAATGTGGTTCTATGGTAGGTCAAACAACAGGATTTTTAACTGGATTTCTTTTTGATTTTGTTACTTCTTCTCCTTTTGGTTTTAATGCATTGCTTCGTACTATGATTGGATTTTTTGCGGGTTTTTTCCGCTTAAGTTTTAATATTGATAAATATATTTTTCCGTGCGTTACTACTTTTTTTGCTATGGTGGTAAAAGCATTTCTTATTTGGTTGATTTCAATTTTTTTTGGGAATAAAATAATTACCTATAACATATATAGTATGCTATTTTGGGGTGAAGTTGTTTTAAATGTGATTATTGCCCCCTTCATTTTTCAATTTTTATCGCTTTTTGTAAGCCTTTTTGCTTTGCCAATGGAGTATAAAAATAATGAGATTAACTGATTTAAAAAATAGACCGGGTAGTTCTGTTAGTAAAACTGAAAAAATTTTTGTTTTAATAGTTATTTTTTCAGCATGGATATTATTTTATACATTCAAATTATTTTCGATGCAAGTTGTTGAAGGGGAAGAATATCACAGTCGATCCGTTAGTATTGCACAGCGATCAAAACCTATTCCTCCTCAACGTGGAGAAATTTATGAGCGAACTTTTACTAATCCGTTAGCTGTTAATATTGATTCTTTTGCGATTGATTTAATTCCCGGAGAAATTCCATCTGGGCGCTATGATACGGTAGCTTTGCGTCTTGCAAATTTTTTGGGTATTAAAAAGGAAGAAATAGATCGAAAAATTCCTGTTGGGATGAGACGATCTTTTTCAACGATTGAAATTCGCTCAAATATTCCTTTTGAAACTATCACAAAAATTGCAGAAAATACCTTTGATTTACCGGGTGTTTCTTGGCGATCAAAACCAGTACGAAACTATCTTGGCACTGGATCTATCTCTCATATCTTAGGATATATAGGTGATATTACTCGCGATGAAATAAAGGTTTTGTATAACAAAGGATATAATCCAAAAAGTATTGTAGGAAAAACGGGAATCGAGCGCCAATATGATCAGGTTTTGCAAGGCGTTGCGGGAAGTGAGTCTCGTGTTGTTGATGTTCATGGGCGATTTATGCGAGAGCCCCCAATTATTAAAACACCTGTAATGGGCAAAACGTTGGTGCTTACTATTGATACGCGGATACAAGAACTTGCAGAAAAAGCTTTAGGTAATCGTATTGGTGCTGCGGTTGTTTTGAAACCGACAACAGGTGAAATACTTGCAATGGTTTCTTATCCTTTTTATGATCTTAATCTTTTTTCTTCTGACGATAGTTCGAATGCGTATCAGCAATTAATTACCGACCCTAATAAACCATTACTTAACCGTGCAGTGAACGTTTCTTATCCACCTGCCTCAACGTTTAAAGTTGTTTCAGCTGTTGCAGTTTTAACTGAAAATACTTTTTCAGCTGATAAAAAAGTTGAGTGTGCCGGTGTTTTAGAATATGGTGACCGACGTTTTCGCTGTCACATTGGACCTGGCGGGCATGGTTATTTGGACTTAAGAAATGGGCTTGCACAATCATGCAATGTTTACTTTTGGACAGTGGGACGAGATTCACTGGGAATTGAACGACTCACCTCATATGCACGAGAATTTGGCTTTGGCAGCAGTTTGCAAATTGATTTACCGAGTCAGTCTAATGGATTTGTTCCAACTGCACAATGGAAAGAGCGACGATTTCATGAAAAATGGCTTGGTGGTGATACTATGAATATGTCTGTTGGACAAGGGTTTACACTTGTTACTCCTTTGCATATTGCAAATATGATGGCAATGGTCGTCAATGAGGGAACAATTTATAAACCTCACATACTTAAAGATATTCGAAATCCTGCAACAGGCGATATAATATCAACTTTTACCCCTGAGCCGCTTCATACATCAAATATTCCCTCCTCTGTGTGGAAAGAAGCAAAAAATGATCTTCGATATACCGTATCGAATGGATCGGCTCAAAATCCTTTGAGAAATAAAAATGTTCAAATTGCAGGAAAAACAGGAACTGCAGAAGTTTCAGGTTTTAATCGACAATGGCATTCATGGTTTGTCGCTTATGCTCCCTTTGATGCTCCTGTTGAAGAAACCGTTGTTGTTTCGGTTCTTGTGGAGGCTGTTAATACGTGGGAGTGGTGGGCTCCTTATTGTTCAAATATTATTTTGCAAGGTATTTTTCAAAATCAAACTTTTGAAGAATCAGTAGCAGAACTTGGTTTTAATCGACTCGCTCGCCCTGTAGGAAGACAAGAATGAAAGTTCGCATTTTATCTCATTTTGATTATTTATTATTTTTTTCTGTGCTTTTGCTTGTTAGCTGTGGTATTATCTTTATTTATTCCTCTGGTGTTAACGCTAATGGCATTCTCATTACAAATGAATATATTAAGCAAATCGTATTTGCTATTTCTGGCATCGTGTTAATGGTCATAACCGCACTGATTGATTATCGAAAACTACAAGCTGCAGCAGCCTATCTTTTTTTCCTTTTGATTATTATACTGATTTATACTATTTTTTTTGGGCGCTTTGTTAATGGTGCTCGCAGCTGGCTTGGCATTGGCGATTTTGGTATTCAACCTTCTGAGTTTGGAAAAATTATTTTTATTTTATTTTTTGCATCCTTTTTAGAAAAATCAGAAAAATATGAGGAAAAAAGAAGATTTGGAGTTGCCCTGTGTATTTTGTTAATTCCGATTATGCTTATTTTATTGCAACCTGATTTAGGGACTGCAAGCGTATATGTTCCTATTTTCATGGTGATGTGTTTTGTTGCAAATGTACCTATTCGATATATTCTGTTTATTTTTTTTGCTGGAATGCTCAGTGTTATAATTACTGTTCTACCCGTGTGGGAGTCAGAGATTTATAAAAAAACAATTCCCTTTTTTCGGATTTTTTCAAATATCTCTCTTCGACTTTTAATTATTGCTGTTTTGTCCCTTGTTATGATAGTAGCGACATTGAGTTTTCTTTTTTTGCAACAACAATATTATTATTGGATTGCTTATTTTTTTTCCATTTTCAATATTGGTTTTTCTGCGTCTCTTGTATTAGAAAAATTTCTTAAAACATATCAAATTAAACGACTTATTGTTTTTATTAATCCGAATTCTGATCCCCTGGGATCGGGCTGGAATATTATTCAGTCAAAAATAGCGATTGGGTCTGGCAATATTTTTGGGCAAGGTTTTCTAAAAGGCACGCAAAGTCATTATCGTTTTTTACCGCAACAAAGTACCGATTTTATCTTTAGCATTTTATCGGAGGAATGGGGTTTTATCGGAGGAATGGTTGTTTTTCTTTTATATGTATTCATTTTTGTACGCGGACTTATTATTCTAAAAAATACAACTAACGCGTTCGGCTATTACATTGCTGCAGGAATTGTGGTTATGATTTTTTTCCATTTTGTAGTCAATGTGGGAATGGTTATGGGAATGATGCCAATCACAGGAATTCCTTTGATGTTTTTATCCTATGGTGGATCATCACTTTGGACAGGAATGGTTGCGATTGGTTTATTAATGAGTATAAATTATAGATGTCTTGATTATTAGAAATTGGATACTCGGTAAATTGATTTCTTTCTATTATATAATTTTGCTAGTCAAGAACCAAGATTTTTTTCAATCACACTGGGACACGACTCGCTTATTTTAAAAGTAAAAGGAACGCACAATATAAGCCACGAAAAAATTAGATTAAAAGAAAAAAGTGATCTCTTCCAAGAAATATTTGGGTATACAGTCAGCCTCGTTTAATCAGTCTGACTAGCCTTAGGAAATGAGTGTTTTATGTAGCTGTGCAATATGCTCAAAGGCAGTAAAGTAGTCAACAATGACCTCATCTTTGATGGTGTCATTGTTTTCTGCACTCTGATACGTCGCAAACGCTCTTATTTTAGTTATTGTGGCAAACTCATAGATTTTTTTTTGATAGACATCTTCAAGGTAATTGCGAAAAGCTCTATCTTTATTAAATGGCAACAAAACAGTCAGTGTAGTATTTTGAAAAGAAAAATTATCTGCAAAGTTTTTGATTTCAGGTGGGATTTGCTGATTAACCTGCTCATAAAAACGGTACTCATACTCAAAACCATACAACAAACTCCCCAAAGTCTCACGCTTTTTCTTATTGCTTGTTGGAAAAATATAGGCCTTAGAAATCTGGATATTTGCAGGAAGGCATTGATTCATGGTCGCAATAAAGGTCTGCTCCGTTTCTTGACTTTCAAGAACACAGGACGCTATTTCTGCCTCAGAGATAAGCCCGAGTGATAAATTTGATGCAAACTCAAGGCGAGGAATCGGATTAAATCCATCGGTATAGTAAACGGGAAGTTTTGATCGCAACAGTGCTTTGTAAAAAACTTCCAACAATGAAAGGTGCGGCAAAAACTCACCGCCATCTTTTTTAGAAAACTGAAAAATCACCCGATACAACACAGGAATATTTTGTCGAGAGCTATCATTGGGCTGGCGTTTTGTCGGCACAGGGCACGCATCTTTTTCCAAGGGCGTCTCATTGTGCGTAAAAAGCTGAACATTATTATTGCAAACGCCACATTTTTCGGCACACGGATTTTCACAAATGGGAGAAAGTTGCTGATTCTGTGAACGCACAAATTCATTTTTGTAAAAATTATTATGCACACCCAAAGACACTTCATGCCACGGCAATACCTCATCAAAATGCCGCTCCCGCAACGTTTCCCCAACCACATCCCAATCTTGGTTTGCAATTACCTCTTTCCATATATCAGCTTTTAAATGATTTTCCCAAGCATCAAGGCGTGTACCGTTTTGATATGCTTGGAGTAAAATTTTTCCAACCCGCTTGTCTCCCCGAGAAATCATGCCTTCCAAAAATCCTGAAAAATCATTATGAGTACTAACCTTAAACTTTCCCTTTGGAAGATTTTTTCGAATATAAAAAAGTTTTTGATCCGCTTCCTCAGGAGAAATTTGGCGAACCCACTGATATGGCGTATGAGGCTTTGGAATAAAGGTGCCAACATTTACATTACATTGAATGCGCGTAGCCGCTTGGATTTTAAGCAAAAATTGCACAATTTCTTCTTCCTCACTCAGCCCATCACGCTCAACAGGAAGGCCAACCATAAAATAAAACTTTGCCTTATTCCAGCCCTTTGATTTTGCCATCATGATTATATCATAGATTTTTTCTTCAAAAACTTGCTTATTGAGTGAAAACTGCCACGCGTCAACGGGCGTTTCAATGGCAAACGTTAGCCCGCTTTTTCTCACCTGTGATACTTTTTCCAAAAGAGGAAGGGTTAAACTACTTATTTTTAGAGACGGCAATTGAAACGATATTTGCATGTCCTTATAACGATTTTGCAAGGTATCAAGCAGGTTTTCAATTCCAGTATAATCGCCTGAAGAAAGGGAAGTTAAACTAATTTCACGATAGCCGCCTTTGTAAATAAGGTTGTCAACTTCATCAACAATCATTTGCATTGGCTTCATTCTCTGCGGCCTGTAATAAATTCCTGCATGACAAAAGCGGCAACCATTGGGGCAACCTCGCATGATTTCGACAACGCCATGATCTTGCACCGCCTTAATTGAGGCGATGGGCAAAAAAGCCTGCAAGGACTTTTCCTTTCCAAAATCTGCGTAAAAAGCCTTACGTGTTTTTTTTCCTGGCACCCACACATGTGGATGATCTTGCAACGTTTTCACTAAAGCAGCCCTTCCCGCACCTGCTTTTTTCATTTTTGCAAGCAATTCTGTCAAAAGAAAAAGCTCGTTCTCAGCTTCGCCAATAAAAATTCCCTCAAAAAAATCCTGCAAAGGAGCGGGATTGGTAACACCACATCCGCCTGCAAAAACAATCGGATCATGTTCCGTTCTATCTTTGCTCAATAAGGGAATGTTTCCTAAATCCAAAATGGTAAGAACGCCACTCATACCAAGCTCATAACCAATTGAAAAGCCAAGCAAATCAACAGCATGCAAAGGAATTTTTGTTTCAAGCGTATACAGGGGCGTTTTTGTTTGACGCAAAAGATTTTCAAAATCCATCTCAGGGGTGAAAACACGCTCGCAGTGAATATTTTCTAGCTCATTAATGCCATTGTAAATAATTTTAATAGCCTGATTGCTCATTGCAATTTCATACAAATCTGGAAAGGCGATTGCAAAAGTGAAATCTGCCGTTTGCTTGATAATCTCGCCAAAATCTCCGCCTAAATAACGCAAAGGATTTTGTATCGCAGAGAGTTTGTGCCTAAAATTTTCAACCATTATTTTTATGTCCTTAGAAAAATAGCCATCATCTGTATTTTTTTATATACATTTGGTTCTTGACTAGCAAAATTAGGAAAACTTTACCATTTTTTTGATGATTGTAAATAAATCATCATTGCGATAATTATATCTGAACTCACATTCCTTTAAGTGTATCACAAAGCTATCCGAATTACAACCATTAAATTTTGCTAGTCAAGAACCTAGCTATTAATTGTATTTCGATTTACCTTCACAATTTTTGCTGCTGCCGTTGCGGTAATATCCTCGCTAAAACACAAAACTATTTTATTGATTTTATATGTACTTAATCTACTGAATTTCATTTACTTACACCTTATTTATTTTTTAGGTGCTAGTCAAAAAAATATTATATTGAAAATTATGATTTAGCAGATGATGACTTTGATCTTATTGAGCAAGAAAATCCTATTGATTCTTTCATGGAAGAAGAGAATGAAAAATCAATCAGTTTTTATGATAAACAAGCACAAATAAATGATGATTTTCCTCTGCTTTTTGGAGATGGAAACTTTAGTAGCGTGCATGAAAAAACAAGCATACAGGCAATAAAAAACTTTACTCAACAAATTATAAAAACTATTGAAAGATCAGATAATGAGGTACAGGCTACCGCAAGGATTTTAGAACTGTATGAAAAACAAGGAAAAAATAGAAAAGAGATTGCACAAGCTCTTGCAAACGTACGGTATGTTTCTGTGTGTTATGGAGGCAAAGATGACCATTAAGCCAAAAGCTGCCATAAAGTTTTTGAATAAAAAATACCTTGTTCCTACAGAAAAATGGGATGACTTGCAACATGGAGAACATGCACATTGCTTTACTGTAGCTCATTCAATTCATGCAGACATTCTTACTGATATTTTTACCCAAATGCAAAAGGCGGTTGCAGGTGATGGATTTAATGAGTTTAAGAAAAATATTAAAAATAATCCTGCAATCATAAAATGGAGTGAAGATTTAGAAAGTCTTGCAAAAGAAGGCAAAATAAAAATTGCAGATGTAAAAAAAGGCACGTATTTGGACTGGCGTATAAAAACAATGTATCACACCAACATGAGAACTGCCTATGCTGCAAGCCATTATAGAAAAATGCTGAGCGTTTCTCACCTTCGTCCTTATTGGCAATATCAACAAGTGGAGAGAAAAACCAAGAGAAAAGAACATTCTGTGTATGACGGTAAAATTTGGAAAGCAGATAATAGTGTTTGGGACATTATTTATCCTCCTAACGGATGGAATTGTGATTGTTATATAAAAAGCCTTACCGAGCAGCAAGCTCAAAGTGAAGGCACAATACAAACACAAAACATAGAAATAAAAAACATTCCCAGTGAATGGGCATACAATGTGGGCAAAGAAGCTTTTGTTCCAAACTTTCAAAAGTACAAATTACCTATACAAATAAAGGCTGCCATTAATAAAGCCTATGCAAAGGATATGAAAAACGCAAGCCTTAGTAAAAATGAGTTTAGAGTTTTGTGCGAACAACTCAATAATCCGAGCAAAACAGATAATGACTTTAATGTGATTAGTAATGTTTTTAATCTCGGGGTTCTTTCTTTTGAGCAAAAGAACGCAGTTGATAATTCAGTAAAAAAAGATATTGATGTTCGCCTTGCAACCACAACAGGGCAAATATTTCATGCTTTGCGGTTTAATAAAAATGCGGTACAGAAGGTAGGAATAAAAAACTATGGCGATGTGTGGCAAACAATCAATGACTGTGATGCAATTTATAAACAGGGGAATGAGTTTTTATTTGTAAAAAAGATTAATAAAACAACATGGATAAAAGTTGTATTTGGGCAAGAAAAACAAAAGCCATTAGCACTTAGAAGTTTTGGTTTGTTTGATGATATAAAAAATAAAATTGAATTTGAGGGGGATTTGATATGGCAAAAATAGATTTAAAAAAAATAAGCAAGGTAACGGTTGGCTTCGAACCAACATCTCCACCGAGCCATTACTGGCTGCGACGTGCCGACTACCCTTGTGCGGTCCACTAATTACCCTGCTGATTATGAGTATAAAGGAGAGCGTGAAAAAAGTCAAGATAAAAAAAGGATCTTAGAAAAGGGAAATTTTGGGCTTTGTTTTC
>JBOFTD010000116.1:0-5486 GCA_051651885.1 Treponemataceae bacterium
GCAAAGCAAAACCACCATTTTGCAAACGGAGTAAAAAATCCATAATGTTCTACAGGTCCGACAAGTCCAAAGCCGGGTCCAATGTTTCCGACAATTGCAAGGCTTGCCGTTAATGAAGAAATCATATCGGAGCCAGAAAGCGATGCGACAAAGGCAGTGACAATAACAAGGGCAAAATATGCGTATATAAAGGCTGCGACGCTAAAAACAATGTCTTTTCTGCCGGCTCTTCCGTTAAGATGAATGCTATAAACGCCATGTGGATGGATCATTCTTTTTTTTTCGTTTGAAAATTGTTTTGCAAGGATTACCCAGCGAATCACTTTTATACTTCCGCCAGTTGATCCTGCACAACCGCCAACAAACATTAAAAAAAAGAGAACCATTTGTGAAAAAGGCGGCCAAAGTGTAAAGTCTGCGGTGGCAAATCCTGTAGTCGTAGTAATTGAGACAACTTGAAAGGCTGCATGTCGCAGTGATTCAAAAATATTACCGTAAACTGACATCAAATTAATGGTAACAAGAATGCTTGCTACTAAAACAATTTTAATATAAACCCACAACTCCGTGTTATATTTCAAGTCTTTTAGTTTTCCCATAAAAATCAGAGAGTATAGGCTAAAATTGATGCCTGCAAGAAACATAAAAATCGTGCAAATCCAGTCAATGAGTGCTGAGTTATAAGAAGCGACGCTTGTATTGCGAGATGAAAAGCCGCCCGTTCCGAGTGTTGCAAAGCTGTGTGCCAGTGCATCGATAAAATCCATTCCCGCAAACATGAGTAATATAACTTGTAAAGCGGTGATTCCAACATAAATGAACCATAAAATTTTTGCCGTGACCGCAATTTTTGGTGTCACTTTGCTTTTTTCGGGTCCGGTTGTTTCGGCTTTAATTAATTGAAATCCTCCGACGCCCAAAAGTGGCAAAAGTGCAACGGTAAGCGTAACAATTCCCATTCCGCCAAGCCAATGCATTTGCGTTCGCCAGAGATTAAGAGATCGAGGAAGTGATTCAATATCAGAAAGAATTGTTGCACCGGTGGTGGTAAAACCTGAAACCGATTCAAAAAATGCGTCAGTAAATTGGGGAATGAATCCTGAAAGGTAAAAGGGAAGAGCTCCCAACAGAGAGCTAAAAATCCAACATGATGCAACAACGACAAACCCACTTTTTATGGTGAGCTTAACTTTTTGGTTACGCACAAGGAGCGTCAGTATGATTGCGATGATCCATGTTGCAAAAATCGGATAAATAAAAGAAGAATAAACAGCTTCTTTGCAAAAAAAAGCGACACTAAGCGGAATACAAAATGTTCCTGAAATAATTACCAATAGGACGCTTATGAGCCTGCAAATTGCTAAAAAATTCATTTTGTTGCCCCAAATACGTGTAAAATATGATTTCGTGCCTTTGCATGCATAATAAAAACAAGTTTATTTTCTGCTTCGAGAATTGTGTCGCCAACGGGAATTTCATAGCTACCATTTTTTTCAATTAACAAAATCAAAAAAGAGCCGGGGGACGCAACGTCTTTTATTGATTTTCCTATTTTTTTCGACGTTTTTGGAATTTCAAACTCAATGATTTCTAACTCCCCATCTGAAATCGTATGAAATTCGGTAACATTTTTTCCTCTCAAATGACTTAAAATACAATCAATAACCGCATCTCTGATAGGAATTGCAACATCAATTCCAAGTTTTTGGGCAATATCGGCGTAGCTGCCACTGGTTACAAGGCAAATTGTTTTTTTTGCCCCTAAGGATTTTAAGTAGGCTGAGCTTACCATGTTGAGTTCGTGATTTCTTGTAGCCGCAATGATTAAGTCGAATTTATCCAAACGCTCTTCTGCTACAAATCCTTCGTCAGTTACATCGGCATTATACACACTCGCTTGTGGAAATTTATTTTCCGCTTCTATTGCTAAAGTTTTATCTTTTTCTATGATTAAAAAATGGTGCGATATTTTTGACTGCGATTTAAAAATATTTGACAAAAAAGAAGATTTTTCTTTTGCGATCAATTGTTCAGCGATTCGAGTTCCGATTCGCCCTGCACCGAGCAAGACAATATTTTTAATGGGTTCTGTTTTTTTTCCTGCTAAACTTAAAAAAGCAGGAAGATCTTCTTTTTCAATGAGAAGGGCAATTTCGTCTCCTGCTTGTAAAATGGTGTTTCCCGATGGAAGAGAGCAAGAATGCTCTGTTGAAATGAAGGCTAAAATAAAATTGCAGTCAATCATTTTTCGTAATTGATGAATTGCAACTTGGTCAAGCTTGCTGTTTTTTTCGATGCAAATAGTTGTCAGTTGGTAGTTTGAGTTTTCAAATAAAACTCCTTTAGTGACGCCTCCGTGTTTTACTGCATTGACAATCGCCGTTGCTGCTTCCATGTCAGGGTGGATCATGTGATCGATGCCGTAAATGGGACGCTGCTCTAAATTGTGCGATGGCTCCTCGTCTAAGTAATAATTGTAATTGCGAACGCGGGCAATTTTTATAATTTTTGGGTACAGCGAATCAACCATCGAGCAGATAATCATATTGATTTCATCAGAGGAAGTGACCGCAACGAGTGCGTGAGCCTTCGAAAGTCCTGCGTCATTGAGTGTTGCAAGGCTATTTCCGCTGCCGTGAATAACCATGCAATCCAATCGATTTGAAACATGACGAGCGGTTTCTTCGTTGTTATCAATAAGGACAACGTCATTTTTTTCTGCAATTAAGCGTCGGGCAAGCTGTTGACCAGTAAATCCTGCCCCAATAATAAAAATTCTCATTTTAGTTGAGTATCGTATCAAAAAAGAATAATGATTACAAGTTTTTATAAAAGATTATTTTCAAAACAACGGTTGAAAAAATTGAATTTTTTACGACTAAAGTGCTTGTCGTAATTTTTGCTATAACAAAAAGATGAACTTGACAGAATATATATGTCGTGATAGAATTTTGAATATCGTTTTATATTGTTTTTAAGGAGAAATTATGCTTCAAAAGTATACAGAGGTTAAAATCGTTCCTGTTGCGGTTGTTAATAATGAAACAGAGGTGCGAGGATTGGCAGAGCTTTGTTTAAAGTATTTACCTGCGTTAGAGTTAACATTGCGTACGCCGTATGCAATAACAGCACTTGAAATTTTAAAAAAAGATTATCCAGAGATTGCTGTGGCTGCTGCAACTATTTTGACTCCAGAGCAGGCTGATGTTGCTGCTGCAACAGGTACTCAAATATTGATAAGTCCAGGTTTTACATCTGAATTGCTCGAGCATGCAAAGAAAAAAAATTATACCTATATACCGGGTGTTGCAACTCCTGCTGAATTGGAAACATGTTTATTGTCAGGATGTCGTTTGATAAAAATGTTTCCCGCTGAAGTTATTGGTGGTGTAAAATGGTTAAAAACATTAGAGCCTGTCTACAAACAAACTGGCGTAAAGTTTATGCCTCTTGGTGGTTTAACTGTTGAAAATGTTAAAACCTATCTTGAGTCACCTTTGGTTGCTTGTTGTGGAGGATCTTGGCTTGCTCCTCGTGACTTGTTAGAAAAACAAGATTGGAAGACAATAGAAGAGCGTTTTATCGCTGCTGCAAAATTAGTAAAGGAGTTAGGATAAATGAAAGTTATAGTTGGTTTTGGAGAATTAATGGTGCGGTTTTCGCCGCCAAATTTTGAAAGGATTTTGCAAACGCCGCAGTTTAATGCAACTTTTGGTGGGGGCGAGGCTAATGTTTGTGTTTCATGTGCTCGCTTTGGGCTGCCTGCACGGTATGTTAGTGCTTTTCCAGAAAATCCTTTAGGCCGAAAAGCTGAAGAGCTTATGCTTGGGCAAAAAGTTGATATGTCTGCTATTTCGTGGACAGGGGAGAGACTTGGTATCTATTTTGTGGAACGAGGATCTAATCAACGTGGATCAACTGTTTTGTATGATCGCGATAATTCTGCTATTAGCAAAGCTCTTCCCAGTGATTTTGATTGGGACAAGGTTTTTGATAATGCAAAAATATTGCATGTCTCTGGGATAACTCCAGCCATCAGTCAAAGTGCTGCTGATTTGACTCTTTATGCAGTAAAAGAGGCTAAAAAACGTGGTGTTCAAGTGAGTTGCGACCTTAATTACCGAAAAAAATTATGGAAGTATGGAAAAAAATCATCACAGGTAATGCCTGATATTGTAAAAAATACGGATATTCTTATTGCAAATGAAGAGGATATTCAATTATGTTTAGGGATTAGTTTTGATACTGACGTGACTAAGGGGCATATTGAGGCTGGCGATTATGAGGCCTTGATGAGAAAGGTTTCGCAAATGTATTCAAATCTAAAAGGTATTGCAACAACATTGCGAGAAAGTGTGAGTGCTGATCATAATAATTGGAGAGCTGTTTATTTTCTTAATGATAAACTTCATGTTTCTAAAAAATATAAGATAACGGACATAGTTGACCGAGTTGGTGGAGGAGATTCGTTTGCGGGAGGCTTGCTCTCTGGTTTGGAGTTTTTCGATAATCCGCAGGATTCTTTGGAGTTCGCTGTTGCCGCTTCGGCTCTCAAACATACAATTGATGGGGATTGGAATCTTGTTTCAAAGTCGGAAGTTCTTGCTCTAATGCAAGGTGACGGATCAGGTCGCGTTCAACGCTAAAAAGGAATTTATGAAAGCAATTTCGTATAAATTGTATATGGTGCCACCACGATGGCTTTTTTTGAAGATTGAAACTGATGAGGGAATTATTGGATGGGGGGAGCCTGTTTTAGAAGGATCCTCTCATCAAGTGCGAGCTGCAGTTATCGATCTCATGGATACTTATATTAAATGAGCTTTTTAAAAACCTCTAAATTTAGCCATTCTTGATTTTGCAACTCCTCAGAAATTCTCTATTTCATTGATGCCTGATAAAGCAAGAGAATAGATTTAAGAATAACGAAGAAAAGGTGAAAATTTGACGGGATTTATTGCGTTTCAGCATTCAGCACTTGTCATAGCAGATTTTATGTGCTGCAACCTGCCATACATGGCACGCATTACGACGACTATGCAATCAGATTTTGATGAGCTTTTAGAAGTGCTGGCAAACCTAAAAGGAAGTTTTTGATTCGTTCATACAAAAATGTGAGGCTCACGGAATATATCGAACAGTGTGGCTGGCACTCAATTGAGCTTAAAATAAACTGCATCAATACAACAAAGATTGAAGTGTTGACAAACCACCCAATCAAAAATTGATTAGAGCATAAAAAAATAATGATTACAAATTTTATTTTTGCATAGCACAAAGGAGGAGTGCGATACTGGCCGTGCTAGCTGTTTCAGTGCGAAGGATTCGTTTTCCTAGTGAGCAACTGGTAAAATTCCATTTTGTAAAAAGTTCACGTTCAGTTTTTGTCCAGCCTCGTTCATTTCCAATAGCGGCATAGACATGTTTATCTTGTAGGTCGCCCTTTTTTGCTAAATCAAAAGCACTTATGACTGGATTTTCAGTAT
>JBOFTD010000117.1:0-1674 GCA_051651885.1 Treponemataceae bacterium
AAATTACATTGCCGCCAAGTGAGTTTACCATTTTATAAAAAGATTCTGCTGTAAACCGCTTAAAAAAAGAGTCCGTTTTTCGCTCTGATCGAACGCCATACACAATATCGCAGCCTACACAAAATTTTTCAATCATTTCATCAATGGCGTTTATATCATCTTGCAAGTCTGCATCAAGCGAAATAACGCAATCGGCAAGATCTTTTACCGTCATTAGCCCGCATAAAAGAGCATTTTGATGGCCTTTATTTCCCGAAAGTTTAATGCCAGAACACAAATTACTTTTCTCATGTAAATTGCTAATTATCTGCCACGTGGTATCTTTTGAGCCATCATCAACAAAAACAATACGAGTTTTATCGCTAAGTTTTCCATTTGTTATATGCGTTTCGATCTTTTCAATAAGCCGCTTTGAAGTTTCAGGCAAAACCTCTTGCTCGTTATAACAGGGAATTACAAAATAGACAGTCGGGCACATTATTTTCATAGGTTTTTACTATAATATGAATTGTCGCTACGGTCAAGTATTCTTCTCTAGCGACGAGTTTTTATTTGCTTAAAATCCTGCATTTTTATGCATAATCGCTGTTGGTTTGCAAGGGAAAAAGGATGAGATGTTCTTAAAAAGCTAGAGTTCTTTTGCTTGATTTACTGCTGATTCTATAGCTTTAATAACGGCATGGCGAAATCCATGCTCTTCCAATGCTTTTACTCCTTGAATCGTCATTCCTGCAGGGGAGCACACTTCATCTTTTAAGATAGCGGGATGAGTGCCCGTTTCAAGTGCAAGGGTTGCAGATCCTCTAAGCATTTGTGATACAAAACGATGTGCTTGCTTGTGTGATATGCCAAGTGCAACGGTGGCGGTTATGAGAGCTTCCATAAAAACAAAGGTGTATGCCGGAGCACAGCCACAGATTGCAGAAAAAGCATCCATAAAATTTTCATCAATTTCTTCAAGCCGGCCTGTTTTTGCTAGTAGCAATTTAAGTAACGCCACTTCCTCGTTAAGTTTGGTATTTTTTACGCTAATTGCGGTAATTCCTTCTCCAATTTTGATGGGAGTGTTCGGCATAATTCGTATAACCAAGCTTGTAGAAAAATGTTTGCTCAAGGAATCAATCGAAGTGCCGGCAAGCATCGAAATAATTACATGTTTTGAGTTAATATGCATTTTCAGTTCGTCCATTAAAGTTGGCAATTTGTTCGGCTTTACTGCAATAAAAATAAAATCAGCAAAATTAACTACTTCTAAATTTGACTTTACGGCACGAACCCCACAAGCGTCTGCAAGTTTTGCAGCCTTTTCAAAAGTTCTATTACTTACCATAATATTGTGTGCCGGAATAACATGTGCAATAGCATTGATGAGCGCACTTCCCATTGCACCACAACCAATACAGCCCACTTTAACTTCTTGAATATCCACATTTTCCTCACTTTTTATTTTTTTTGGCATTGCTTTCGCTTTCACCAGCTAACGTTAAAATCCTTCAATTATTCTTTCAACGTAATTTTTTCAATAGCAGTGTTTTCCTGTTTTTTTTTCGCAAAAAAACGTTTAAGATCCGCTATCTTTGTATGTGGCGATAAAATATACAAAATATCCTCTTCTTCGATTTTAATATTTCCTGTTGGTACAACAATTTTATTGTTACGAATGATACTACTAAT
>JBOFTD010000118.1:0-6985 GCA_051651885.1 Treponemataceae bacterium
TTCACAATTTTTGCTGCAGCCGTTGCGGTAATATCCTCACTAAAACATAAAACTATTTTATTGACTTTATATGTACTTAATCTACTGAATTTCATCTACTTACACCTTATTTATTTTTTTAGGTGCTAGTCAATAACCTTTATTTTTCACTATTAACAAGAGACCACTAAATTTCCATGAGAAATGGAGATTGTTGCAAGAAAGGTGATGCACCCGATAATAAATAGCATTTATTTATTTAACGAAGTTCTAAAAGAGCATTCTTTTCATTTTTTATACCACTCATAAGTTGCTTTTATTCCGTTTTCTAAAGAAGTTTGAGCTTTCCACCCAAGCAGATTGATTTTACTGACATCAAGCAACTTGCGGGGAGTACCATCAGGCTTTGTTATGTCATATATAATTTTACCTTCAAAACCGACAATCTTTTTTATCGTCTGAGCCAACTCTGCAATTTCTAAATCCTCTCCTGTTCCAATATTAATGTGGCTATCATCAGAATAATTATTCATTAAAAACACAAGTGCATCAGCTAAGTCATCAACATACAAGAACTCTCTTTTTGCCTTTCCGGTTCCCCATAATGAGACACTTTTTTGATTAGCTATTTTTGCATCATGAAATTTTCTTAAGAGGGCGGGAAGCACATGGGAGTTTTCTAAATCAAAATTATCATTAATGCCATATAAATTCGTTGGCATCGCCGAGATAAAATCAACGCCATATTGCTTTCGGTAATACTGACATAATTTTAAGCCCGCTATTTTTGCAATAGCATACGCCTCGTTTGTTTGTTCAAGACTGCCCGTTAAAAGATATTCTTCTTTCATTGGTTGCGGTGCTAATTTGGGATAAATACATGAGCTACCAAGAAATAAAAGTTTTTTTACTTTATGTTTATAGGCTGCGTGGATGACATTTGAGGCAATCATCATATTGATGTAGATAAAATCAGCAGGATAGGTGTTGTTTGCATGAATGCCACCCACTTTGGCGGCTGCAACAAAAATATAGTCAGGCTTTTCTGCCTCAAAAAATACTTCTACTGCTTTTTGATTGGTCAAATCGAGTTCTTTCGATGATTTTACAACAATATTATTATAGCCCGCACTTTCTAAATTTCGTAACAAGGCAGATCCTACAAGCCCTCTATGCCCTGCAATATAAATTTTACTTGTTTTCTCCATTATTTTACTCGCTCCTGTTGTTTTTTTTCTACAAATTGTAGATCATGCTTCATCATGATAGAAACGAGATCTTCAAATGATGTTTTTCTTGGATTCCAGCCTAAAACGGTTTGTGCTTTTGTAGGATCCCCTAGCAATGTTTCAACCTCGGATGGTCTAAAGTATTTTGGATCAACTTCGATTAAAACCTCTTCTGTTTTTTTATTAATTCCTTTTTCATGCAAGCCGGCCCCTTCAAAAATCAACTCAATATCAGCATGACTAAAGGCGAGTCGACAAAAATCCCGCACTGAATACTGCTCTCCTGTTGCAATAACAAAGTCTTCAGGTTTGCTGTGTTGCAAAATAAGCCACATACACTCAACATAATCTTTTGCATATCCCCAGTCGCGAAGGGCATTTAAGTTGCCAAGATACAGTTTTTTTTGGTAGCCTTTTGCAATACGAGAAGCAGCAAGGGTGATTTTTCGTGTAACGAAGGTTTCTCCACGTCGCTCTGACTCGTGGTTGAATAAAATACCATTTGACGCAAAAATTCCGTATGCTTCGCGATAGTTTTTGGTAATCCAAAAGGCATATTGCTTTGCCACGGCATAGGGCGATGTTGGATAAAAAGGAGTTTTTTCTGTTTGGGGGATTTCTTGCACCTTGCCGTAGAGCTCGGACGTTGAAGCTTGATAGATTTTGCATGTTTTATCCATTCCTAAAAATCGCACCGCTTCCAAAATACGCAATGTCCCTAAAGCATCTGTTTCCCCAGTGTATTCAGGCTCATCAAAGGAAACTTTCACATGTGATTGTGCTGCAAGGTTATATATTTCTTCAGGCTGAATTTCTTTAATAAGTTTTGCAATACTCATTGAGTCTGTCATGTCCCCATAATGAAGATTGATTTTGCGGTGCTTATGCATATCTTGAATTAATTCTTTTATATATAAATGCTCAATACGCTGTGTATTAAAAGATGAAGAGCGGCGAATAATACCATGAACCTCATAGCCTTTTTCTAACAAAAACTCCGCTAAAAAAGAGCCATCCTGCCCTGTTATTCCTGTAATTAAAGCTGTTTTCATTCTGTTTTTCCTTGTAGGTTTTTTAGTGAAAAATATTTTTCATACGCATCTAAATCTAAATCATTGTTAAATTTTCTTGCAAACAGGCAATTGCTTTTGGCCATTTTAGGAAAATCTTCTTCATTTAATATTTTTGGAAATTCAGGTCCACTGTCCCAGTCTATATACCTTAAAGACATTGCGGTATCTCCAATATTTAAATCTGATTCGTGAATATAATTTTTATATTGTGAATTATAGATAATTGTTTGAAAGAAAATTTCATCTCCACACTTTGAGTGTAAAAAAGCCTTTTTATAATGAAGATTTTTATCAAGAAATGTCAATATATAGTCTCTTAAGTCTCCCGTGATTGTAAACCAGTTGGAACCTTTATATAAAGGTGGTAAATATTTGTAAAATTTATTTTGACGTAAAAAAATATTTTGTATTTTTAGAATAATTTTTTCAAATAAAGTTCTTTGATTCTTTGTCTTAAAATGTCCTTTATAATAGTTATATTTCAGTTGGGGAGAAACATCTTTATTTTTGACACAACCAACAAATTGAAGTCCGTTTTTCTGTTGTAAGAATTCTTTTATTTTTTTGCTTGTTTTTAATGGAAGACAAACTCCCGAAATAAGAAAAATATAGTCATAATTTTTTTTCTGTGTTTCCTTTAGTAGTTCAATGGTCGCTTCAATTTGAGAGAATTGTCCCCAGTTGACATTGATTCTTTTTTTTATGAAAATTACCTTATTTCTTATTTTTATAAAATCATTTAAATTACTTTTTTTATCCACATGTACATAAATATCATTATCTTTATGTAGAATTTCGACAGTTTTTTCAAGAATTTTTGAAAATTGGTGGCAGATAATACAATAAGCAATATTCATTTTATTTTCCTAGTAACTTTTTTGCAATTCCATAAAGGTGAATTTTTTTTAGTATAAATAGTATCACAACTTTTATTTTCTCTTTTTTTGACAGGCACGCAAAATCCCACCACTTTTCTTGTTTATCTATAAAATTATCAAAGCAATTTGTTTGTGCATGCTTTTTGAAAATAGAAAAACTCTCTAATTTTTTTGACAGAGGTGCATTTCTGTTAATTTCATCCAGTAAGCTCATTTCATATTTTTTTTGATATTGATCAAGATTTATCAGATAGCTTGGATCAACTGTATTAAAAAAATTATGTAATAATATCGTTGACTTTTTAATTTGTTCTATATTTGAAATAATCTTATCTTCAGTATGATAAGATGTTATACCTATGCCTTGCACATAATTTAACAAAGATTCATTGAAAAAATTAATTTTTTCTGCAAAGAAAGAAAAAATTACAGATAAGTAAACGTCTTCGGTATAGATAAGTGAAACTTTTTCTATATGCGTTAAAATTTTTTTAACCAATTGTTTTTTATACGCCTTATTCCATAAAGTTTGAGGTATGAAGTCTGTAAAATTCAGGAATTGTTCTACTCTTTTTTCTTTACAATATGAAGGTAGAATTATTTTTTTTTGAGGTTGAATTTGATATGCAAATTCAAGCATATCGCAAGGATTGTTGTGTAAGTTTTTGTGTAAAACTTCAAGTGCTGTAAGTTCAAAATAATCATCGCTATCTAAAAAAAGGATATAGTCTCCTGTTGCCTGCTCCATTCCCGTGATTCGTGCTACAAGCAATCCCTCGTTTTTTGAATGATTAATAATTTTTATTCTTTTATCACGCTCTGCATATTCTGCAAGAAGGCTTTTTGCATTATCTGGGGAAGCATCATTAACAATAATTACTTCAAAGTTATCAAAGCTTTGATTTAAGACACTACTTAAACAACGCCGCAAATATTCTTCAGTATTATAGACGGGAATTAGTATACTGAAAAATGGATTTTGCTTTTTTTCAGCCATTTTTGGTACATTTATACACGTCAGTGCATTATGTATCTGAGGGATGGCTATCTCTATCTTTTGATTATACCAATATTCAGGTGTTATAACAAATTTTTTTTCATTTTTATTTAAAAATTGCCCCCACCAACTAAAACTTGAATTACTAATAATATTATGATTGCACTTACTCATAAGAAGGATATCAAGTAATACATTTTTTTTGTTCCACTCAATAAAAGTTGCCTCATTTAGCTGAATAAGTAAGTTTTCTTTGCACCACGCAATATCATCTGAAAAAATAAAAAACTGTGGACTCTCAAGTTTTTCTTTTATCAACGTAATAGCATTGTTATAGTACATTTTATTTGCTATGGTTCCATGAAGATGGTTGTTAAGGTAGTCTCCTCGTCTCACATGAATTGAAACAGCATTTGTCTGATTAATTTTTTCTAGACACTTTGCACTTTTCTGATTTAATTTGAGTGACGAAAAAATACTATATACCAAAGACATATCCTTAGGAAAATATTTTTCATCTTGCCAGTATCCTACAAAGAAAGAATTTTTGTTTGTATCAAAAGTAAGAAAGTTTTTTTCGAAAATTGCAGTATAATCCATTTTTTGAAAATAATTTATAATATTTATTTTAAAAAAAGGCAAATACTTTTTTTCTTGGTGTGTATTAAAGCTCAAAACTTCTTCCGTATCAACAAATAATTTATAGTCTGGATAATCTTCTTTCAGCTTTAAGTAAAATGCATATTGAAATAAAAGATTGGCTGTTCCTCCATGAAATTTGACAATAAAATGTGTATCATTGTTAGTTCTCTTCATATGCTGTCCTTTTTTTTAAAATTAAAACAATAAATTCTCGAAATTGTTTATCTACTAAAAATATTGCTGTTTGTACGATAAAAACCAATCCTGCATAGGTGAGAAGGTTGATTCCCCAAAAAAACAAACTGTGTGTTGAAAATTGGATTATTTTGGAAAGATAATATTCTATACTAATAATAATTGCAAGATATAAAAAATACTTACTCACATCAACAAAGTATTTTAAAGGATGAAGTTTAAATACTATTTTATAAAATCGTAAGGGTTTGAGAAAAAAAACAATTAAAAGATTTGATGCAATAGTTCCTATGATCACACCATTTAATCCAACTTTTCGAACAAGGACTATTGAAACGAGCAGGTTGATTACTGCTTCTAGAAGAGGGATCAGAATATCAGAGAAATATCCAGAAGTTGAAGAAAATATATCAACTGGTTTTCTTATAATATTAATAAAAAAATTAATAATAAGCAGAAATACTGTAAAAATAGGAAGCGTAAAATCTTGACCAAGCCATAAAGTTATAAAAGCATTTGCTGATCGAAAAAAAATAAGAGAGCAAAGTGTTCCGATATAAAAGAACACTGCAAAAAATATTTTAAATAACTTATAGGAATCCTCTGTATTGTCTTTTGCATTAAATCTTCCTATTACAGGGATAACAACATTTGTTATAATATCAAAAAATCTAGAAATTACATTACTTAAAATGACATAGCTTGAATACAGGGTTACCTGTGTAAGTGATAAGAATTTTGATATCACAATATAGTCTGTGTTATATACAACAAGAGAGCCGAGGTGGTGGCACATAAGATAAAATATATTTTTTGAAATGATGCTGTCTTTTTGTTTTGTTTTTTTTTCAAATGAGTAGTGTCTTTTAAAATAGAGGCGAGTGAAAAAAATATTTGCAAGCATTTCAAAAATATTTACGAGGAGTATAAGGTTAAAATTTGCAAATGCTTTAATAAAAAAGGCACGCAAGGCAATACAAAAAATAATTACCAGTCCATGTATGGTGCGTGTTATGTAAAATTTATGATCTGCATTCAAAAGAAGTGTATACCGTAAGCCAATATAGGCAAAGGCCGTGTTAAAAACATAGATAAGCCAATAACCGTAATAAATCGCCTTAAAATCAAAGTCTTTTATTAAAAAGGGAAGAAAGGGCGTGAGTAAGCAACCCAAAATAAAAATAGCTAACGCAATTTTATGATAGGTACATTTGAGGGTATAAAAAGCAATATTTAGTTTTTCATCATCTTTTTCTTCAAGAGGTTTATATAGTGAATAAGATGCGGCGGCGGTAACTCCCATATCAGCAAGGCTAAGGTACACTGTCAGTTGGGTAAATAAGCGAATTAAGCCATTAAATTCTGCTCCTAAGATGTGAATAAAAAAGCGATTAAAGACAAAGGATCCGATACTCATAATCAGGGTGAGAATAAAATTAATACTAATATTTTTTATAATTATTTTTCTTGTGTTGGGCATTTATCTTCTCCGTATAAAAAAGCAAGAATTTGACATAATTCATTAGGAAGCTCTTTTTGAAAACAAAAAAAGGCTGATTCTAAACTATTTGTAGTACGCAAAAAATGTTTTTTTTATGAAATTGTTCAGAACAGTATCAAAAAAAACGAGTTTTGGGAAGACAATGATACTCTGATGAAGAAAATTTTAATTGACACGTGTTGCTTTTTGAAAAAAAACACAAAAAAATAAAATAAAGTGCTTGCACAAAAAAAAGTGGTGTGCTATATTCTGTTACACGACGCACGACATTCAGTGAAACGCTGTTCGTGTGTTGCAAATGATTGAAAAGTTTAGTAAGTCTTGACATCTTTTTCCTAAAGATTTCTTTGGGAATGTCGAATGAATAAACCATACAATGTTGAAAAAACTCACGAAGGGTGATTGTTTCTTTTTTAGATATAATCGCTTGGGTTTGTTAGCTTGATTAGTAATTCTCTTTTGAGAATACGAATATAGTGCATGTTTTGATA
>JBOFTD010000119.1:0-5663 GCA_051651885.1 Treponemataceae bacterium
GGATACAGTCCTAGCTTCGACGAGGTAGGCGCTGAAGCTTCGAATGCAACAAGTTGCACTTGGGTTTTGCTAAACAATGAAAGCTATGAATGCAACCCCCCAATAGAGAAACGCCCAGAACAATTACTTTGATCTGGGCAAACTCATAGCTTCGTTTGTGCAGACTCATTACTTCGTTTGTGCAAACTCATAGCTTCGTTTGCTGCGAATTCATAACTTTGTGCGTGCAGACTCATACCTTCATTTGAGGGAAAATCATAACTTTGTGCGTACAGACTCATTACTTCGTTTGTGGGAAATTCATACCTTTGTGCGTGCAAACTGATTACTTTGTTTGCAACAAGTTGCATATAAGTTTTTACTTGGTAGCCTGCGCTACCAATAGCTCGCTATACGTAAAAACTCATGAGATTTATTCTAAGTTGGAAGAGCAACAAAGCTATGAATGCAACAAGTTGCAATTGGATTTTGCTAAACAATGAAAGCTATGAATGCAACCCCCAAATAGAGAAACCCCCAGAGCAATTACTTTGTTCTGGGCAGACTCATTACTTCGTTTGCAACAAGGTGCAACTGAGTTTTGCCGAGCGCCCTTACTACGACCGAGTGTGCGCCCTACCTACGACCGAGTGTGCGCCCTAGCTTCGAATGCAACAAGTTGCATATAAGTTTTTACTTGGTAGCCTGCGCTACCAATAGCTCGCTATACGTAAAAACTCATGAGATTTATTCTAAGTTGGGATACAGTCCTAGCTTCGACGAGGTAGGCGCTGAAGCTTCGAATGCAACAAGTTGCACTTGGGTTTTGCTAAACAATGAAAGCTATGAATGCAACCCCCCAATAGAGAAACGCCCAGAGCAATTACTTGGATTGTGCAAACTCATTGCTTCGTTTGCTTGAAATTCATAGCTTTGTGCGTGTAAGCTGATTGCTTCGAGCGTGTAAACTGATTACTTCGTTTGCGGGAAATTTATTACTTCGTTTGCCGGAAATTCGTAACTTGGTGCGTGCAGACTCATTACTTCGTTTGCGGTGAATTCGTAACTTTGTGCGTGTAAGCTGATTACTTCGTTTGCGGGAAATTCATAACTTGGGGCGTGCAGACTCATTGCTTCGTTTGCTGGAAATTTAGTATTTCGCCGCCGTGTTTTTTTAGTTGAAGTAGCCAGTCTATAAAACGGTTTTTCTTTTGAATCTCAAAGCGGATTGCTTTATCTTTAAGGGCGAGTGTGGTAAGGTTTATTACTTGGTTATTGATCGAAAGAGAATGGTCATATACGGTTGATATTACGTAGGTTAATGATGGAATGTGTCGATTAATGCCCGTGATAGTCATGCTTCCATCGTCGTTGATTGTTAGTTTTTGATTGCCCTCAACTTCGGTTGCAACGCCTGCTCCAAAAGCGTAATAGCGAGTCCAATCAAGGTAGATTTTAGAGCCTTTTATAATAAAGCCTTCCTCAACCAGACTCTTATTCACTGAGTGAATAACTCCAATTGAAAAGGCTTTGTCATACGTAAAATCAAAGGTCGCAACCACCTTATTATTTGCAACATCTATTAGTGCAAGGCACCTTGTTTGCAACATCTGAACCATACCAATAAGGAATAGGCAGGTGATACAAACAAAGATTGCAAGTGTCCGTAATTTACGTGGTATTATAGGGCACCTATTTCTTCGAAGTACTGACGTGCTCCAGCATGAAAGTCTACAGAAACACCTTGTACTGCCATCGAAGGAGCTAACTCGCTGCCCTTTGAGTGAGCTGCGGCAATGTCTTCTTTGTTTTCAAACAAGGCCTTTGTCATCTCATACACCAGCTGGTCGTCAAGAAAAGGATTGGCAATCAACGTTGCTTTTACGGCAACCGTTTGTACGTCAGAATCAATGCCACGATAAGTTCCGACAGGTATCACATACGTGGTATAAAAAGGATATTGGCTCATGAGTTGTTGGGCAATATCATCGTCAATTGAGATGATTGAAATAGGGTTGGTGCTTGACAATTCCATAATGGCAGTTGTGGGAGTTCCTGCTGTTACAAAAAAGGCATCCAACTTTTTATCCTTTAGCGCACTAGCAGAATCGCCAAAACCAAGGTTTTGTACGATAATGTCATCAAAGGTCATTCCGTAAACGGCAAGAATTTGGCGAGCGTTTGACTCAACACCTGAACCAACATCTCCAACTGAGATTTTCTTTCCTTTTAAATCAGCAATCGAATTAATCCCCGAAGAAGGTGAAGCGATGACTTGGCATACTTCGGCATAGAGCGTTGCTATGGTAGAAAAGCCGGTAATTTGATTATTTTCAAAAGATTCTATACCATTGTAGGCATAGCTCATAACATCATTTTGAACAATCGCAAGATCAACTTCGTCGTTTGCAATAAGCCGTAAGTTTGCAGCTGATGCACCAGTTGACTGTACGTTAATATTTACGCCTTGAACTGCAGCGGATAAGCTTTGAGCAATAGCACCTCCATACGGATAATAGGTTCCCGATGTTCCGCCTGTTGCCATAATAAGATTTGTTTGTTGAACGCCACCTTCTTTCTTTGAACACGCAGCTAAAAAAAGTGCTACGACAACCAATAATAAAAACGAAAATTTCTTTATCAAAATAGTCTCCTTAACAATGCATTTGAATACATTTAATATAAAATTACTTGAGTTTAACAGTTTTATACGTTTAATGCAAGGCAGTTATGAGGTGCAAAATATTTGCTTCTTCAATTGTTTTAAAGTACAATTCATGGTATTATAAGAGAATGAAATCAAAGATAAACGAATCAATCGAAAATATTTTGAAGTCCTATACTGATTATGGAGGAGTCAACCTTTCAGAGGCAGAAAACTTTCCTAACACAGAAAACGTAATTGCATCACTAGAGGATATTTGCTGGCTTATTTTTCCCGGATTTAAGACGGCGGAGTTTTTATCGCAAAACAATTTATATTATATGATTGGAGAGCGAGTACATCGTCTTGTAGCCCTTTTAACTCCCGAAATAAAAAAATCTCTTTTGTATGTATGTAACAAAAAACATCTTGAAGGCAGGAGTTGCTTTGAACTTGCCGAGCAAACAATTCTTTCGTTTATTGAACAAATTCCTGAGATTCGCCGTTTAATTCATTTAGATGCACGAGCAGCGCTCAACAATGATCCTGCTGCAAATACAATCGAAGAAATCATTTTATCCTATCCGGGTCTTGAGGCGATTTTAGTTTATCGAATCGCACATTTTTTTTATCAAAATGGAATCCCCATTATTCCTCGCATTATGAGCGAACATATTCACGGCAAAACCGGAATCGATATCAATCCCGGTGCCAAAATTGGGACATCCTTTTTTATTGACCATGGAACAGGAATTGTTATTGGAGAAACATGCTACATTGGCAATAATGTTTGCATTTATCAAGGGGTTACACTAGGAGCTTTAAGCGTAAAAAAAGCATTGCAAGACAAAAAACGCCATCCAACGATTGAAGATAATGTAGTAATTTATCCCAACGCAACAATTCTTGGTGGCAAAACAGTTATAGGCAAAAACTCAATTATTGGCGGAAATGTATGGGTAATTGAATCAATTCCAGAAGGCACGACCATTCGCAATAAACATGTAGACTCTCCAAAATGAAAAAAAAAAGTCTTTTTACCATTGGAGACGTGGTAATTATCATGTTTATTGTAACGCTTTGTGTAGTATTAACATTAAAAATTTATAAATTACAAGGCGAAAAGCTCGAACTTATTGTCGAATCAAATAACAATACATGGATTTATCCGCTTGATGAAAATCGCACGTTTTCAGTAGATGGAGTGTTAGGAAAGACAAAAATCGTTATAGAATCTTCTTTTGTGTATTTTATTGAATCACCCTGTGTTACTAAAACATGCATTGCTAGTCAAAAAATCAATCATCCAAATCAGTGGATTGCCTGCCTGCCCAATCAAATTTTTGTTTATATAAAAGGAAATAAAGAACAAAGCGATTTTGACCTTATTTTATAAGATCAAAACTGTTTTCATTCATCTTCACTAATGACTATGTGAAGGTGTAAAAGTTTGCAAGTCCCCTATTCTTAGCTAATATCAATACTATCGACTTCTTTGCTTGCAAGACGGACACCTTGTGCCTTAAGCCCTTTTTCTTCATAATCTTGCGCATTGAATTTTTCTTTAGTAATTTTAAGGCGTGCTTTTGGCGTATAATTAAGCGTAAATGAAAACTTTTCTTTAGTAGAAATATGAAATACATCCATACCGTCAGGGGCAATAAAATAATCTCGATTAAGGATATATTGTTCTATTCTGCATCGCTTTATGTACACATAATGAGTTTGTGGATCTTGATATATAATCGTAAAAAGAACTTTAGAAATAACATCCTTATCGGCACTCCCACAAAACCAAAGCCCCTTATCAACAAAAAGTTTTTGCGGAGCATCACATATTGTGTAAACGCCACTTTTACGAAGAATAATAATTCTATCATAAGAGCTTACTTTCATTAATTCACGACCTGTAGCAACAGCAGTTCCAAGATACCCGCTTACACTATCATAGCGAATCGACATATCTTTTTTTACCGCCTCGCGAATATCAACCTTGCCAAATTTAAGAATTTTTGTTTTTCGTCTAAGCTGATCTTTATCAAGTTTTGCAAGAACACTATCAAGGTACGTTATAGCATAATCAACAAGATTTTTAAGAAGTTTTGCAATTTCTTTAAGGCGAGTATTTATTTCTTTAACTTCTTGGCGATTTTTACTGATATCATATAATGAAATACGTCGAATCGGGATTTTTAAAAGCTTTTCTACGTCTTCATTAGTGATTTCACGAAGCAATTCACTTTTAAAAGGAATAAAACCATCAAAAACGGCTTTTAATACATCTTCTGCGGTTTTCATTTGTTCAATAAACTTATATATCCGCTGCTCGATAAAAATTCGCTCTAAGGTGCGTAAATGCAAGCGATCGGTAAGAGTCGCTCGTTCAAGTTCAAGTTCTTCTTTAAGGATTTGAACAAGTTGTTTTGAATGATGCTCAATAACTTCCGTTACAGTCATAACAACAGGCATATTATTTTTAATCAATAAAAGGTTTACAGAAATTGATTGCTCGCACTCAGTAAAAGCGTACAGTGCATCGATAACATCCTGCGTATACACGCCACGTTGCAGCTGAATTTCAATTTCAACTTTGTCCGTTGTGTAATCATTAATACTTGATATTTTAAGTCGCCCATTTTTAACCGCATTCTCCACTGAAGCAATAAGACTTTCTGTCGTACTGCCAAAAGGAAGCTCGGTAATGACAATACGCTTAGGATCTGAAGTGTCCATTTTTGCCCGAACAATAACTTTTCCTTTGCCATCTTCGTAATCACTTATATCAATTTCACCTGCCGTTTGAAAATCAGGAGCAACCGTAAACGGTTCATTTTTAAGGCATTTTTTTTCGGCTTCAATAACTTCTTTTATATTATGTGGTAAAATCCGCGTTGACCTTCCCACCGCAATTCCCTCTGCACCAAGAATAAGCACGAGAGGAAGTTTTGCCCGAAAAAGAACTGGCTCTTTATTTCGACCATCATAGGAAGGAGTTGTTTTAGTAATTTCTGGATTATGCAAAAGATTTTTTGCAAGATTT
>JBOFTD010000120.1:0-4021 GCA_051651885.1 Treponemataceae bacterium
GACAACTCCTGATGAATGGAAGCTTTATACGCGGAAAGGCTTTTATTGTTGTTTCTTTTACGAGTCAACAAGGCGAAGTTCGCTCTCAAAGCTATAATGTGGATGTTTTATAAGTGGTTGTACTAATAAAGGGAGCTGGAGATCTTGCAAGTGGTGTAGCACACAGACTTTTTTCGTGTGGATTTTCCATTATCATGACCGAGATTAAACAGCCTACAACCGTGCGAACAAGTGTCTCTTTTTCAAGTGCAGTGCTCAAAGATACAATCGAAATCGAAGGAATCAAAGGACAGCTCACACAAACGCCAAAAGATGCGATAGAGATTTGTCAGCAAAAAAAAATTGCCGTCATCGTTGACGAGCACGCTCTCATTGCAAAAGAAATTAAACCTGATGTTATTATTGATGCAATTATTGCAAAAAAAAATATCGGAACAAAAAAGACTGATGCAAAAATAGTCATTGCGTTAGGGCCGGGATTTATCGCCGGAAAAGATTGCCATGCGGTTATTGAAACAAATCGTGGTCATTATTTAGGTAAAGTGTTCTATGAGGGAAGTGCACAAAAGAATACGGGAATACCAGGAGATATTTCAGGATTCACAACAGAGCGAATCATTCGAGCTTCCAAAAAAGGTGTGTTTTCGCCCTGTGTCGAAATTAGTGATTATGTTCGGGCTGGTCAAATAGTTGCAAAAATAAATGATGTTCCAGTAAAGGCAAATATCGATGGCATTGTTCGCGGAATATTATTTCCAAATACAAACGTTTTTGCAGGCATGAAGTGTGGAGATATTGATCCTCGAGCAAAAAAAGAGTATTGTTTTTCAATTTCTGATAAAGCCCGAGCAATTGCAGGCGGAGTTTTGGAGGCATTACTCCATTTACAAAAAAATGATAGAGATTAATTAATTGCCCCGCAAAAATATTCTTTATTTGACCTTATTGTATTCAATAAGCAAAAATATATTTTATAATCAGTAAGGAGATTATGATGAAAAAAAGATTTTTAAGTCTTTTTATGGTTTCTCTCGTAGCATTTACTATAAGTGCACAATTGCCAGAGGGAATGTCAGCAGAAAATACAGTACAAGTTGAGTTTGGTACTGATGCAGAACCAGGTGCTAAGTTTCAGCTCTATCATTTACGTGAACAATTTGATCTGTTCTATACATCTGAAAAAGTTGACTTTGTTGGGCGTATTCGTTTACAAATTGCAACTGATTTTAGTGATTATTTTGCATTTGGTTCAACAGCGAATGGAGAATGGAACTACAAAGACGATTTAAAAGCGACCGCACGTATTCGACCATTTCGTGGACTTGAATTCGGCGTTGGAACTGATATTGACTGGGAAGCAGGATCTCGCTCAATATGGGACGATAGCGAAAATCGCTATGCAGTAAACTATGGGTCAGTAAAATCGGCTGGACTTTGGGATGTATTTCGCACTGATTTATATGGCAGCAGCGGATTTGGAACACGATTTATTTTTGGCGGTTTTACCATTGGAGCTGGAGTTCCATTTCAATATGTTGATGAGCCATCAGACTTTCAACTTCAGTTAGGAACAAGATTTCTTCTTCCCGATATTTTTAGCGTTGGATTTGCATGGACAGGTGATTTTAGCGACAAGGATTATGCAAAGAATCCATGGGGCGTATATCTTGGTGGATCCCTTGATTTTATTCCAACACTTAATATTGAAATATTTGCAAACTATGTTCACTACCGAAATAATTTTTATAATAAAAGACTTTTTGCAACAGGAGAATTTAACCTCGGTGGTCGCATCGTTATGGACTTTAAAGTTATCAAGCTTGCTCCTGAATTTGCAATTACCTTTTTTGACAAAATAGATTCCCAAAAAGATAACTTTAGAAATATTTTTTTCATAGCTATTCCGCTTGATATCTATTTTGGTCAAGTTTTTTCAGCAGGAATTACTGTCGCATACGCAACAGGTGATAAAGCAAAAAATGAACTTGGGGATTCTGCATTTGACTCAAAAGTAACGTTTGAACCACGAGTTGCAATCGATCTAAAGACAAGCAAAATTGAAGTCAGCGTGCCTATTGATTTTCAAAAACTGGAATCACATCGACGAGACTTTTTTACGGGTTTTGCCGCTAAAGTTGCATGGATAACAAGATTTTAATGACTGATCTTCGAGATTATGCATTGTGTAAATTAGTAACAATTAATCAATAATTATTAGAGCCAGCATAGAAAACTGAAAATAAAATTCTATACTGGCTCTTTTTTATTTTTAACATTAGAACTGTTTTAAAATCAAGTAACAATACCCCACTCGAAGGAAATAATTTCTACTCGATAAATTTAATTTTTAATTCATCTAATTGTGCTTGATCAACAGTGCTTGGGCATTCATCCATAGGGCTAACGGCAAAGCTGTTTTTGGGGAACGCAATCACTTCTTTGATAGAAGTTTCCTTGCACATAAGCATAACCAGCCGATCAAGACCCGGTGCAATGCCACCATGAGGGGGCGCTCCATATTTAAAAGCTTGCGTTAAAAAGCCAAATTTCTTTTCGGCTTCTGCCTTATCGTAGCCAACAATATCAAAAATACGATTTTGCAACTCAGGATTATGAATTCGTATTGAGCCTGACGCAAGCTCGCAGCCGTTTAAAACAAGGTCATACAAGTCGCCTTTAACGCTTGCAGGATCACTTTCAAGGCAATCGTGATATTTTGCTTGCGGTATAGTGAACATGTGATGAGCCGTATCCCACTTGGAGGCCTCTTCATTCCATTCAAACATAGGAAAGTCAATAATCCATGCAAAAGCGAAAGCGTCCTCATTACAAAGATTTAAGTCTTTGCCAAGCTTTGATCGAACAGCTCCCAACGACGAGCAAGCAATTTTTGGTTTTGCGTCGGCAACAAAAAGGAGGAGATCGCCTGATTTTGCTTGAAGGGTTTCACAGATGAGTTTTGTTTGTCCTTCAAAGAATTTAGCAATTCCGCCTTCAATTGCAGGATTTTCATCCGTACCGCCAACTTTCATCCAGCCAAGTCCATTGCACTTGAAAATTTTTGCCGTTGCCTCAAGTTCCTCTATTTTTTTGCGACTATAAGCCTCTGCAGCCTTTGGCACAACAAGAGCTTTTATACATCCTTTTGACTCAATTGCATTTTTAAATGCTTGAAAACTACCAATTTCTGCCATAAAAGCCGCATCTTGCATCTTCATATCAAACCTAAGTTCAGGCTTATCAGTGCCATAAAGATTAATTGAATCATCATACGTAATGCGTGTAAAGGGCAAAGCTAAGTCAATATTCATCGTTTTTTTGAAAACAGAACTCATCATTTGCTCGGTGATTGAAAGCACGTCATCACGCGCAACAAAACTCATTTCCATATCAATTTGCGTAAACTCAGGCTGACGATCCCCTCGTGCATCCTCATCACGGTAGCAGCGAGCAATCTGGAAATATTTATCAAACCCGCCAACCATCAGGATTTGCTTGTACAATTGAGGCGACTGTGGCAGCGCGTAAAACTGACCTGGATACAATCGAGAAGGCACAAGGTAATCACGAGCACCCTCGGGAGTTGATTTTATAAAGGTTGGCGTTTCAATTTCGTAAAAGCCGTTTTCAGATAAAAAGTTTCGCACCGCAAGTGTTACTTTTGATCGCAAGGCTATGTGATGCTGCATTGAAGCCGATCGCAAATCTAAATAGCGATATTTCAGGCGTAAATCTTCGTTTGGAATGACAGGCTTTCCATCTTTTGAAACCTCATCGATCATAAAAGGAAGCGTTTCGCATTTATTAAGAACTTCAATTTTTTGAGCGACAAGCTCCACTTCACCCGTTGGCATATCTTTATTTATCATGGAGTCAGGACGGCAACGAACAAATCCCTCAACGGCAATGCAAAACTCCATTTTAAGGTCTTTTGCAAGGTCAGAAAGATTTGCAGGCGAGTCAGAATCAATCACAACTTGTGTAATTCCATATCGATCACGCAAATTTATAAAAATAATTC
>JBOFTD010000121.1:0-1129 GCA_051651885.1 Treponemataceae bacterium
GGCTGACCCCGTCGATTTGATTACCATTAATCACTTGGATTAAAAGGCTACCAAACACGCCAAAGTTTTTAATCTCAAAAGCCTTAGACACTTCAACAGATGAGTCATGAGCCCACGCCGCAAAGTCGCCAACCTTGCCGTAGCGGGTGGTATTTCTCAACGCCATTATCACTCGGCTCAAGTAATCCTCATCGGTTTCCTCATCAATGCCCCCGCTGAGTGCGATAACGGTGGCGTTTGCCTCTAATCCCTTGGGGATTGCCGAAGCGATTGAAAGCGAGTTCCCTGATTGCAAGTTTGAAGCGGAGCCTGCTTCTTGAGCAGTTATGCTTACGGTTGCAAAGCCCTCGTGGTTTACAGTAAAGGCTCGATCAGTGAAATATCGCTTGCCATTTGAGGAGGCGTAAACAAGCCCTGCAGGGATAGCAGAGCCTACAATCCCTTTTTGATTAACCGTTCCCACCGCACAGCTTGCGTATAAAGGAGGCACTCGGTCTGACCAATGCAAGCGTAAGTTTTCACCGCTTGCCGTGTCAGGGAATATTTGCTCGGCTAAAAACTCTAAGTCCCCCAGCAATAAATGATTAATGCCTGCAAGCTTTGCACTTAAAACCTTAATCAAATTATACCGAGGCGTTTTTTCAATCGGTTTAAGAACACTCATGTACGATTTGTAGGTACGATCGAGTAATTCTTGTAATGTTTCTCTTTCAAAAGCCATTCCATGCCTCCTGTACGCTGAGCGTGTTACCATCTGGTTTAACGATTTTCACATGATAGTTAAGACGATTTTTCTCTGTTTCAACAGTCACATCAATCTTTTGAGCCAAGCTGTCATCAATAATCCACTGCAAGCATTCAACAATCATTTGCTGAGCTTTACCTGCAGTTGCGCCATTAATTTTGCCCTCACTTTGTAGCAAAAATAAATCACTGCCAAAGTTTTTATCTGCAAACCAAGAGCCCTTATTCGTGCCAATACTCATAAGCACAAGCTCTCGAATATCATTGTAGTTTTCAATCCTGCCCGTTTCCATGTTGCACCTTCTCATTTTCTATCTTGCTAAAATCTTCTTTATTGGCAAGCATTTCAACAGCTATTGTAATTGCAGCCTTGTACGCAGAACCG
>JBOFTD010000122.1:0-3515 GCA_051651885.1 Treponemataceae bacterium
ATTTTAGTGGAAAAGAAATTGTATTTGAGGCAATTTATAGTCAAGATGAGACTCCTCTTATGAAGCGTGCTATTAAGGCAGGTTGTAAAACACAAAACGGCTCATTTTTGCTTGCACACCACAATGAAGATCAATTTCAATTATTTACAGGGTGTTCAAGTAAGCTACAGCATTATTAAAAATAGTTTTTTATCATTATGCCCGTTTTATTTACTTCCAAAGATAATATTTGTGGAGTTGATTTAAATAAATATGTGTTCCGATGGTAAGCGATATACAGCCAATAACACCAAAAAAAATATTATCATTTACACAAAGTATGTAGTAACCAATGCTTATAATAATGGCACCATATGCAATTTTTTTATATTCGATAATATTTTCACGATATCCGGTAATAAAAAAAGTAAAAAAGCTAACAATATAAAGGAAAATTTTTATTATGCTGGTTTCTTTTATAAATCCATATTGAATAAAAAGTGATGAATAAACCTTTGTTGTATTAATCGGTGTAAAGGCTGCAATGATAATGCAGAGTATTATAAGGAAAGCAATGTTTTTATCTACATCTTGTGTTTTGCTTACTTGTGTAAAAATAGCGGCGAACAAAAAACAGAGGCATGAAAAAAGGCGCGAAAAAAAAATTACTTTACCTATAATTAAATAAATCGATATTAAATGAGTATATTTTGGAATAAAAGGAATTACAAAACGGAAAATTTCAAGCGAGCTTGCAAATAAAAAACCTGAAAAAAAGATAATCTCTGGAGCTTGGGTTTTTTCGTATGTACGAAATATAATCAATAAGGTTATCGGTGCATAAAGTGATAAAAAAAGAATGGAAAAAATAACTGCATGAAAATGTGGTTTAAAAATGAAAAGCGATGATCGAAAAGGAATTGACCGTTGAGTAAATAATTCTTCGTAGGGGATTTGAAATAGTATGTTTTGGAAAGTAAAAAAAACAATTGAAAAAATAGTTACAATACTTATACCGATATAAAATAAAAAAAAATTGTTTCTAGTTGAAATTGTCATAAAAATAGCATATAATGTAGTGGAATTTATGTAAAGACTTTTAGAAAAAATGTCGATAATTTTAAAACAGAAATACTGAAGGAAAAGAGGTATGGTATGAAAAAACAAACTTTAGTCGCATTATCATTTTTGTTTGTAGGGTTGTTATCTTTTGCAGGAGATGTTGCACAGTTTGTTGATTTGGGATTCTCTGCTGATGGAAATTATTATGCTTTTGCACAACATGGTTTGCAAGATAATACATTCCGTGCGTATGCTGAGATACAAATAATCGATGTTAAGCGAAATGATTATTTACAAGGTGGAATTTTGAAAATGGGGCCTTCTGCTGCAACACGTGGACGAAAGCCTGCTGCTGTATATTATGAGCTTTTTGAAAACAATGCTTATTTTTTAAGCAAAACGGGCATTCTTAAAAAACAAACAGCTGAGCCCATTTATATGTTAGCACCAAACGCAAATCCGTATGAAAAATCAATAATTGAATTTCGTGACTTTCCTCACACACAGGATGAAGGCTATGAAACGACTTATTTAATTCATCTTGATGAAAAAGTTCAAGGAACAGGAAAAAATGCTATGTCTTCTTACTCTTTGATTATCGAGCAACGAAATGAAGATAATATTGTTTTAAGTCGAACAAATGTTGGTAGCAATCGGTTTAAAAGACCGGGAATTGTTGGGTATCGCATTTATCGAATCCTTGCAAGTCCGAATGGTGGGGGAAATATAGCCGTTGTTTTAGAGCAATTAGTTTCAGACGAGAATGGAATTTCTGTTAGATATATGGTTGAAGCGATATCACTTGGTAACTTCTAAAAAACTAGAAAATGAGCAGAAAAAAACCAAAGAATAAACATTAATTCTTTGGTTTTTTTATTTAGAACGCAAATTTTTTCATTAAAAAGTTATAGATCTTTGTAGAGTCGCCAAGTTGATGAGATTAAAGTTTGAATATCGGAGTAACGTGGTTGCCAGTCAAGAGTTTTACGAGCAAATGCAGCTGTTGCACAAAGACTTGCAGGATCCCCCGCTCGGCGATCAACATAGTTTGCTTTGATTTCTTTTCCAGTAATCTTTCGTGCTGCCTCAAGCATTTCAGTTACACTTATACCGTTTTCACTTCCAAGATTTACCACAAGACTTTTTTTTGTCTTTGTAATATAACTAAGTGCCTTTACATGGGCATTTGCAAGATCTGTGACGTGCACGTAATCGCGAATACAAGTACCATCTTTAGTCTCATAGTCATTGCCAAAAATTTGCAATTCTTTTCGCTTGCCACAAGCAACTTCCATAATAATTGGTACAAGATTTGCAGGATTTTGCTCTAACCCCTCAATTTCACCATCAGGATCGTAGCCCGCTGCATTAAAATATCGAAGTGATGCATACTTTAATCCTTTGAGCTTATCGTACCAACTCATATAATTTTCAATATCGAGCTTGGTAAAACCATAGTAATTTTCTGGATTTTTTGGATGATTTTCGTCAATCGGTAAGTATTGAGGCTCTCCAAAAACTGCAGCTGAGGATGAAAAAACCATATTTTTACAATTATATTTAATAGCAGTATTGATAATATTAAGTGTTCCCATAATATTATTTACAGAATATTTTTCAGGATCGATCATTGATTCACCTGCCGCCTTAAAAGCAGCAAGATGGATGAATGCATCAAAACCTCGAGCGAAAGCATTCTCAAGATCGTCTTTGTAAAGAATATTCCCTGCAATGAAATTATTTTGCTCAAAAAGATTAATCAGCAAACCACTTGAAAGGTTGTCAAATACCGTGATTTCATGCTTTTCCTTCATTAACTCTTTTACTACATGACTACCGATATAACCTGCTCCACCAATAACTAATACTTTCATACAGCTCTCCAATAAAAATAGTTAATATTATAAATTATTTTATAAAAGCCTCATTGCAGCATAAAGATTTTATAAAATAATGCATTCTAAAATACAAAGACTTTAGAATGCACTGCCTACTAGTAATCTCTACGAGGCATACGTTGTGGACGAGGTTTGTCCTCTGCAGGATTTACCCGCAAACGACGACCATCAATTTCTTTTCCATTTAATTCTCCAATTGCAGAATCAGCTGCTTGATCATCACTCATCTCAATAAATCCAAATCCTTTTGATTGCTCAGTAAATCTGTCCTTAATAACTACTGCTGAAATTACTTCTCCATAAGGTGAAAACATTTCTTGTAGTTGTTGCTCATTGGTTGCATAATTCAAATTACCAACATAAATCTTTTTTGACATACCTGTCCCTCTTGTAACCATGGTAAAATATTTTACTACGATTACATTCTTAAATGTATTTCCGCACAAGCGAATCTCACAATCATCTTGTCAGTTAGTTTTACAGCCACGACAAAAATACAAAAACCTGAAAACTACGTAACAAAACTTTTTTATCCGGTCGCACATAAAATATAAGCTCAAAGAAAACTATGATTGC
>JBOFTD010000123.1:0-3805 GCA_051651885.1 Treponemataceae bacterium
CCTACAAAAGCACCAAGCGGCACCATTCGCAAAGAATTTGGGCACAATGTGATGATAAATTCTGCTCACGCTTCAGATTCACCCGAAAATGCAAAAAGAGAAATGAATATTGTTGAAATTGATCAAAATCCCTTATCATCAATTATAGATTCATTTTATCAGTAGAAAATTACTAATTTATAAAACGATCATACCAGAACGGTCTTAAAATTAGTTGTAAAGTAAATTTTAATTGCACTCGCTTTTATCTAACGAGTATTATTTTTTTAGGAGCACCCGTGAATAAAAAAGATTTTCCAAAGATTCATTTTTACGATCAAGATTTTGTTGATATTTATGACCGAACATGGTCTTTATTACAAGATTTTTGGTATGCTGATGCCACGTCTGACGATAGTAATGATGGATATTTTTTATTCCCCAGCAAAAATACCGAAGAAAAAACTTCTATTATAATAGATCAATTTGAATCTGTTTTTTCAAGTTTTTTTATTGTATACTCAAACCGTAATTATCCAACTGGCAAAAATTTAACATTTTTTTATGAACAACAAGAAGAAGATGGTGCTATTCGCTGGAAATATGATTTTGACACAAAAAAACCTATTTTTACGGAAGGCAATCCACAAGGATTGGGGCTACCTTTATTTGCGTGGGCAGAGTTTACTCTGTATCATCGCTCTGCAAATAAAAAACGTATTCGCGAAGTTATTCCGTTTTTAGTAAAATATATGGAATGGCTTGATCAATTTAAAATGGAAAATGGGCTCTATCACTCTCCACTAGAGTCTTCGACAATGTTCAACTCCCCTCGCGAAAACGCATATTTTTTAATTGATTTTAATGCGGCAATGGCAATTAATGCATTATATATGTCGGCTTTAGGAGATATTCTTAACGATAAAGATTTAAGTTTTTTGTATAAACGACAATATTTTTCACTCAAAACACGAGTAAATTCACTTATGTGGGATGAAAAAACAGGATTTTACTATGATTTAGACAAAGAAGGCAAGCAACTTTCATGTAAAACACTTGCTTCATACTGGCCATTAGTTGCAGAAATTCCTAACGAGGATAAAGCAGAGCTTTTGATACAGCATTTAACCAATCCAACAGAATTTGGTACCGATCATCCTTTTCCAACACTCTCAGCAGATGATCCTTCCTTTTGCGAACAAGGAGATGCTTTTAAAGGAAGCGTCTATCCGCCTTTTAACTATATGGTAATCAAAGGTTTAGAACGATACCAGCGATTTGACTTAGCAAGAGAAAGTGTAATCAAACACTTGTATTATGTTCTTGAAACAATTTTCCTTGAACAAAGTGAGGACACAAATGGTAATTTTTGGGAAGCCTATTTGCCCAAAAAACCGGGTCACGCCCAAGCGGTTTCACTTTCTGATGATATTATTTTCCCAAAAAAAGGCTATATTCAGTACGCTGGACTTTCGACCGTTGCGATGATGATTGAAAATGTCATTGGACTTTTAATTAGTCTCCCTCGAAAAACAGTTGATTGGATTATTCCTAATTTAGAAGTAATGGGAATTGAAAACCTTGCTCTTAAGCGAAACCTAATTACAATTCTTTCAAACAAAAGCCAAAGAGGATGGGAAATTCAAATGGAAAGTGAAAAATTGTATTACTTTACCATTAATATATTAGGGCATAAGAAAAAAACGCTGCCAATTCCTTCAGGCAAATGCTCGATGTTGCTGGACAAATTATAAAATACATTATTTACAAAAAAAATCGATTTACTATTTTTATTTTGTAAAAGAGCGAAACTCCTGTACTATACTAATAGTTGACTCAATAGTCTTATCTTTTATAATTTCTTTACTAAGAGCGATTGCTTTTTCAACAATTAAAGATGAGTCAGCAACACCGTGGAGTGTGAGTATTTTTCCTTGAATTTCAGCTCGCATAAAATTGATCGGAAGCTTATAATCTAAAATCAATGTATTAATAAGTTTTTGAGCCTGCAGTAATTCATGTAACCGAAGCTTACCTTTTTGCTCATAGTCATCGCAAATATATAGCTTAAGCAAATTTTCAATCATATCCCCTGCTTGAGCATTATTGAGGATTCCCATATTAAGCGTCATATGAAAATGTTCGGGCTCTTCGTTACTCAGGTTAAAAAAACTTTGATGAAAACCACATCGATTTGTATCACTTTCATCAACTCTCTGTTTTGCCTGCTTTTCACTCCACGAAAACTCTGATTGTAAGCGCTCTATACGTATTTTTTCTTCGGCAACAAGACGAACCGAAATAACATTGGGAACTCCCTGCAAAACAATAAAAGATCCACGTCCAATCAAAATACAGTTTCCCTGATTTGCAAATTCTAAAATTGCAGTTTGCAAATAATCTAAATATTCATCTCGCTCTTTTGCAAGAGAGGCAAAAAATCCCGGTTTTTTTTCATCATACCTTTTCATTTTTTCAGCAGAAAATCCCAGCGATAGAATTTTTTCGCCAAGCTTTTTTCGATCAATAAATTCATACTGCATTTTTTTTGCAAGATACTCTGCCGTTTCGTCTCCCAAAGCGGCAACTTGTCGTGAAATTGTTATTACTGCCATATCATCCCCCTTCAAGGTTTACTATTTGCCCTTGAATAAAATCTCGCCTATCATAATAAAGATGTTTACAAAAAAAGTCAAAGCCTTTTTCTATTTTATTGACTTTAGCCGCTCTTGTAAATAGCAAGCACACTAAAAAAGAGATCGATCAAAATGAGAAAATTGATGAACATATAATTTCAAATAAAAAGAACCGATTCTATATTTTTTTAGGCTCTTGCTTATAAAACACTAAAAAATTATAAAACTCTTATTTGACATTTTTTCTAAATTTTAGTACATTCATTAACATGTCATATGTATCCTTGTACCCTATTTTTACTCCTATTAATTATGAAATGAAAGATGAACTCATTCCTATTTTTACTCATTTAAAGGATGGTATTTCTGAGCTAACCTTTGCAAGTTTACTTTTGCACCAAAGAAAATATGAATATAAAATCTGTAAATTTAATGATATTTACATCATAACACGTCTTTACGAAGGAGAATCAGCTTTTATTTGCGTCAATGATGTTCCTCCTAAGGATATTTTTATTGAACTACTCTGCAAATATAAAAAGTGTTTAAAAATTTATAAAACCTTATTTGAAAAATATGAAAAAATTTTTATTGACTGGGGCTTACACATTACAGAAGATCGTGATAATTTTGATTATATTTATGATCGTGAAGATTTAGCAACACTTTCTGGAAAAAAATTCCATAAAAAAAAGAATCTTGTTAATGCATTTCAAGCACAATATACACCTCTGATAAAGCCTCTCGATAATACAACAATTTCTGATGCACAATTTATTTTAGATATCTGGAATCAAAAATATCAAAACGAAATTACTGATTATGAAATTGCAACAGAGTCCTTGCAAAAAATGAACGAGCTTAATCTATTTGGCTGGATTATTTATGCCGATGGAGAGCCTTGTGCATGGGCATCAGGTGAATATATGCTTAACGAATCTATGTTTTGCATCCATTTTGAAAAAGCCATTGATAGCTACAAAGGCGTGTATCAATATGTGAATCAAGCATGTGCTAAGCAACTAGATAACAGTGTTTTACTTATTAATCGAGAACAAGACTTAGGAAATGAGGGATTGCGTCAGGCAAAACTTACCTATCGTCCCACGTCTTTTACCATAAAGTATATCGTTACACCGTAAAATATTTTTTCTACGCAAGCACCAAACGTACCCAATCAATACGACGAG
>JBOFTD010000124.1:0-3357 GCA_051651885.1 Treponemataceae bacterium
AATTAAATTTTTACTGTTAGTCTATAACCAATAACTTCTCGGTTGAGAATTTACTCCAGCTTGCGTATTAAAAGCTTTGGTATTTTTGCAAAGAATGCGTTTTAGAATTCTTCCCGCATCCATCCCCGCATCATATTCAGGGTCTGTGCTGTTATTATTTCTATGCCAATTATATAAATCTATTAAAGGCGTTCCGTTCCAGTTATAATTTTGACCTCCTGCAAAATCTCTAATAGTAAATTTCTTGCTCCCATTGTTTATACACCAGGTATTTACAAGATTTAAAATATGAGCTTCAATTGCAGAGATTTGTGCTCGAGATAACTGAGCGGTAACTTGGCAATATGTAATACCACAGATACCTTCAGATTGACAAAAAATTGTATCAAGACTTAGTCCCATCTTAATTTCTTCTCCTCTTAATAATTTCTTCTTTCTCCTCGCAGGAAGGCGGGTACTTATCCAATAATATTTAACGTGGCTTCCTAATTTGTAGGTATTTTATAAGCCGTATAAATTATACTACCTATTTCACTTTTTAGCAATCTGATTTTCATAAAAAAAAATATTTTTTCTCGCTGGAAGGCGAGGACTTATCCAATATCTACACCGTTGGCGGTTATTCTTGTATCAGTTGGTCGATATTTACTGAAGTAGTTTTAATGCTTGAGTTTCCCACCAATCATTAAAATCTTTTTTTGACAAAAATCTATCAAATTGTTTATGCAGGTAGTCGGTTTCAAAAATATACACTTGCTCTTGTAAACATAAATTATCAAGCCCCACATATTTATCCTTTAAATTTGACATAAGAGACACTTTGTCAAATGTCGGCATTTTTATAAAAGACTTGTAATTTTCCCTCACAAGTCTTGATATTTCTTGTAAATCTGAATAAACCGATTTATGCAATTCACTTTCTAGTTTGTTAAAAGTATCTATTAACGATACCTTATCAAGATTTTTAAAAGATAAAAATAAGTGAGATTTCCCTGTTTTTGGTCTATCTTGTTCTAGTAATTCTTCATCTGATCCATGAAATGCTAAATTCACAGCACTTATAAAGCTTCCATAAATTGAATCTTTTATACAGTCTATATATTCTTTTTGCTTATAGTGAATTGAAGCTGAAGTAAACAAGTCTCTAAAATTTTCAAAATAGGAAGGGTGATACCCTTTTATCTTTATTTTACCCATACTTTTTATTCTCCTCTCTTAAACTATTTTATCCTAGGTATCCAATTTCATCCTCTTCTAAAAGCATAATAAAATCACCACGTACTTCATAATCAATTTCTTGTACACTTATAGGGGTGTTTATACCATCACGCAGCTCCCATCCATTATCAACTTTGTATATTTTTTTTAACATTGTTATACCTTTATATCGCACTATTTGTATTTTTTCATGGATAGCTTTTTTTGCAAGTTGTATTAAAATTATTGATCCTCTAGGAATTCCTTGAGTTTTCATACTCGCTTCTGTTACACGAGCTATATAATACTCAGCAAAATGTTTTTTTATATATTGAATTGGTACACCTATTTGTTTGCACAAACGCAAATCGTCATCAAGGTTTTCTGCAAAAGGAAGTTCTATTTGATGAGAAACTTTAACTTCTTTTCCAAAAAAGGATACTAAATCTCCCATAATTTTTCTTCTCATCCTACCTTTTCATTAATCTATTCTCATGCATCCACGCAAGAACTCTGCCAAATATTTGAAAGCCGTCTGCGTCGGCATTAATAACCTTTACCAGTTCTGCTTTTTGCAAATTTTCTGTGTGAACAGAATAAACCCTAACTTTTTGTTCAAACGGTTCGAACTTCAGAAACTTGCAATACGCCTCTCCCCCAAACCCAAATACATAAACATCGTCTTTGAGTTTTTGCCCTTTACTTCCATCAAAAAAAAGAATATCGCCATCATTAATTCCAAGCCCCACCATTGACGTTCCAGAAGCCTTAAAGGCAAAGACGTCTTTTTTTTGCAAGGCTGGCAAATACTCAAGGAGTTCAAGGTATTTTTCAACATTATCATCTTGCCATTCCACCCCATTGCCACAAGATACGCTTTGTCTTAGTAGCGGTATTTTTGTTGCAGAAATAGATAAGGTCGTTTCATTGGTCGATATATCTTTGTTAAAAAAAGATTCTTCTTCATTAAGAAACCATTCTGGGTTTACATTCAAAATAGATATAAGTTTTAATACAAATTCGCTATTAGGATTTTTTGATTTGCCTGATTTTAAATCAGATATAAACTGAGTTCTCACGCCTAAAGACTTTGAAAGATTAACATTTGGTAATTTTTTTTCAATAAAGTCGATTATTCTTGACCAATCCATAAAAATCCTAAAAAAATTAAAAATATTTGTCGATATATCTTGACATAAAAAGATTTGTCGACTATTATAATAAATATATCGGCTAGAAACTAAAAAGCCGTACAAAAAAAATATGAAGGACTTGGAAACTACCAAAATCTAAAGTCCTTCATAAAACCAAAAACGCCGTATAACGGCAAAGGAGTTTGTATGCCACAAAAATTTGAAAGGCATTTTGAGGTCGGTGAGCCGATCTCGTTTAAGACAGGGTGTTGGATTAAATACCAACTCAATCTTTTTAGAATATCACAAGCGGATATTGCAAAAAAAGCAAACTGTCATGGAGTGATTGTATCACAATTTTTAGGCGGTGTCAAGAATTCAAACCGTACCCGAGCGGCTATTGCAAGCCTTTTGGGATACAAAAGTTTTGATGATTTACTCGCTGCTGCACGAAGGGAGGCTGTATGACCAAAGCTAATCATTTTCGATTAAAAAGAATGGATGTTCAGCGATGTACGAGGTCAGTTGAATTGTATATACAAAAACTTGAAAAAGGCTTAAGCCCAAAAAATACAGTCAATTATCAAAAACGATTTTTTAGACTTGAGCGGTATATCAAACTTCTTGAGCAAAAGCTTCATTATACAACAGAGCTTTTACGAGCCAAAGAAGAGACTATTACTGTTGCCAGCCAGCTTTTAAATATTATGCAGGAAAAACCTTTGAGGGCGGCACTTTCTAAGGAAGAAAGCAAATGAGTTTGCCCCCTCACTTAGAAAAGCGTTTTGAATTAATGAAAAACGATGCAGAGCAACAAGAAGAGCTTTTTGAAAGCCTTCCAAAGCCAAGCCCTGTACAAGAGGAGGTGCCAAAGCATGGTTCTTATGAGTATTGGGCTGGGCAAAAAAAAGAAGTGCTGGGGATTTTGTTCAACTGGAAAGCGAGAGCAAAAGTCAATAATAAAAAACCTGCGGAGATTGAATGTGAAAAAATCATCCGCTTTATAGAGGAGATAACAAGATGAATG
>JBOFTD010000125.1:0-1294 GCA_051651885.1 Treponemataceae bacterium
CATGTTGAAACACCGTGGCTTGATGGTAAACATACTGTTTTTGGTAAAGTTGCTGAAGGACAAGATGTTGTAAATAAAATTGCACAGGACGATGAAATAAAATCATTAACAATTGTTCGTTCGGGAAAGGATGCAGAGAATTTTACGGCTACGCAAGCAAAATTTGATGAGCTTAGTGCAAATCTTGTGTTAGAAGCAAAAAAGAAATCCGAGAAAGCACAATCTGAATCGCTTAAATTGGTTGAAGAAAAATATGGAAACTACACAAAGCTTGATAATGGATTGCGATATAATATTATTACTGCAGGATCAGGGGATAAAATCGGAGCGGAAAAAAGTGTTGATGTTCATTATACGGGAAAGTTAATGAATGATTCTGTTTTTGATTCTTCTATTGAACGTGGTGAGCCGTTAAATTTTACAACCGCAAGTGGACAGCTTATTCCTGGGTTTGATTTAATGGTGCAAGATATGCAAAAAGGGGAAAAACGTACGATTGTCATTCCTCCCGATCTTGGGTATGGAGCGGCAGGTGCAGGTGGTGTGATTGCACCAAATTCCTTCATTATGTTTGAACTTGAAGTAGTTGATGTAAAATAACATCGGCGAAACAAAAAAGCAGGAAATTATTTTCCTGCTTTTTTTATACCAAGCGAATATTGATAAAATAATTACACTCTTTTTTTGTCAAGGCAATTTAAAATGAGCGATATTAAATATACGGTGTAGTCAATGCTTATTAAAATCGATTCTTTTCTAAGCCTGATTATCGCACCTTTTTTTCCACTAGTAATTCTTCTCAAGGTATGTTATTCTGGTTTTGCCTTTTTGCCTTATAATAATTATTGTAAGCAAAAATTGGCTTCAAAATAATATTTACTTGGATGCTTTGATGATTTATATTCATTTTTTTGCTTTGCTGTTTTTATTTCTTGGATTTCTTTTGTATAAAAAATTTTTTACCATCGAAAAACTTAAAAATCCATTATATCTGTCATTGGATATGAAAACGGTTTTGCTGGTATTTATATTGTGTTTTTTTATTCGTCTTATCAGCGCAACTTTTTATGCAGGTTATCCAAGTGATTTTACAACTTTTTACTTTTGGTCTATTCGTATTGCAAAGGAGGGGTTTTCAAACTTTTACTCTCCACATATTTTTACTGATTATCCGCCTGGCTATATGTATGTGCTTTTTCTTTTGGGTAAAATTTTTACAACGTTTAATATTACCTCCCAGTCAATTGCCGGTATCCTACTTTTAAAACAACCAGCAATAATTTGTGACTTAATA
>JBOFTD010000126.1:0-3112 GCA_051651885.1 Treponemataceae bacterium
AACCGAGAAGTTATTGGTTATAGACTAACAGTAAAAATTTAATTTAGAGGAGAGGTGATTTGTGGAAACGGAAATAAAAGAAAAAACGAAGGTTACAAAAGCCGTTAAAATAACTGTTTTTGAAGTACGTTATAAAGAAACAAATCCTGCGGCGATCACTTTAGGTAAGGATTTATTTGATTGCCTAGATAAAACACAATCATCAAAAGAAAGATTTTTGCCTCTTTCTAACAAGGATGAGAATGGAGATAACGACTTTATTACAACCTTTACCTTTTCTAGTGATTTTCTTTTTGGATCATTTGCAAGACTCGTAGAGGGTATTGAGTCAACAGTATTAAAAACAAGTTTAGATAAGAAAAAAGTATCCCTTAATGATATGCTAGTAGAATCATCTGAAAATGCAGAAGGGTCTATAAAAAACTATTCTTTTTTTTGTATATATAAAAATTTACTAGCAATAACTAACCAACGCAATGCTATAAAATCTTTTGAGATTTATGTCAATTGGATTCTTGAGAAAAATAGTAAAAAAAATACTGGTATTGGATTTTACCCTAAAAAAAACACGATAAATACAATACCTATAAAAGAGATTAAGTCTGTCCAAATTTCTAGTGATTATATAAATGCAAAAGATGAGTTAAAAACAGAAGCAGTTAAACTTACATCAAGTGTATTAAAAGATTTTTTTACAGACGTGAAAGGAAAGAAAGACTTTGATCAAGAGAATTTGGTATCAGCTATTCTTACATTGCAGTTTAAAACTAAAGAAATAAATAAGGAAAAGGCTCTTGAAGCAGCCCTTAAAATTACTGATGATGATAACATTATCATAACAGGAAAAAATGGAAAGAGAATTAAAGGATCATCCTATTTAGTAACAGCTATTAGAAGGATTGAAAAACTAAAAACAGGTATTTTTAATGAAAAAGAGATTGAAACAGAAATGCGTTCAATCTTAAAGGATGTAATAAATGATAAGGTGGTTAATTAGATTCTTTGTTTTTCTTATTATATGTCTTATACTGGGATTTTTTAATGTAAAATTTTCTAGTGATTATTTTAATATAGTATTTAGCGTTTTAGGAATAATATTTTCTATTTCTTTAAGTCAAATACTTTCTTTTTCATTTGCAAATATCTCAAATGATGATTTTGTAAAAAAATATAGAAGCGAGTTAAACTCTATTTTATATATATATATATTATTGTTTTGTTGTGTAGCCCTATCATTTTTTTTATCTTCAGAAATAAAAATAAGCTATCAGTTTAAATTTTTTACTATTACTTCTAATGTCTTTTTTGGTTTTTTTTACGTATTCTGTTTTTTTTATTTTATCATTAATTTTTTAGCTCTTATAAAATTAAAAAATGAAATAGATGATCAAATACGTCATTCAAAGTAATTCTTAAAGCAAAAAAATTATTCTATAAAATATATGATTATTGAACAACTACCCCCGATTACTAGCTCTCACCCCAATTTTACAACTATACTCAAATTACCATATCGAGTGGTTGGGTTTTCATACCCTCCTTAAAAATCTGTCCCCTTGTTTCGGCAAGGGGGCTTTTTTTATACCCACATCCCTTTAATTCCCCTTACCAGCATTTTTCTATCAAATCATTATAGCCTCTAAGTACGGAGGCTATACAATGGCAATTAATAAAAAATTAGAAGACTTAAATCCTGAATTACAAAAACGGCTTAAAAAAGTATTTTGGGAATTTGACAAAAAGGGCATTAAATATGTCGTAGTCGAAACCAAACGAAGCACGCAAACGCAAGAAGCCTACTACGCACAGGGCAGAAAAACCCTTGAGCAAGTAAATCATCTACGCAAGCAAGTTGGCTTGTGGCTCATCACTGACGCAGAAAACAAAAAGACAATCACCCAAACCCTCAAATCACGGCATTTAAGTGGCAATGCAATAGACCTTTGCCCAGTTAAAGACGGCAAGCTATGGTGGAATGCCCCTGAGCAAGTGTGGACAGAGATGGGTATTATTGCAGAAAAATACGGCGTTGACTGGTGTGCAGGCGGTTACGGGCAAACATGGGGCAAAGGCTGGGACAACCCACACTTTGAACTCATGGAAAACTGGAACGATTAAGCTATGAAAATTAAATGGTACGAACAAAAAGAGGGTGTGCAGTCCTCTTTGCGTATTGCCCTTTTAATCACGGTTGGCATTGGCTGTCTTACCGTTCTTTGTGGTGTCATCGCAATGTTTATGGAAAATCCATTAAGCGTTCCTGCAATGGGTGTGGGTGCTGGCATGACTGCCATTGGGGAAGCGGCAAAAGCATACCAATCAAAGTATGAGGAGGAGTAATGTGCAAAAAATTATTTTTATTTTTATTTTTATTTTTTTGTTTATCGGCTGTGCAAGCACTCGAAATAACACAGGCGGAACTCTTGGACTTGGAAGCTCTCACCTTGAATCAATCGCAGTTGCTGGAGAGCTCTCTGGTGGAATTGAAACAGGCAACGATCTTACAAGCAGAATTGCAAACGAGCTTGAGCAAAGCCAATCACTTAGTTCAAACCTTGCACAATCAAGTGAACGACTTGCAATTACAATCGAGCAAGCTCACGCAATCACTCAAAGAATCAGCACAATATTACAGCAAGCAAGAGAGCGAGCAAATCAAGAAAATAGCACGGCTGGAAACAAAAATCAGTTTTTTGACTAAAGCCCTTTTAATAGCAGGTGCAATCATTTTTTTGCTCACGATTTTCAAAATTGCACGGCTTTATTTCAAACGCTTCTAGCTCATAATAACACAAGTTAGGAGCATTTTCTTTCTATTATAAACCATACTAAAAACGGAGTTAAACAAATGGAAATAGCAAAGTTTATATTTAGTGCCATCGGCGTGTTTCTTGCCCTTGCAGGATTTTTTGGCGGTATGTGGAGAAGCTACACAAAAAAACTTGATGAGCAAATGAAAGCAATCGAAAAATCAGGAGCTGATGGGCGAGAGAAGCTCAATCTCTCAATCAAAGAATCAATGGACAGATTTACCAAGCACCACCAAAACCATACGCAAAAGCAGATTGATGATCTTAAAGATGAAGTTAAGGACATCCGCAAAGTTATGAGT
>JBOFTD010000127.1:0-2877 GCA_051651885.1 Treponemataceae bacterium
TATCCAGCAAGTAATTGGTCGTTCGTTAGGGCTTAGTTTTCCACCAAAAAGAAATTTGCCAACCACAGTGCCCATTGTTTTGGAAGTGAAAAATCTTCAATTAGCTGCTGAAAATAATCCTGTTTCCTTTTCGGTAAAGAAAGGGGAAATTGTTGGAGTATTTGGCTTAGTTGGCTCTGGTCGCACTGAAATGATGCGTGCAATAATTGGAGCAGATTCAAAACACGCAGGAAATATTTTTCTCAACGGCAAAGAAATTACAATTCTAAATCCCCGCGACGCATATAAATATGGTATTGGATTATTACCTGAAGACAGAAAAACACAAGGCCTTATTTTACCTTTTAGCGTTGAAGAAAATATCTCCTTAAATAATATCAAAAAAGAATGGATTGATTTTAAATATACGCAGGATAATGCACGTAAAAAAATCGGAGCACTTTCAATTAAAACACCAAATAGTCAAACACCCGTTGTTAATTTGAGTGGTGGAAACCAACAAAAAGTCATTATCTCACGATGGCTAAGTACAAATTGTGAAATTCTTATTTTTGATGAACCAACACGCGGGATTGATGTTGGAGCAAAAGATGAAATTTATAAAATTATGGCGGAACTTACTGAGCAAGGTAAATCCATTATTTTAATTTCATCAGAATTAGAAGAAATTTTGGGAATGAGTGATAGAATTTTAGTAATCCGACAAAATGACATTCAAGCAGAACTTTCTGGTACAGTACAAGAGGCTGAAGTTATGGCTTATGCAGTTGGTGGAGTAAAATAAAGGAGATAAAATGAAAGAAAATATTAGCAAGTTTATAAATCGAAAGCCATATATTTTTGCCCTTATGGGTTTTTTATGTATGTTTGTCATTATTTCAATTGCAGCACCACGCTTTTTTGATTTACAAAACTTTACATCAATTACTAGGCAAATATCAATTAATGCAATTCTAGCAGTAGGAATGACATTTGTTATTCTTACCGGAGGGATAGATCTTTCTGTTGGCTCTGTTGCGGCCTTAAGTGCAACATCCATGGCCTTACTCATGAAAAATGACATACCATTTATTCTTGTTATTTTTTTAGGTATAGCATTAGGTGCTGTAATTGGCTTTATCAATGGCTTTTTTATTACAAAAGCAAAACTACCTCCCATTATTGTTACCTTATCAATGATGGAAATCGCTCGTGGTTGTGCTTTGCTATTAACTGGTGGTTATCCTGTTTCAAATTTTGATACAAGTGCTATTAGTATACTAGGAAAAGGAGAGATGCCTTTTTATATTACCATCTTTGTTTTTTTAGTTGCATGGATTTTTTTAAGCTTCACACGATCAGGCCGATACATATTTGCAATTGGAGGAAATAAAGAAGCTGTTCGATTATCAGGAATAGACTCTGCAACATATGAACTTTTAGCATATGTTCTTAGTGGGGTTACTGCGGCAATAGCAGGAATTATTCTTCTTGCCCGCACCAGCAGTGGGCAACCAAATGCAGGAGTTGGATTTGAACTTGACGCAATAGCAGCTGTTGTTCTTGGTGGAACGAGTATTACAGGCGGATTTGGTCATATTTTTGGAACATTAATAGGTGCTGGGACACTTGGAATAATTAATAATGGATTGAATCTTTTAAATATAAATCCATTTACACAGCGTGTTGTCAAAGGAATTATTATTATTAGTGCTGTTTTAGTAGGTTTGAAAAAAAAGAAAAAATAAATATTACATAATCAAGCAAAGCTTGAAAGCTATAGGAGGCTAAATATGGGAAATAAAGGAAGCACCCCAAAAACAATGAAGGCTCTCGTTGCCTATTCAAAGGATGATTATCGCTTGGAATTATCATACCCCTCCCCTAAGTGTGGAGATGATGATATTATCATTAAAACAGAAGCATGTGGTGTTTGTGCATCTGATGTAAAATGTTGTCATGGTGCTAGTATGTATTGGGGAGATTCTGTGCAACCAGCATGGGTTAAAACCCCTTTTATACCTGGCCATGAATTTTCAGGTAGAATTGTTGAAATGGGTAAAAATGTTACAGGTTTTGAATTAGGAGAGAGAATTACGGCTGATCAAATTTTACCTTGTGGAAAATGTCGATTTTGTAAAACAGGCAAATACTGGATGTGCCAACCGCACAATATTTTTGGCTTTCAACCTGATAATAATGGAGGAATGGCTGAATATGTAAAATACCCAAAAAATTCAGTAATCAGTAAAATTCCTGAATCATTAAGTGTTGAGCAGGCTTTATTAATTGAGCCGTACGGATGTGCAAAACATGCTGTTGATCGAGCAAACATTACTAATGAAGACGTTGTTGTTATCTCTGGGGCAGGAACACTAGGAGCGGGAATGATTACCTATACACGCATGAAAAATCCTGCAAAATTAATCGTTCTTGATATGGTTGATAAACGTCTTGAAAAAGCCAAAGAATTTGGAGCAGATCTTGTATTTAATCCAAGCAAAGTTGATATAGCAGAAGAAATTAATAAACTTACCGAAGGCTATGGTTGTGATATTTATATTGAAGCAACAGGACATCCATCAAGTGTTATTCAGGGATTAAAAATTATTCGAAAGCTTGGTCGATTTGTTGAATTTAGCGTATTCGGAGAAGAGACAAAAGTTGACTGGTCGATTATTGGAGACAGAAAAGAACTTGATCTTTTAGGCTCACATTTAAGTCCTTATGCGTACCCTTTTGTTATTGAACACATGGCAAAAGGCAACTTAAAAACTGCTGGCATCGTTACTAAAACATTCCCCCTTGATAAATGGGAAGAGGCTTTCGAATATGCCACAGGAAAACATGGAGACATAAAAGTCGCCATAAAATTCTAACGCTATACAATTAAAACAC
>JBOFTD010000128.1:0-2437 GCA_051651885.1 Treponemataceae bacterium
AACGAGCATGCATTTTGTCGTCAACCAAGTGATGGAGTTTCATAAAGTAGATTACGCCAACAAAAACAGGATTTTCAAAAGCCTGCCCTGTTTTTCCATCATGCAAAATTGCTTTTGAGTTTGCATTAAAGCCCGCTTCCATTAATTTATTTTCAATTTGTTCATTCGTTGGCGACTGGAACACTGGAGACTCATACCATTCATTCAAGTAAAGCCCTGCAAGACCAAGCTCTGATTCCATAATCTGACCAATATTCATCCGAGAAGGAACACCAAGTGGATTAAGACAAATATCAAGCGGCGTGCCATCTTCTAGGTACGGCATATCTTCTTCAGGCAAAATACGGGCAACAATTCCCTTATTACCATGACGACCAGCCATCTTATCGCCTTCACGAAGCTTTCGTTTTGTTGCAATAAGAACTTTGACCAATTCATCAACGCCAGGATTTAAATCATCCCCTTCCGATCGACGAAGTCTTTGAATATCAATAACCGTTCCCTCAACTCCATGCGGAACACGCAAGGAAGAATCGCGAACTTCTTTAACTTTTTCACCAAAAATTGAGTTAAGCAACTTAAACTCAGGCGTTGTCTCTGTTTCTGACTTTGGTGTAACTTTTCCAACCAAAATCGAGCCAGATCGAACCTTTGCCCCAACGCGGATAACACCTTCGCTATCAAGATTTTCTAACGTTGACTCACTCGTATTTGGCACATCACGCGTAATTCGCTCAGGGCCAAGTTTTGTTTCACGAATTTCAGTAATAAATTCCTTTATGTGAATTGAGGTAAACATATCTTCTTTTACTACGCGCTGTGAAATCAAAATAGCATCTTCATAGTTATAGCCATTCCACGGCACAAATCCAACTAAAATATTTCGACCCAAGGCAAGCTCGCCTTTGAAAGTTGCAGGCCCATCAGCAATAAGGCCGCCAACTTCAACGTGATCTCCCAATTTAACAATCGGTTTTTGATGATAACACGTATCTTGGTTTGTTCGCTGATATTTAAAAAGAGGATAAACATCATAATCATCAGCATTTTTTTGCGTTGTTGGCTTAACGCGAATTTCTTCAGCAGAAACCCACACAACATCGCCCGCTCTTTTTGCCTTAATTAAAACACCCGAATCATAGCCACATTTTGCTTCCATTCCTGTTCCAACTCGTGGTGGTTCAGGGAATAAAAGAGGCACTGCTTGACGCTGCATGTTCGAGCCCATCAATGCACGATTTGCATCATCATGCTCTAAAAAGGGAATCAAGGCTGCCGAAACAGAAATAATTTGCTTTGGAGAGACGTCCATGTACTGCACATCTTTTGGCTCGCGAGTAATATAATCCCCATAGCGACGGCAAGAAATTTGATCAGTGTGAAAAACACCCTTCTCATCCAAATGGACAGACGCTTGCCCAATATAGTAGCGATCCTCATCCATTGCAGATAAATACTCAACTTCCTGCGAAGCCTTTCCGTCCGTAAGCTTTCGATACGGCACTTCCAAAAATCCATAATCATTTACACGAGTATAAATCGCCAAAGAAACGATAAGACCAATATTTGGACCTTCAGGCGTTTCAATCGGGCACATTCGACCATAATGCGTATAGTGAACATCACGAACCTCAAAGCCTGCACGATCACGTGAAAGACCTCCAGGCCCTAATGCATTTAATCTTCTTTTGTGGGTAAGTTCAGCCAACGGATTTACCTGATCCATAAACTGACTCAACTGGCTTGAACCAAAAAACTCTTTAATAGAAGCAACAATCGGCTTAATAGAAATCAAATCCTGTGGCTTCATCGTGTCAGTTTCTTTCATACTCATGCGCTCTTTTACAATCCGCTCCATTCGACTAAAAGATTGCTTCAACTGATTCGTTAAAAGTTCTCCAACAGAACGAATACGACGATTGCCCAAATGATCAATATCATCAAGGTTTTCATAGCCTGCATACACTTTAATAAGATGCTTCATCGTTGAAGTAATATCCTGATTAATCAATGTTGCATCAGAGGGATCTTTAAACTCGTAATTTGACTCAGCGTAATTGAATTTTTTATTTAACTTGTAGCGTCCAACTCGGCCTAAATCGTAGCGACGAGTTGAGAAAAACATCGTTGTCAAATCTTTTTCCGCTGACTCAACCGTGATAGGCTCACCCGGCATCAATACAGAATAAACGGCAGAAATCGCCTCTTCTCGAGTTGGCTCATCCGAGACAGAATTTTCTGATGAAAAGCGGATTTCTTCCCATTCAAAACAATTAATAATAATTTGAGAATTAAGAGAATTCTCTCCTTCAAAGTTAATAACATCAATTGATTTTAGCTTATTCACAAGCAACTCATCAATCATATGAGGTTGAAGCTTTTCTCCCGCCTTAAAAAGCTTTTTATCTTCACCTATTTCTGAATCAGCAATAAAAAC
>JBOFTD010000129.1:0-7029 GCA_051651885.1 Treponemataceae bacterium
AGAATTATCAAAGCCGCGAAAACTTAAGGTAATTCCCTTTTCATTTCCCTCAGCGGTGTGATTAAAAACAATATCCAAAATAATTTCAATGCCCGCCTTATGAAATTCACGAACCATTTTTTTAAACTCGCCAACTTGGCCGCCAAGTTTTGAATTATTAGCATAAGAGGCCTTCGGAGCAAAAAAATTAATGGTGCTGTAGCCCCAATAGTTTGTTAGTCGTTGAGCATTTTTCGGATTGATATTTGAATTTTCAAATTCATCAAATTCATGAATGGGCAAAAGCTCAAGACTTGTAATACCTAATTCCTTGAAGTACGGAATTTTTTCTATTAATCCTTCGTAAGTGCCAAAAGAGGAAACCTTTGAAGAAGGATGTTTTGTTACGCCTTTCAAATGGGTTTCATACAAAATACATTTTTGCAAAGGATGATTAAGTGGTCTATCTCCTTGCCAATCAAATTCATCATCAATAACAACACACTTAGGAAAATCCTTTGCACTACAAATTTTCCCCAAAGCAACATCCATATCATCAACAGAAATTGCCGAGGCACTAAGATTTTTAAAAACGGAGGTATTAGTAATCGCCTTTGCGTAAGGATCAATCAAGTAATTATTTTTATTAAAGCGAAAGCCTTTCTTTAGGTCAAAAGGGCCATCAACACGGTACAGATAAAGTGCCTGCGGTTTTAAGCCTTGCAGATGAATGTGCCATAAATCACCTGTTCTATTAGCCTTAGGGTCAAGTTCAATACTCAAAGAAGGCTTCTCATCTTCTTCTTTTTCAAAAATTTCTAAAAAAACTTTTGTTGCGTTCCGTGAAAAAACAGAAAAATTCACGCCATTTGAATTAATATTTATCCCAATTGGAAGCGGATGACCTGTATCAATAACTATATTTTGCATGAGCATAAATATACTACAAAGAAAAAATTAAATCTAGGTCGTGCGTTGATTATCGTTGTTTTATAATACAAAAAAATCGGCAAAGGAATTTAAATCGTTTTACTGAAAAAAAGTTCCTCCTCATTTACAAAGCTTTTACTTTATGTTATGCTTTTAAACTATTCTTTCAGAATACCTTTATATCGTGTAAGGAATAAAATGAACTTTTCTTCTCAGCTTTCATGGATTTTTTTTGTCTCACGGCGCTTCGCTCTCATTGATAGTCGAGGAAAAACAGCCCTGACAACTTTTCTTGCATCGCTGGGGATTGGCTTTGGCGTTATGACGCTCATCGTCACAATTTCGGTGATGAACGGTTTTCAAATTGGCTACATAAAAAATATTTTAGAAGTTAGCTCGTATCATATTCGTGCAAAAAATCTTTCATCTGAGGATTTACAAATAGTTGCCGACCATAAAACCCTGCAAAAAAATATTTCATCAATCACTCCCTTTTATGACGCACAAGCCCTCATTGTTTCGGACAGCAAAAGCCAGCAAGGAGCATTAATTCGAGCGTTGCCACAAAATGTGCTCGAAAAGGATGCAGCTTTTAAGGCACAAGTGAATATGAGAGGTGGCGTTTTTGACTTAAGCGATCCATCTTTTATTGTAATCGGTAATGATTTAGCATATTTGTTAGGGGCAAGAGTTGGCGATGAGGTCTCGCTTTTTGCACTTTCTGGAAATCAGGAGGTTGAATTATTTTCTGACGAGCGAACCTTCGTCATCAAGGGCATTTTTTCAACAGGCTACAATGAGATTAACGCGACCTTTGCCTTTGTCTCTGACCAAAACAGCGAAAAACTTTTTGGCGTAAGTGCAATGCCAACGGTGGGAATAAAACTGTTTGATTTTACGACGGACATGAGAACCATCAATGTGCTAAAAGGGATTTTTCCCCACGCAGAATTTGAGTCATGGCAAAGCTACAATCGCTCATTTTTTGGAGCCTTGCGCGTTGAAAAAAACACGCTTTTTCTTCTCGTTTTTTTGATTTTTGTAGTCGTCGGCGTAAATATTTACAATGCGATGCGGCGAATCGTTTACGAGCGAAAAGAAGAAATCTGCGCCTTGTCCGCACTGGGGGCAAAAAAATCAGAGGTACAATTTGTTTTTATTCTACAAGGATTTTTAGTCGGACTGTGCGGAACACTTCCCGGCGTTTTATTCGGCCTCCTCATCTGCATAAAAATTGATCTCATTTTTGTCTTTTTCTCGCAAATCAGCTACGACGTGCACTATTTTTTAACCATGCTTTTTAACCCAGAGAACATTATCTACTTGCAAAAAAATCTGACCTTTTTATATTTTTCAAAAATTCCAGCACTGATAATTTATTCAGAAGTTTTATTTATTTCATTGTTTGGCATTTTTTCAAGCCTGCTTGCCGCATGGATGGCAAGCACCAGCATTTTACGTTTATCGATTGCGGAGGTTTTGCGAGATGAATAATGCGATTGTCAAAATAGAAAAATTACAAAAATCATATTTTACCGCGAGTGAAAAACTCGTTATACTAAATGATCTTGATTTAGAAATTCCATTTGGAAAAAAAATCATCATTACTGGAGAAAGCGGTTGCGGAAAAAGCACGCTTTTAAATATCATTGCAGGCCTTGATTCAATAAGTGCAGGAAGCGTAATGGCAAAGACTTATCAAATTGATAAAATGAATGAAACACAAATCTCTGATTACCGAACACATTTTTTGGGATTAATTTTTCAGTTTCACTACTTACTCAAAGATTTTTCAGCCTTGGAAAATATACTTTTACCTGCCTTAATTTCTGGCGTTAGCAAAAAAGAGGCAACGCAAAGAGCAAAACAATTGATTGCTGATGTCGGCCTTGAAAATCGCTCAACTCACTTACCGTCAGAACTTTCTGGAGGAGAGAGGCAAAGAATAGCCGTTGCCCGATCGCTAATCAACAACCCAGAATTAATTTTAGCCGATGAGCCAACAGGAAATCTTGATCCACAAAATGCAGCAAGCGTAAGCGATTTGCTTTTTTCAATGGTCGATCAATACAAAAAAACCTTGATTTTGGTAACGCATGACCGCGAGCTTGCAAAAAAAGGGGATGTCTGTTATCGCCTTCAAAATGGAAAGCTGGTACTCGCATGACGCTTTTTTCTTCTATTAAAATAGCATGGCGCTTTCTTTTTGGCTACTCGTTCAAGGGGTTGTTCAGACGATCCACTTCAAACGCACGCAAAAGTCTTTTGGGGGCAATTTTCGGCATTGGCCTAAGCCTCATTCCGCTCATCGTTGTAATAATTGTGGCCAATGGCATGATTTCAGGCATTACCGCTCGCATTGTGGAATTGTCAAGCTATCATGTGCAAGTTGTAATTCCCAGAAGCGCCCAATTATCCGATACAAACGAAGTCAAGCAGGACTTACTCACCCTCAGCGACGTTACCAATGTGTTTTTTGAAATTCAAGGCGTTGGACTTGCTGCTGGAAAAACGGCGCGCTCTGGAGTAACAATTCGTGGCGTAGAAGACAGCCTTTTTGATAAAAATCCTGCATTCCGCGATTTATTTTCAGTTTCAAGCGGAAAACTGTTATTTAATGACAGCAATTCCGTAGTTGTAGGCAAAAAACTTGCCGAAACACTAGAACTTTCCGTTGGCGATACGATGAGAGTTATCACCACTCAGATGGCGGAAAACCAAAAAGTAGTTCCAAAGATTTCTCGATTCACCGTTGTAGGAATTGCCTCTTCTGGTTATCAAGAACTCGATGCCTTGTGGGCATTTATTCCCTTTGAAACGGCTATCAATTTATTTTCACGAGAAGCATCTCATTTATTTTTAGGCGTCCAAACAAATGACGCATATTCAAACAAGTTCCCTTCAACAGTACGTTTAATTGATGCCTCCACTCCGACCAACTATCGTGTTTTAGACTGGAAAGAATTACACGCATCGCAATACGAAAACCTAAAAACAACAAAGGCTCTGCTCATTCTAATCATGTTTTTAATTTTATTAGTCGCAAGCGTCAATATTTCATCGGCACTCATCATGCTCATCATGGAAAAGCGAAAAGAAATTGCAATTCTTAAAAGCGTTGGTGCAACCCCACAAGGAATTTCTGTGCTTTTCATTTTCACGGGGTGCTTTACCGGCTTTTGCGGTATCGTGCTGGGCGTTCCGCTAGGGCTTTTTTTTGGCATAAATATTAATTTTTTCATACAAAATATGGAAAAAATGCTTAACTTTTTAACTCAGAGTTTATATACTATATTTTATGCACATTCGGAAAATCAATTTTTGCCGATTCAGCTTTTGGATCCAACCTATTATTTAGAAACAATTCCGATTGTCATTTCAGCAAGCGATATTTTACTCATTGCAGGGGGAACACTTTTTTTATCGATTGTTGTTTCATTTTTTCCCGCAATGCGTGCAGGAAAGGAAAAACCGCTTGTTGCCTTACAAAAATATTAAGGATGAATGATGAAATGTGAGCTATGCGGCGTCAATGAAGCCGTCCTCTATGTTCAGCAGATGAACAAAAATGAAATGAAAACTTTTCACTTATGCATAAATTGCCTCAAAGAAAGAGGAATTTCACCGTTTGATACAAACCAAGGTGTTGTCTCTTCATTAAACAGTCTGATTAGTGAAATCACTCAGTTGCAATCCTCCGTTGTACAAAACTCCCCCGTTTGCCCCGTATGTGCTGAAAACCTTTACACGATTATGCATGAAAAACGCTGCGGCTGCCCTGAATGCTACACAGCCTTTAAGGCAGAAATCACCGATCTTTTGCAAAAAGAAAAAATTACACGCAATTATACGGGTCTATATGAAGGGGCTTTGCCAAAAAAACTTCCTGCCTTTCGCTCAATTTTGACAGATAGAATGACGTTTCACAAAAAACTTGAGCAAGCAGTTGCAAACGAAAATTATGAACAAGCAGCCATATATCGCGATCGCTTAAAAGCCCTTGAAACACAGCCCTTAGACGGAGATTTTTCTGTTTGGAATACAAGCGATGACTAACGGCGAACACTCAAAGGACGCATGGTATTCCTACGCAGGCAAAAAAAACGATATTGTAATTTCATCACGTATCCGCTTTGCACGAAATCTTGCAAACTTCCCTTTTCCGCTTCGCATAAAAAATGCTGACGAGGGATCTCGCATTCAATCGCTGGTTTTTGACGCCTTTTCTAAAATGGAAAATCCTGATTTTTATCAAGCACTAAGCACATCAAATTTGGACAAACTGGGGCAAGATATTTTAATTGAGCGTGGAGTGCTGGCTCCTAAACAAAAAGATTTGCAATGGGTTGGCGTTGTTGTTCGCCTTGACGGAAAGCTCTCTTGCACCATCAATAGCATTGACCACGTACGCCTTTCGGCCTTTGCCGCGGGCTTGGATTTTGAAAGCATTTTAACAGAGCTTAAAACGATTGATAATAAAATGCAGGATATGGTGCAATTTGCTGCCAGTAATGAGTTTGGTTATTTAACGGCGAATCACCGCGACCTTGGCAGCGGCATGAAAATATCTGCCATTTTACACCTTCCCGCAATCACGCACATGCAACTAATGGATCAGCTTTTTTCAAAGCTCCAACAAGAAGATCACTGTAAAATTGAGCCTTTTTTTGATAACCGAGAGCGTAACCTGCGGGATTTTAGCGATTACTATCTTTTGAGCAACACCAACTCTTTTTCTGGAACAGAGCAAGACCAATGTGAAGCCCTCCAAGAAGTAATTGAGCATCTTTCTGCGGTGGAGAGAGGTGCAAGCGCAAATATCATGGAGACAAATCAGACCAAGCTGAAAGACATTGTTTTGCGCTCGATTGCCTTATTAAAGTTTAATCGCTTCATTGAATATCGTGAGGGGGTTGATTTGATTTCAAAAATAAAATGGGGCGTCAATGCAGGTCTTGTTCGTGGCGTCAATCATACAACGTTGACGGAGCTCCTTTTTCGAACCCAAAATGCACATCTTGCCTTTGTAATTAAAACAGGCGGATTCAATTTTCCCCTCGATATCACTGATGAAGCAGAAAAAATCCTGCGACTCAGAAGCCTCATTCTACAAGAAAGCCTTGAAAAAATTGAATTCTTTGAAGGCTAATTATCCATAAAAATAAAAAACTGATTTTACTGTGATTCTTTTATTTTTGTTGAAAAATATATTTAAACTCTCGTAGCATAAAATAGAATCGAATAAATTTATTGTGATTTAAATATTTATTTTCTTAATTAATCATACGCCAGTTTCCATCAATATAGCGTAAACGCTTTGCAGGAATATCAAGCAATCGACCATCATCACCACTGATTTTTGTTTTCATCGTAAGAGGATTTACTTCAATAACACGAAAAACAGTTCCCTCATGCTTAAATTTAACACCTTCATGTGGTAATAACTTTCGAGCATCCATATACCAATCATGCTCGTATGAAAGGCAACACAAAAGTCGACCGCACTGCCCAGATATTTTTAGTGAATTAAGTGAAAGATTTTGCTCCTTCGCCATACGAATTGAGACAGGCCGAAGACGATCTGAAACACTGTGACAACAATATGCACGGCCACAAATTCCAAGTCCTCCAACAATCCGAGATTCATCACGAACGCCAATTTGACGCAACTCAATTCTCATTTTAAAAACAGCAACCAAATCTTTTACGAGCTCTCTAAAATCAACACGATTTTCAGAACTAAAAAAGAAAATAATCTTTGGCTCATCAAATAAATAATGCGTGGCAATTAATTTCATAGTCAAGTTATGAAGAGCAACTTTTTCATTAAAAACACTAAATGCCACCGCTTCTTTTTTCTTTAATGCATCAAGACGCTCTAAATCTGATTCACTAACTTTTCGTTCAATAAAAACAACATCATCTGGTACAATTCCAATTGGCACGGTTACCAAACCTTGCACTATTGCTAAATCCTTGCCATACCGCGTTGGAACGAGTACAAACTCTCCATTATGGAGCTCTATATTTCCTTGAACAGTCGCATATAAACTTTCATTTGAATATTCCAATTTTAAACGATACAGAGGAGTTGGAAAAACATAATTCCCTGTAGTAACA
>JBOFTD010000130.1:0-7108 GCA_051651885.1 Treponemataceae bacterium
ATCTTGAAGTTATGATTTATGTATTTTGCATTGCACATTATGCAACTCAATTACAAAATAAATCCCAATATATCCCGTCAAATCCCACAAAATCCCGCCTTTTCTTCGTTATTCTTAAATCTATTCTCTTGCTTTATCATCTTTTATTTTTTCTTCATTTTCTTTTAACTTTCTCCTATTTTCTTTTATGTCATTTCCTTTTTTAATTGTTTCTTGTAAATTTAAATTAGTAAGATAGAATTCTTTCAGCATGTCAGAGTCTTCATTGAATGATCCAAGTGTTTCTAAATCGTTGTTTATTGTTTTAATAATTTCTTCAATTTCAGATTTTATTTTTTTAATAGAAACTGTTTTATTTAGCCATTTTTGAAGGAATACTTTTTCTAAAGAAACTAAATTAAAATTGAGTGATTTCCAAAACAAAACAATTTCTTCTTTTTTAATGTTTTTTTCTATTTCTTCTTTTGCTTTAACAATTCCATCAAGCAGCAAACTGCTTTTATCAATTTTGCTTTCAACACGTTTCATTATCACTTCAAACTCATTAAAAGGAGCTAAAAATGCGTTCTTTAATTCAATTCTTTTTGATGCAAATTCTTTTTTTGCATTATTCAAAAATGCTTTATCTTTAGCTGCTTTTTCCGAATCTCCTACATAGTTTTCTACGCTATAGTCTTTTAGCTGCAAGTCTATAGCATTCTCAATATCAGTTGCATTAGTAATTAACTTTCCTAATGTTTTTTCTGTTACAACAAGTTCTAGTTGTTTGTTTTCCATAATAATCTCCTATAAAAGTGCTAGTCTAGCTAGATCAGAAACATTCATATTTTCTGATTTTTCATTAATGTGCGGTATAGGTAAATGACCTGCTAATTCAAAAGCACGCTCTACACGCCCTTTGAGATGAGGATATTTTTCAAGGAAAATACCCCATCCGTGACTATGCATAAAACTATGCTCATCACGAGTAAGAGCAATGACATTCCATATCTCGTTCTCAAACTGTGGTGCAGAACCCCTGCTAACAATGTGAGCTATTTCAATTTGCCCGCAACGTCCGCTTGCCTGTGAATAAACCGCCTTTTTTCTCCATTCGGATATTGTTAAATGGGAGTTTATGTCATGATTTTTTTTACCTTTCCATATTTCCCATTCATACAAAACCTGTCTTACATCAGCCTGTAAATCAACAGAAAGATTGCATTCTGTTGCAAGATGATAAAGCAAACCTTCTATAAACCTTGCTGCAGAAGCTGTATTTGATTCCGATATTCGAACAGCCCTTAAAGCATTGTTGTTTATCTTGCTCGGTATTTTATCAGCATAAACATCTAATAAATCTAAATACAGATCGTACTTTTCTTCTTCAGTTGGCTTTCTGTTTTCCATTGATTCAAAAATAACAGTTACTAGCTTCCAAACGCTCGACAACTGTTTGAATGACCTTTTTTGAAACGCTGCATCAATTTGACAATTCAAAAGGATTTCTTTACAAGAGCGTTCTTCACGGTTTTTTTTTGATTCAAATAATTTTTTCACAAGCAACAAATCTTTTTTATCTGTTACTCGTAAAACAATTTGATCTTTATATAAAATTCCATGAAAAAACGCTGTTATTTTCATTTTTACATCCTAAAATAAATCAACTGGAGTGCCATGTTCATGTTGCATTGCTTGCTGATCAAACGCTGCATCAATTCCGCCATCATCAAAATCAACAATTTGTGCTGTTTCTACATCAACTTTATTTTCAATAGATACAGATTTTTTATTTTGCTGTGTACTTGATTTTTGAGGAGTAACATTTTCATAATCTGTTTCGCCAACTTCTTCATTTCTAACGGCTTCAAGCGCTTCGATAGAAATAGGGCAAAGTTTTAACGCCTTTATAACGCATGTTTTTAAAGCCATTGAATCAAAGTTTTTATTCCAGTTGCTCTCTTTATCATCTTTTTTGTACGCCTTAGAAAACTTATCTCTATGATCTTCTACTTGTTTTTTTGTCATTACAGAAAACTGAATACCGTCGTTTTGAAGCTCTACCATACAATAATAGCCAACAACATCACCTCTTTCTTTTGAAAGATTAAAACTGTGAATAATTGTTCTACCTGACCCTAGTTGTACTTCGAAAGTATCATTTTCGCAAACACACTCAACAGAAATAGTCTTTATGGTTTTTGATCGTCGTGCAAGTGTAATCAAGCCTTTGTAGCCAATTTGAAAATGGCAAGTCATTGTTTTTTTCCAGCCGCCTTTTCCATCACTAAAACTTTCATTATAGGGTATTAAATATGACTGCCCTAAAACGCCTCCTATTTCAAGACCGTATTGTGCAGCTTCTTTAAGACTTCTATAAATACTTGTAGGATCACACTGTGCTAAAAGAGGTGTTTTTGGGTTAAATATTGTAAGTTTTGCACTTTGCAAAAATCTATCAATATTTATAGTTTCTTTGGGTATTACTGATTTAATACTATCAACTTGAGAATCAATGAAATCTGCAAGTGTATTAACTGGTTGCTTTTTTTGTATCCCTTTTTGTTCTCTTATGTCCATATTTGCTCCTTTACAAACATTCCTCTATAAGCGGAATGCCTAAGTTATGTAGTTTTTTTGCAACCTCTCTCGTTGCCTTGATATCATTTAGTGCATCGTGAGCTTTCTCAATATTAACCCCTAGATGACTACAAACCGTTCCAAGTTTTCTATTTTTTAAATATGGCAAAACTTTTTTAAATCCTGCATTTTTTACCTGATTAAAAACGTCTAGCACGCTATTAGAAAAATAGTCATTGATCTTATACCCATTTCTCTCTACAAGAGATTTAAAATGGTTATAATCAAATTTTACGTTATATCCAGCTGCAACAAATTTCAAACTTTTTGAAGGAATAGAATTTTTATGCTCATCAAGAAAATCAATGATTGATTTTACCTGTTCTTTTTCATTCTTAAACTCTCTAATTTGTTGTTCTGAATAACCGTGAATAGCTCCTGCATCTTCATGATATAAAATTGTTTCAGATAGCGGATTTAAGCAAAATTTTTTTTCGGCAATTACCGCCCCTTCAAAAACAATAATCATAGCTATTTGAAAAGCACTTGAATCAACAGGGTTTAATCCTGTTGTCTCTGTGTCTAACCATAATATTTTCATGCTTTGCCTTCTGTTATTCTTAACTGCCTTTCAGCTCTCTTTTTTGAGTATTGGTCATATATTCCAGCTTTTTTCAAAAGAGTTGTGTCAACGCTTGATTTTTCCATGTACAGCCAATTTATTTTATAAATTCCGCACTGTGCCTTAATGCTTTGAACACACTCTTCGATGGTATCGCCTTTTTCAGAGTTTTCAAAAATAGCTATTTTTATTTTTTCTTTTGCAAGCGTTCTTTTTGTTTCAAGCTCTTTTATTTGTGCAGCCAAAAAACGCTCTTCTGCTATAAGATCTTCATACTCATTAGGCAGCTCGATTACAGGATTTTTTATAAAAGACGTAATATTATCAACAAGCTTTGATTCATAATCATTGCCTGTAGGTTCAGGCATAACATTAGCAATAATATTATTTTCCCAAAAATCTTTTTCTTTTTGTATTAAGTCAAATATAAATACGTCGTTGCGTTGAACAACGTAATGAGTTCCTTCGTATTTGTCGATTATATAAACGGTTAATACGAAATATTTTAAACCCGTTACTGCCATATAGTGTTGCACTTGTGCATAATAGGAATCGGGTATTTCGTGTTTTGTAAAACCATCTCCAGTACGACTTGTCTTTATTTCGTGTCCGCCAAGACCACTAACTGTCGTATTGGAGATTTCTTTTTCTCCATCAACAAACACTAATCCATCAAGATTAGCAACCATAAATGGATACTTTATTGATGTAAACATTCCACCAACGGTTTCGATTGTTACATCTAAATCCTCTCTTGCTTTTTCTCTTACAGGTGATTCAAGAATATTCCCCCATTCAGTTGCCTTATTTCCCTTGAAGTTATTTAACCCGTTTTTAGAGAAATAAACACTTAGGGGCGTTGCGTATTTATTCAATCCGCAAATTGCACCTGCATCGCTTCCACCGATGCCTTTTTCTCTTAATTCAAGCCACTGTTCATGACTTAAATCTTGAGTGTTTGTAAACGACACGTTACCCATGTCGATCACGTCTTCGTATAACACTGTTATCTCCTTTCTGCTTTTTTAGCACGCAGTCGCTTTTTTATGCCCTAAAACGCAAGGCAAAACATGCACTTAACTTACCAGCCCATAATACTCACGTGCCGATTGAATATTTATCAGCACACGGCAACCATCATTTTTTCCATAGTTTGAAATAATAGTTTTTCCGTTTTTGTTTTTTCTACCATGTGTTACAACATCATAAATAGATGCCTTTGATACATTACACATGACAGCAGCTTTTGAAATGGGAATAAAATCGTCGAACATTTTACGCTCTAATTCTTTTTGTAAAGAAATATTTTCTTGAGCATATTTGTTTATAAGTGAAATATTTCTATTTATTATAGAAATAATTTCTTCAACTGATTTGACTTCCCTTTTCAATTTTTAACCTCCTTTGTTTTCTATAATTTATTCCGATACTTTTACTATGAATAAAAGACCAAACGATAATAAAATAATGCAATGCCCTCTCTGTAATACAAGTTTTACGATAATGCTTTCTGATATAAATCCACGTAAAGACATTATATTTTTTTGTGAAAAATGCGGACTTGTTAATTTTAACAAAAAACGCAAATACACAGCTTCTTTAGACGGATTTAGATAAGCTATCCATGTAATCACTTCTTTCTTTATTTCCTTTTTTCTTTGCACAAAAACTCATAAACCGAGCAAACATTTTCTTAAATGTTTTTGAACCCATAAAGAAATGAAAAAACATAACCATTTGCATGACAGATCTCATGCTCGATCTTCTATCAGTTTCAATAAGTGTTATTTTTACAACAACACGTTCAAAGTTATAGCAATGAGATACTGTATATTTATCAACCTCTTTCTTGTCATCTATTGCCATTTTTCAAAAATCTCCTTTATAATCCCATAGCCTTATAAGCTTGCTCGGTAAGGGACTTTAACCCTTCCGCTTGCGTGCCTTCGATACAATCGAAAGCACTGTTTGCTGAAATTGAGTCAGCTATTTCTTTTTCTTTTTTTGAAAGAACTCCCAATTCTGCACATCCAATAATACTTTTGATTATAATTCCAATCCTTTCGTTGTTAAGACTGGATATTTCCGATGCATTTCCTGCATCAATTATAATTCTTTTCATTTCTCATCCTTAAAAAAAAGAAAGCCTGCAAACACAAGCGACAGTGTCCACAGGCTTAATCAATTTGTTACCAAACTGATTAAAAAATGTCGCTTAGATTTTTTAATCATTCTGTTATTATAAAATTGTTATATTTAACAACTTATAAACATATTATAATCATTATTAACAATTTGTCAATATATTTTTGTCATTATTGACAATTTTTATTATTTATTTTGCCGATAATAGTCTATATGGACTTTTATCAAAGAGTTAAAACTCTAGTAAAAACAAAAAACAAAAATCTTAGAGATTTTATTATCTCCTTAGAAATCAACTATGACACATACAATTCAGCAAAGAAAGCTGAAAATCTACCACGTGGCGACGATTGCGTTCGTATCGCTCAATCGCTCGGCACAACAGTTGAGTTTTTGGTTACTGGGCAAACTCATAACCCAGCCGAAGAAAAACTTTCTTTAATAAAAGAAAAACTTGATGAAATAAATCGTATGATTTAATCATTCTGTTTTTTAGTAAAAACTACTATTTTTCGTATTAATAATACATATTAATACTGTATTTCGTATTTGTCAATATAAAAAATACGATTTTTGGTATTTTTTATGCCGATAATAATAATATGTTTTGGGAAAATGTCGAAAAACTACGAAAAATCCAAAAAACCTCTTATCGTTGGTTATCAGAAAAAATGAATATTCCTGAAACAACATTATCAAGCATGAGGTCAAACAAAACAGAACCAAGAGCAACTGAATCTATCAAAATAGCAAAAGCCCTTAACACAACTGTTGAATACCTAGTTACAGGCGTTGATACGACTGAACAAGACAAGTTAAAATCAGTGCTTTGCGATATGCAAAAAGTCCTTGACCGCTATAAAAATTTGTAGTACACTAAAAACAACAGGAGTTAAAAAATATGTCAGATTTTTTATTTGCTATACCTTCTTTTATTGATGGCGCTTCTAGCGTAATAGATTTATTTGGGGTATACCCTGAATACAACATTTCAAAAAATCCTCAATCAGCTGATAAACGTGCTTTTACTGCAGACATCAACGCTCTTAAAAATGACGCCTCTATCGCTTTTAATTCTGTAACATCAAACCTACGATAATGTCTAACAGATACAATAAACGACTAACAGGAAAATCTGGGCAAATACAAGTTACTCAAACAATATCAAGTGCTTTGCCTCCACCTGTTGATTTAAAAGCATACGAAGAAATTTATCCTGGCACTACAAAAATATTTGTTGATGCTTTGAAAAAACAATCCGAACACAGAATGGATTTAGAAGACAAAGTTATTTCAGCAGGATTAAAATCATCATTTATTGGTCAAATACTTTCTTTCATTCTTGCTTTCAGTGCTATTGTTGGCGGTGTAATCCTTGTTCTTTTTAACAAAGATGCTATTGGATTCGCTTCAATAATTGGTTCTCTCGCAACACTTGTCAGTGTTTTTATTTATGGAAAAAAATCTAACAAAAAAGAATTATCACAAAAAGCACAACAAAACCCAGATTTCTAAAAACTAAATTGTCAAAGAACATTATAAAATATTAAAAAACCTCCTTAAATCGTTAAACGCATACATTTGCAAAATTGCATTGTCAATACAACAGGTGCTGACCCTGTAATTCCTAATTCAATACCTTATGACCTGCAAGCTGTAATAAATAAATACGCAAACTATACTGCTACATCATCAAAAAAATAACTATTTAAATACATCAATCCTTTTTGTGTTACCAATGTTTTTAATGCTATTTTTACTTTTCCGTTTGGAAATGCATAG
>JBOFTD010000131.1:0-4567 GCA_051651885.1 Treponemataceae bacterium
TGCTTGTTGCATATCACAATTAAAATATTTATACATATAAACGGCACATCCAACAGGAGCAACACCGATCGTATCCCCGATAATTCCCAGTTCCTCAATGACTTCGCCAACTATACGCTGAATAATACCATGTGTACAGCCCGGGCAGTAATGATATTCTAAGTCATTAAAAGTTGCAGATTTTTTGAATACAGTAGCCATTATTTGCCCTCCAAAATCTTTTTAGCATAATTCGCTATTTCAGTTGGTGTTGGAATAACTCCACCTGTTCTGCCATAAAAATCAATTTTATGCTTGCCATTTGCAAAAACCTTTACATCTTCGACCATTTGTCCCATGCTCATTTCTACTACAAGCAAGGGGATTTTTCCCGAAATGGTACTGAGTATTTTTTGAGGAAACGGCCATAATGTTTTTGGTCTGAATAATCCTGCTTTTATGCCTTGTTGCTCCAAAAGCTCTATCGCATTTTTACAAATTCGTGCGGTGGTACCGTATGCGACAAAAATAATATGAGCATCATCTGTTTTATACAGTTCAGCTTTTTGTTCTTTTTGTGTGATAATATCATATTTTGCAAACAATTCTTTGTTGCGATTTTCTAATTCTTCTGCAGAAATATACAGCGAATTAATAATATTTGGCTTTCGAAGCTCTTTTGTTCCTGTTGTTGCCCATGTTTTTTCTTTTAAAGTGCATTTTTGTTTTGTATCAAAAAAAACGGGCTCTACCATTTGTCCAATTAAACCATCGGCTAAAATCATCACAGGATTTCGATATTCATCTGCAAGATCGAACGCTTCTGCTGTCATATCAGCCGCTTCTTGTACGCTTGCAGGAGCAAGGACGATTGTTCTGTAATCTCCGTTGCCACCACCTTTTACGCACATGTGATAATCGGCTTGTGATGGCTGAATACCACCAAGTCCTGGCCCACCTCTCATCATATTTACAATGACAACGGGAAGTTCTGCTGCCGTCAAATAGCTGATTCCTTCTTGCTTTAAGGCAATTCCCGGCGATGAAGAAGAAGTCATGCAGCGAACACCTGCACCAGCTGCACCGTATACCATATTGATAGCTGCAATTTCTGATTCCGCTTGCACAAAGGAGCCTCCTATGGCAGGAAGCACACGAGCCATATATTCGGGAATTTCATTTTGTGGTGTAATAGGGTAACCGAAAAAATGTTTGCAGCCTGCTTCCACTGCTGCCTTTGCAATAGCTTCGTTACCTTTCATCAATATTTTAGACATGGAATCTCCTTCCTTTGCATTGGTATTTATTTTTTATTTAATCCCTTTCGACCGTAATTACATAGTCGGGGCACATTAGAGCACAGCTTGCACAGCCAATGCATTTTTCTTTTTCGATAACCATAGCAGGATGGTATCCTTTTGTATTAATTTTTTGATTATCAAGTTTAATAATTTTTGTGGGGCACGCCTCTACACATAGCTGACAGCCCTTGCACCGTTCTTGATTAAAAAATACTCGTCCCTTAGCCATATTCCTCCATCATAAAACCTTTTTTTTGATATATTTTATTAAAATATCAGTTAAAATTAGACACAGGAATTAAAAAAAAGTTGCAAAAAAATATTTTATCACCTTATTTTTTGATATATTTTGCTTTTTGTGATTGCAGGAGAGTATTTTAATATTTTTTAATTTGTAGTATATTTTTTGAAATGAAGAAAATTACAATTATTCGAGCAAGAATTTTAGGATGCTGTATGGGGGTAAAAAAAGCACTCGATGCAGTTGAGACCCTAAATGATGGAAGATCAAAAATATATACACTGGGGCCATTAATTCATAATGATCAAGTTTTAAATCTTCTTAAAAAAAAACACGTTACAAGTCTGAGTGAAAAGGATCTTGAAAGTGATCTTCCAAAAAATGCAACAATTGTAATTCGAGCACATGGTATTTCACCCAAGATGAGGCAAAAAATTAACTTAAAAAGGCTTTCTGTTTTTGATGCAACCTGTCCCCATGTATTAGCAAGTCAAAAAAAAGCAGGGGATTTTGCACGCGAGGGGCGAACAATCATTTTGATAGGTGATAAAAATCATGCTGAAATTCTTGGAATTGAAGGTTTTGCCGAAGAAAATTTTACGGAAAATGGGTGTGCTTGTTTGGTTGTTCAAAATCAAAAAGAGGCTCAAGATCTTAGTTTTTATCCACAAAAGGCAGCTTTAATTGCACAAACAACAATTTCATATAGCGAATTTGAATCAGTTGCGTCTTTCCTAAAACAAAAAATTGCTGATTTTCGTATTTGTAATACTATTTGCGATGCGACAAATAAGCGGCAAAATGCTCTCATGGATTTAAAAGGCGTCGATGGAATTATCGTGATTGGGGGCAAAAATTCTGCTAATACCAAGCGACTTTTTATTTCTGCGCAAAGTATTTGTTCCAACGTGATATTCATCGAAACAAAAGAAGAAATCCCCCAAGATTTTTTTTCCTTTGAAACAATTGGCATAACTGCAGGAGCCTCAACCCCTGAGTTTATCATCGAAGATGTTGAAAAACATCTGCAGTCGCACGGAATGTATTAATTATGCATTGTCTTATTTTTACCGGCGGGGATTTTCCTGCAAAAAAATCAAATGTCGAACATTTTTTTTCTCATATTGATTACATAATTGCTGCGGATTCAGGACTTAGCGTGTGCAAATCGTTCGAGCTAACTCCGCATTGTATCGTTGGCGATTTTGATAGCGTAGATACGGGGCTTCTAAAAAAATATTCTGAAAATATTATACAGACATTTAATACTGAAAAAGATTTTTCTGATACGGAGCTTGCCTTTTTTGAAGCAAAAAAATATGGTGCAACATGGATAACGCTCATTGGCGGCGGCGGCGGACGGATTGATCATTTATTTGCCCTTGTCGAACTTTTTTCAAAATCGTTTTATCCCAATGTTTGGCTTACCGAACACGAGGCGATTATTTTTTTAAATAGTGCAAAAATATTACTCCTTGATAATCTGTGCCCAACCGATACTATTTCAATTTTTCCCATTCAAAGAGAACTTTCGATTTGTGATTTTAAAATTTCATCACAGGGACTTTTTTGGGAGCTAAGTGATTTAAAATGGACAAAAGGCTTTTTTAGCTTGAGTAATAAAATAGCAACAAAGTTTTTTGAGAAAAAAAAATCGATTCAATTAAAAATAGAAAAAGGTTATTTTTTAATTATTGTCCCGCATAAAACAAAAATACAATTTATGAAGAAAAATCTTTTATAATTTGCGTAAATAGTTTTCCTAAAAGATAAAAGAGATTTTATTGACAAAAGAATCGAAAGAGAGCATAATTATTACATGGTTTTTATTAATAATATGGTAAAGAAAATTATCTATTTTGGTTTGCCTGTTTTATTTGTTGTTGTTCTTGTCGTGTATTATTTTGTCTCGTTTCAAAATTTTTTACGTGCTGAAATGGAACAAAAAATTACGCAAGAAAATATTACACGCGGAAAAGTTGTAAATCAAAGTATCGAGAGTATGCGAGAAATAATATATGGTTTTTCACAAGCGATGTCACAAACGTCGGGAAAATTTGACACATTAATTCGCACTTATACAGAAGAGTATGGAAATGCAATGGATTTTTTCGTTACGGATAAGGAAGCTGAATATACGTATTTTTCACGGCGAAGTGTTCCCTCTTCTTTTGCTGATATTCAATATACGGGCGAAGATCGCGGCTTGCGTATTGATGTTATAAAGGATTCTGAGAATAATACCTCCTTTGTTTTTTCAATGAGCATGAGGGATTTGTATTATCCTGATCGTTATGTTGTAGGGTGTGTTACTTCTTTAAAAGATCAATTTCCTGTTCTTGTTGAACCGCTGTTTGAGGGACAAGGATTTTCATACATTTTTAGTCGCGAGGGACATATCTTTTTTGACTCTGATTATTTTACTGAAGCTAATATGTACTCAAATATTTATGATAAATTTAAAGAAGAAGGAATGCCGAGTGCTATTATTAGCAAAATGAAGCAGCTTGTTACGCATAATGAAGGCGGAAATTTTTTCTATAAAGTTGGAAAAGAAAGTAAGTTAATTCGATTTTTGCCTCTTGATTTTCAAGACTGGTTTATTTTAAGTGCCGTTCCAAAATTTGAGCTAGCTGATCAGATGATAGTCATGCTAAAGATGACGGTGTTTTTTGTTTTTTTAATTGCATTTTATACGGCAATTGTAATTATTCTCTTTTTAAAATATTTGGCGTCTTCAAAAAAATTATTTCAAAAATTCTTGCGAACAGATCCTGTCACAAAGGGAATGAGCCTTGTCGGTTTTAGACGATCTGCAGAAAAATATATTCAGTCAAATTTAAATGCGTCGATTGTTATTATCGGAATGGATATTGTTGGTTTTCGCGTTATTAATGATTTATATGGATTTGAAAAAGGTAACGATATTCTTATTTTGATTCAAGAAGAATTAACAAAACTTCTTCATGGTAGCGGTATTTCTGCAAGAAGTAGTGCCGATTATTTTTATGTTTTGGTTAATACTGACAAAAATCATGATTTTATA
>JBOFTD010000132.1:0-6014 GCA_051651885.1 Treponemataceae bacterium
TCAAATACACTTTTGAATTTTTTACGATAAATTTTAATATAAAGGATAAAATATGGAAATTGATACAAAATCAATGGGAAAAGTTACCATTGATAAAAAACAATTAATTGATTTTCCCTGTGGATTGTTTGGTTTTGAACAAATGACGGAATTTGCCTTGATTGAATCTGAGCATCAACCATTTTTGTGGCTTCAATCAGTGCAGGAGTCAGGGCTTGCTTTTTTGATAATGGATCCTTTTTTGTTTTGTGCGGATTATGAACTCGATGTTGATGATGAATTTTTGCAAAAAATAGAAATTACAAATCCTGCCGATATTTTGGTTCTTTCGATTTTAACGGTTCCCAGTGATGGATCGGGGATTACAGCAAATTTACAAGGGCCTGTAATCATCAATAAAAAAAATAATAAGGGCTTGCAAGTTGTCGTAAATGATCCACGCTGGCAAACAAAGTACAATCTTTTTGATGAAATGAAAAAAAGAGGTGGCTCATGTTAATTCTATCTCGAAAATTAAACGAAAAAATAAAAATTGGTAATGATATTACTCTGACTATTATTGAAATTCGTGGCGAGCAAGTAAAAATTGGTGTTGAAGCACCTAAGGACGTAAAAGTTTTTCGCCAAGAGTTGTATAATGCAATTCAAGATGAAAACAAAGCTGCATCAAATATTGATCTTGCAGGATTAGGCGACATATTAAAGAAGAATAAAGCATAATTAGCCTCCATTATGCATCTTTTTCTCAAAAATATGAATATCAATCTGTTTCCAGTAAATGGATTGATTGTTTTTTTGTATGCTGTGTTCTTTGTGATTGGAAAAAATAATTTTTACGTAAGCAGTATGCGAGAAAACTTTTTTTTACCAGCACGCAAGACAAGCTCATTATCGGTAAAGTCTTCAATTGCAATAATTTGCTTTACATCACTGATAGGGATTTCTGCATTTTTAGAGATAATAGTCAAACCATTTTGCTGAATGAGGCGACGCACATCACTTTTTGTTGCTCCAAGCCCAACCTCAAAAGCAAGATCTATGGCAAGCTTTTGATTTTCCTCAAGCTGAGCTTTTTTTACCTCATGTGTTGGCATAGCACTCATATCGCCGCCCTTTCCAAACGCTGCTTTTGCTCCCTGCAAGGCTTTATCGGCAGCCTGCTTTCCGTGAATCACCGCCGTTACCTCATAGGCAAGTCGCTCTTTTGCAAGATTTATATCGCCCTCTAAGGCAATTTGCTTGCACTCGGCAACACTCAAAAAAGTGAATAGTAGCAAAAACTTAAGGACATCAGCATCATCAACATTGCGCCAATATTGAAAAAAATCATACTCAGTTGTCAGAGAAGGATCTAAAAACAAGGCTCCTTTTTCTGATTTGCCCATCTTTTTTCCGTCAGATCGCGTAATAAGAGGAAAAGTCAATCCATACACTTGATTCCCCGTTTTTCGTCGAATAAGATCAATTCCTGCAACAATATTGCCCCACTGATCATCGCCGCCAATTTGCAAACAGCAATTATGCCTTTGATGCAATTGCAAATAATCAAAACTTTGCAAAAGCTGGTAATTAAACTCAATAAATGTTAAGCCCGTTTCCATTCGCTTTTTGTAGGACTCAAAAGTGAGCATTCGATTGACAGAAAAACACGAGCCAATATCGCGAAGAAAATCAATATAATTAAGATCGGCAAGCCAATTTTTGTTATTATCACTAAGAGCACTTTTGCCATCAAAGCCAATAAAGGTGTCAAGTTGCTTTTCAATCGCACGTACGTTTTCGTCTATTTGATCATAAGTAAGCATTTTACGCATCTCTGTCTTACCGCTCGGGTCTCCAATGCGAGCAGTCCCTCCTCCAATAAGGGCAATGCCCGTATGACCTGCCTGATGAAGATGGCGTAAAGCAAAAAAAGGCACCATGTGCCCAATATGAAGACTGCTTGCTGTTGGATCAACGCCTACATAAAAAGCAACGGATCCTTTATCCATTAATGCAGAAAGCCCTCCAACATCAGTGCATTGTTGAAAAAAACCACGTTCTTTTAGTGTTTGCAGTGCTTGATTCATACTATTATCCTTAAAAATGATGCAAAAACGAAGTATTTTGTGGTGCATCGAGTAATATTTATTTTCAAGCAGTATAGCAAAAAAACTAATTGCTGTCCATTGAAAATTATTGACCTCAAAATTTTGATACAATCAATTTTTGTCGGTGCATTTTTATTTAATTTCTAAAGCTGTGAATGGGGGCAGGAATGCGACCGCCTCTATTTATAAAGTCTGCACATGAAAAATTATTCACGGCCATTATTGGTGTTCCGCCAAGCAGTCCGCCAAATTCTACCCATTCTCCAACTTTTTTGTTTGGAACAGGAATTATTCTCACTGCTGTTGTCTTGTTATTCACCATGCCGATTGCCATTTCATCAGCAATTATTCCGCTGATTGTTGTTGCCTCTGTATCTCCTTGTATTGCAATCATATCCAATCCAACAGAGCAAACGCAGGTCATTGCCTCAAGCTTTTCGATTGTTATTGCACCCTCTTTGACCGCTGCAATCATTCCCTCGTCTTCAGAAACAGGAATAAAAGCCCCCGAAAGTCCGCCAACGTTTGCACTTGCCATAACGCCGCCTTTCTTAACCATATCGGTAAGCATCGCAAGAGCCGCGGTAGACCCTGGAGCTCCCGCACGCTCAAGTCCCAGCTCTTCAAGAATGCGTGCAACGGAGTCACCTACTGCAGGAGTTGGGGCAAGCGATAAATCCAAAATGCCAAAGGGAACGCCCAATCTTTTGGCAGCTTCCGTCCCCACGAGTTGACCCATTCGGGTAATTTTGAATGCCGTTTTTTTGATTCCCTCAGCAATCACATCGAGCGGCTCGCCTTTATACGCCTCACAGGCAACTTTTATAACGCCAGGCCCAGAAACTCCTACTGAAAGCACCGCCTCGCCCTCGCCAACACCATGAAAAGCTCCTGCCATAAAAGGGTTATCTTCAGGGGCATTACAAAATACGACGAGCTTTGCACAGCCAATTCCGTCCCGCTCTTTTGAAAGTTCCGCCGTTCGTTTAATTAATACGCCAACATCCTTGACCGCATCCATGTTGATGCCGTTTTTTGTTGTGCCTAAATTGATTGATGCACATACGCGATCGGTTGAGCATAAGGCCTCAGGAATTGATTCTATCAGTCTTTTGTCGCCAGTTGTAATTCCCTTTTGCACGAGTGCTGAAAATCCGCCAATAAAGTCGATTCCCAGCTCTTTTGCCGCCTCATCAAGCGTTTTTGCCCATGCTACAAAATTTGTGTCATCAGAAGATTCTGCCACAAGAGAAATCGGAGTGACGGCAACTCGCTTATTAATAATGGGAACGCCAAATTCATTTTCAATTTGACGGCCAATGGTAACAAGATTTCCTGCATAACGCAAGATTTTATCTTTTACTCTGCGGCGACTTTCTGTGCCAGAAGGACTTGCACAATCACGCAGAGAAATCCCCATAGTGATTGCCCTTACATCCAGCTTGTGTCTCATAAACATATTAACGGTTTCTTGTATTTCAAGGGGAGTAAATAACATATTTTTTCCTATATAAAAATGATTAATCCAATAAAGCGTTTAAATTCGGTGCATAGAACTAAAAACTCTTTCATGCATGATGTTAATTTCTACTTGCATTTGATTTCCAAGTTCATTCATATCTGTCCGCAACTCATCGATTGTAACATTTGAGCCAGAGACATCAACCATCATCATCATAACAAAATTATTGGACAAAATAGTTTGCGTAATATCAATGATATTAACCTTGTTTTTTGCAAGATATTCGCTAACTTTTGCTATAATACCGACTTGATCTGAGCCGACAACAGTGATAATTGCATTCATAACACGCATAATAGCATAGATAAACTTCTTTTGTAAAGAGGATCTCTTAAGTATATTTTTGGCGACGCATCGATAAAAAATCTTACTTGACAAACTTTTGATACAGTATTTATAACGATTGACGCAACTAAAAAAATATGTCATAGTGAGAAGAAAATATTTTAGCTTTGAGGAGATACTATGATTTCAATGTTTATTGGTATAATAATGATTGCCTTTACTGTGGTTGCTGCTATGCCGACTGGATTAAACTGGGGAGATGAAATAGTTTTTTTTCTAAAGGGATGTGCTCCCGTTTTTGCAGCCTTTGTTGGAATTGTTGCCATTTTTATTGGAATTGCAGATTTGAAAGATAGGAGTGAGGCTCGAAAAGAAGAGCAAGCTGCGCAATCTCAAGAAAAATAATTAAATAGGTTAAAAAAGAATGCAAATTATTCCCATAGCAAGTGGAAAAGGTGGTGTTGGAAAAAGTCTTTTGGCTGCAAATCTTTCTATTGCCCTTGCTAAGCTTGGAAAAAAAGTTATTCTCGTTGATTTAGATATTGGAAGTTCAAATTTACATCTCGTGCTTGGCCAAAAAAAATCTCGTCAGGGTTTGGGCACGTATTTAATTGGTAATTCCACATTTGATGAAATTATTTTAGAAACGGATTACGATAATTTATTATTTATACAAGGCGATTCAGAAATTCCTTGCTTGACTGCGATGAAAGCGACCGTAAAAAATGACCTCATTAGAAAATTTCAAAGTAGCAAATGTGATTTCCTTATTTTGGATTTGGGGGCGGGCAGTCACATTAATATTCTTGATTTTTTTTTGTTGTCCCCACACGGAATTATTGTTGCAACACCTAGTGTTACCTCTGCATTAAATGCATATCTTTTTTTGAAAAATGTTATGTTTCGCTTGATGGTTAATTCTTTTAAACGTGGCAGCCATGCAAGTAATTATCTTGATCTTCTTAAAACCGATGCAAAAACAATGCAAAGCCTCTATATCCCGAAATTTATTGAGCAAATTACTGAAATTGATCCGGTGAGTGCAGATATGCTAAAAAAGCGACTCATGCAACTTCAACCGTGCCTGATTTTAAATATGATTTCTGATCCAAAAGATGCAGAAAAGGCTCATAAAGTTCGCCGTTCATGTAAAGAATATTTGTCTCTTAATCTTCAGCACTTAGGAGTTTTGTATCTTGATAACATGCAAGATGTAGCACTTTCATCACGCCTTCCTATCGTTGTTTATAAACCACAATCAATTTTATCTAAAGAAATTTTTCATATAGCACAAAAAATAATTAAACGGAGTGACTTAATAAAACCGAACGATTTTTCATCTTTTGCCGCTGTTTCTGAAGACAGTTTTTCTGAAGCTGAGGAGCAGGCTACGCTCGATTTTGAGTCTCGCATGACGTATATTGAAGAATTGCTCGGCTCGGGGGCTTTTACGCAAGGCGATTTAGGCGAAGTAATTAAGACACAGCATTATGAAATTCTGCAGCTAAAAAAAGAAAATACGTTTTTAAAGTCGAAAATTATAAAGCAATCGGCACGAGAAGCAAAACTATGATGAGAATAGTTTTGTGTTTTCTTTTATGCTTTTTCCTTATAACATGCACTAAAAATTCTGAATTTGCCCAATTTGTTGATCCTGATTATTATGTGCAAGAAATTATATCGCTTTCGCATAATTATTCTTTGCTTGTAACACAAAAATATTCTGCTAAATCGTCAAAATCAAATCTTTTTTATGCGACTAAAATTATTGCTCTACAAAAAATTGAAGAAAACTATGTATTTAAAGGATCTTTTGTAACGAGTGATGAAAATCCTGATGCACCGTCAAATGGTTTTATTGGAGTGCGTGTTTTGGAGGATTCTTTTATTATTGAAGATGGATTAGCGAGTGGATGGAAGTTTATTGCAGTTGCAATTTTCGTATGACGTGGCTGCCAAAGAGTTTTTTTTGTCGAATTATATTGTAGAAATAATCGATAGACGTGAACCGGATAAAAGTGAAATAATTAGTCAAAATGTGACGCAAAAAATATTTTTTAAAGATTGCACACTTGAAAAAATAGACCGTTTGATTTTTCAATAAAAAAGCAGTGAAT
>JBOFTD010000133.1:0-6787 GCA_051651885.1 Treponemataceae bacterium
CGTCTAATAAGTCTCCAAAAAGCTGATTTATTGACATTATACTTTTGCCCTTTTTTATTAGATAACCACCTCATTTGGTCGGCTCTATTAATACATTCCTTGCTTTCTTGATTAAAAAGTTCTTCAACGTTTCGAGATATACTGCGCCATCCGTTAGTAGCCTTTCCAACAAATAAAATGCGATGCTTTGACTGCTCGTATTCTTCCCCCACTTGTACAAAAAAAGGACATAATTTATCTTTTACATCCTTTGCACTTGATAGCAATTCTTCATATAAAGGTTTAAAATCCTGTACATTCTCTATCATCTTTGACCCCTTTTGCAGAACATACAAGACAGGTAAAGCTCCCTTGTACTCATTCTTATGATTTTTATATCAGCTTTCCATACGGAACACTGTGAGTATATCTGTTGTTAGATATATATGCTGATAGTATATATTTTTAGATATACGCTGTCTATCTCTTTTAATACTTCCTTTACTGGGGTAGACATGCTTCCATTACTAGCTTGGATATACCCCCCTTACACTCTAAAGAGCGCTCTATAAAAAAGTTGACAAATACCAATAAACGCCATATACTAGATCAACAATAAATAATAAAGGAGATTGTTATGCAAGATAAGAATACAGAGCTTTTATTTACTGGCTCACAAACAGGAAACCTTGAACAAGTAAGAGAAGCATTAAAAAATGGTGTTGATGTTAATCATTGCAATCAATATGGAAACACTGCTTTAATAATAGCCTCTGAAAAGGGGCATTTGCCTGTAGTAGAGTTTCTTGTGGCAAAGGGTGCTGATCTTAATATTCAAAATGAAGGCGGCTGGACAGCTTTAATAGGTGCGGCTCGTAGTGGATATTTGTCTGTTATAGAGCTACTCGTAGCAAATGGAGCTGATGTTAATCATCAAATTACTAGTGGTGCAGAAGAGAATTTTACCGCTTTAATGTTTGCTGTTGCACAGGGACATCTATCTATTGTCAAGGTGCTTGTAGCAAATGGTGCTGATCTTAATAAACAAGTACTTAGTGGCATAGATAAAAGAATGACTGCTTTGATGTATGCGGCTATTGAGGGATATTTGTCTGTTGTCGAATTCCTTGTGGAAAAAGGTGCTGATGTTAATCATCAGAATATATATGGAAAAACTGCTATTGACTATGCTCGTAAATATAAAAGAAAGGAAGTAGTAGAATTCCTACAGCCATACTCTAATCGTCGATAGCAAAGTTGACAAAGGCACCTAAACCACATACACTAGAGCAACAATAAAGTATTAGAAGGAGCTTATTATGAAGAAAAAACTATCACAAATCTTGCTACTTATGGTATGTCTATTAACCCTAAATATGAATCTTAATGGTCAAAGTGTAGATGGAGAAAGTAATTTAATAGATGCTGCTTATGAAGGAAACTTATTTGCGGTTGAGTTGCTGATAAAAGCAGGAGTTAATGTTAATGAGCAAGATGGGGATGGCTCTACCGCTTTAATGTGGGCAGCACAAAAGGGGGATTTATCTATTGCAAAATTGCTGATATCAAAGGGAGCGGATCTTAATATTCAAGATACAAAGGGAGAAACAGCCCTAATAAAGGCGACGTCAGAGGGGGATTCATCTATTGCAAAATTGCTGATATCAAAGGGAGCGGATCTTAATATTCAAGATACAAAGGGAGAAACAGCCCTAATAAAGGCGACGTCAGAGGGAGATTTACCTATTGCAAAACTGCTTGTAGCAAAGGGAGCAGATCTTAATATTCAAGATATAGGTGGCATGACTGCTTTAATGAGGGCAGCACAAAAGGGGGATTTACCTATTGCAAAACTGCTTGTAGCAAAGGGAGCAGATCTTAATATTCAAGATATAGATGGCATGACTGCTTTAATAAGGGTGGCTCAAGAGGGGGATTTACCTATTGCTAAGCTTCTAGTAGCAAAGGGAGCAGATCTTAATATTCAAGATATAGATGGCATGACTGCTTTAATGAGGGTGGCTCAAGAGGGGGTTTTACCTATTGCAAAACTGCTTGTAGCAAAGGGAGCGGATGTTAATCTTCATGATAAAGAAGGATTTACTGCTTTAGTGTTGGCTGCTTATAAAAATTACTTATCTATTGTTAAAGTATTGGTAGTAAAGGAAGTTGATATTAATCATCAAACTTTCGATGGGACAACCGCTTTAATGATAGCTGCTCCCAAAGAAAATTTATCTATGACTAAATTATTAATAGCAAAGGGAGCAGATGTTAATCGCCAAAGCCTTAGAGGCTATACTGCTTTAATATGGACTGCTTATGAAGGAAACTTATCTGCTATTAAATTATTGGTAGAAAACAGAGCTGATATTAATCTTCAAGATGAAGAGGGCAAGACCGCTATTGATTATGCATACCGAAATAAAAAGTATGATGTAGCAAATTTTTTACAGCATTATTACAACCAGCAACAACAGAATACTCAAGGTACAGCTAGAGAACGTGATTTAATAGGAGCTGCTTATGAAGGAAACTTATCTACTATTGAGTTGCTTATAAAACAAGGAGTTAATGTTAATTTTCAGGATGAAGAGGGTTATACTGCTTTGACACGAGCTTCTTGGAAGGGGGATTTACCTATTGTAGAATTGCTTGTAGCCAAGGGAGCTAATGTTAATATTCAAGATAAATATGGGTATACTGCTTTAATAGATGCGGCTAAGAAGAGACATTTACCTGTAGTAGAGTTCCTTATATCAAAAGGCGTAGATGTTAATCACCAAAACAAAACTGGAGATACTGCTTTAATATGTGCTGCTAGGAATGGCCATTTGCCTATTGTAAAATTGCTTGTAGCAAACGGTGCAGATATTAATCTTCAAGATATAGAGGGTTTGAGTGCTATTGACTATGCACGCCGTAAGGGAAAGAGCGATGTAGTAGCTTTTTTACAGATCGATTACAATTTTGAACAACAGAATACTCAAGGTACAAACAGAGAACGTGCTTTAATAGAGGCTAGTTATAAAGGAAACTTATTTGCCATTGAGTTACTTATAAAAGAAGGAGTTAATGTTAATTTTCAGGATAAAGAGGGTTATACTGCTTTAACGCATGCTGCTTTTAATGGAGATTTGTCTATTATAGAATTCCTTGTAAGAAATGGAGCAGATGTTAATCACCAAACTAAAACTGGATGGACTGCTTTAATACCTGCGGCTATGGAGGGACATTTGCCTGTAGTAGAATTCCTTGTAGCAAATCGAGTGGATATTAATCATCAAGATAAAGAGGGAAGGACTGCTTTAATGCTAGCAGCTCACAAAGAACATTTTCCTGTAGTTGCGTTCCTTATATCAAATAGAGCAGATGTTAATCGTCAAACTAAAACTGGAGGTGCTGCTTTACTACTAGCGACTCTTAAGGGGCATTTACCTATTGTTAAATTACTTGTAGAAAGCGGAGCTAATATTGATCAAAAACTTGCTAGTAGCGAATATACAGGTTTTACTGCTTTAATGGCAGCTGCAGCAGAGGGGCATTTACCTATTGTAAAATTTCTTGTAACAAATGGAGCTAATGTTAATCAATATACGATTATCGGAAAGACTGCTATTAGTTATGCACGTGATGAGGGAAAGAACGATGTAGTACAATTCCTACAGCCATACTCTAATCGTCGATAATAAACTTGACAAATAATAATACAAGTACGCATAAGTATACTTGTATTATCTGAGACCCATCAGCTTTATGATCTGAGACCCTTCAACCTTTACGATCTGAGACCCCTCAACCTTTACGATCTGAGACCCCTCAACCTTTACGATCTGAGACCCCTCAACCTTTACGATCTGAGACCCCTCAACCTTTACGATCTGAGACCCTTCAGCCTTACTAGCTGAGACCCTTCAGCCTTACTAGCTGAGACCCTTCAGCCTTACTAGCTGAGACCCTTCAGCTTTACTGGCTGAGACCCTTCAGCCTTACTAGCTGAGACCCTTCAGCTTTACTAGCTGAGACCCTTCAGCCTTACTAGCTGAGACCCTTCAGCCTTACTAGCTGAGACCCCTCAGCTTTACTAGCTGAGACCCCTCAGCTTTACTATCTTGGATGTCCTCCCCTATAAATAAAAAAGGCTACCCCTGTAATGGGATAGCCTGTGTCCTGTTATGAGCACAGATGATACATTCGGCGCTGTTTTGGTGTGGTAGGCTTAGATGACGGTTAAGGGAAGGTGGAACTGTCCCATCTTTATTGTTTTGCCTGCTTTGCCACTTGTATTTAACATAGTGCGAACTTGTAACAGGTATTCTCCTTGGGCAAAGTCTTCTGGGATGTGGGCTAAGATATTGGATTGGGTGTTTTCGTCAATGCGGTTTATGCGTGTAAGAATGCCGTCTTGCACGAGCAAAAAGACGCCTTGTTGGGGGTCGCTTGCATCAAACTTAAGCTGGCTTCCTTTTATGCGGATGGTGTCGCCTCGGGTAATAAGGGAGTCTGTTTTTTGGGTTTTGCTGTCGATCACTTGTTCAATGTGCGGCTCGTTGCCTGTCTTTTTTACCTTGTGGGTCTCAAGTTTACTCAAAAGCTCGACCAGTGTTTTTTTGGGGTGTAGGTTGTAATGCTTTTGGTGGCGATGAGCGTCAAAAACGTCGTCAATGCTCTCAAACTTGCCCGATATGCTATAGCTTGAGTTAAAAATATTGGTGTCAATGCTAACGCCCTTGGGAATCAGGGAAAAGATTGTTTCTTCATACAGTTGTAAGACAGCAAGAATGTCCGCCTTAGTTACGGTTGAGCCGCGCTCTACCATTAGTTGCGCTATCTGATCATTATCATAGATGATTTGATCAACCACTTGGGCAACATAGCTTTTTTGGTCATTTGGGGCATTTACCAAATGATTTTCTCGTAATGCGTATTTAATCATACACGTCCTCCTGCGTTTATAAAAAAGCAATTGTTAGGTGTATAGATCCCTTCGATACAATGACTGCGAGCGCTCAAAGGTGGGGTATTCAGGTAAAGAAGGGTTGTAGTAGTCCGTACGGTTATATAAGCATTGCTATACTACGATACTACACAGCAATAATTCCTTTTTTAATAGAATAGTTTTGTCTATATGGTAAGCCCATATTGCCCAGCTGTCAAGATTTTTTTTGTGGGGGGATGTGTTTTTTATGGTTTTGCTTGCTAAGGGTGGGAGGGGTTTTGCCTTGCATAAAAAAATGGTGTAAAGTAAAAAAATATGGTTGCGGTGTTTGCTTTTATTCGCTAAAATTACAAAAACGGTATCACAGGATGAGGAATAGTATGAGTCGTGTATATAATTTTTCTGCAGGCCCTTCTGCATTGCCCGAAGAGGTTTTAAAGCAAGCGGCAAGTGAAATGCTTGACTATAATGGAAGTGGACAGTCGGTTATGGAAATGAGCCATCGCTCAAGTGTGTTTGATCAGATAATGGTGCAAACAAAAAGCTTGTTGCGTGAATTGCTCGATATTCCGTCTGGCTATAAGGTGCTTTTTATTCAGGGTGGGGCGACCTTGCAGTTTTCAATGGTGCCACTTAACCTTGTGCGAAAGGGGCGTGCTGCCTATGTTGAGACAGGCATTTGGGCAGAAAAGGCGATTGTAGAGGCACAAAAGGTGCTTGATGTTGATGTGGTTGCCTCGAGCAAAAAAGATAACTACACGTATATTCCGAGTGTACCGATCATTAGTGATGATTATGAATATTTGCATATTACGTATAATAATACGATTGTGGGGACGCGGTTTAAAGAAATCCCGAGCGTGAATGTACCGCTTGTGGCAGATATTTCAAGCTGTATTTTAAGTGAACCGCTTGATATTTCGCAATTTGGATTGTTGTATGCGGGGGCTCAAAAAAACCTTGCGCCTTCGGGGGTAACGCTGGTTATTATTCGAGAGGATTTAATTGGTCGGGCGAACCCTAAAATCCCTGTGTATTTGGATTACAAAACACATGCGCAAAATCATTCGGTGTATAATACGCCGCCGTGCTACACTATTTATATGATGAAGCTGGTGTTAGAATGGGTAAAGCGAAATCGTGGTGCAAAGGGAATGAAAAAGCTGAATGAGGAGAAGGCGAGTTTACTGTATAATTACCTTGATCAAAGTGATTTTTATTACTCGCCGATACAAAAAGATAGCCGCTCTTTAATGAATATACCGTTTATAACATATCAAAAGGACGCTAAAAAGGCTGAACAGCTTAATAAGCAATTTGTTTTAGGGGCTTCGAAGGCAGGGCTGGTAAATCTTGCTGGCCATAAACTGGTAGGTGGAATGAGGGCTTCGTTATATAATGCTATGCCAATTGATGGTGTGCAAGCACTCATTGCCTTTATGGATGAATTTGCAAAACAACATACTAGTTAGCGTTGCAACAACAGCAATTATTGTGTTGTTACGACAGCAATTATTGCGTTGTACCGACAGTAGCTACTGTCGTTGTTTACAATAATTAGTGTTTTAAAATAAGAAAGCACTCGGCAAAGAGTGCTTAAAAAAGCTCATTGTAAAAACTACCCATATAATTATTTTACGTAACCATTTCCCATCTCAATAACAACCGTAGTTGTAACAACCTGCGGTTGTAGCAACTATGGTTGTTATTGATGTTTGCTTATCATAATTATAGTTGTCCTTACAATTGTAATTGTTACAACTGCTGCAATGAATTGCAGCTTAAAGTTGCAACCATTGCAAGTTGTTATAGTCGGCCGGGTCTTGTGTTATTACCGCTATGGTTGTACATTTGTCTATTATCTGATCC
>JBOFTD010000134.1:0-9007 GCA_051651885.1 Treponemataceae bacterium
AAACAAAAGTGTCAAGCTGAAAACGCTCCACCGCCTCCTGTAAAAAAATATATGCGCGGTCTAAATTTCCTTCCTTATATGCAGTGTACGCAATATTTAAATAAGGTATGGGTGAATAATACGGTACCTGTTCATAAATATCTAAATAGGTTTGCATGGCTGCTTGAATTTTCTCTAATCTCAAAAAAATATCGGCTTTGAGGAGCAAAATCTCAGCAGAGGGATTATCCGCTACAGAAATATCAAGCAAGCTGTAATAAAAATTTTCCGCATCATACGCAAGTTTTGCCCAAAATAAGGGATTTTGATCTGAAATCAAATTGGGAGGATGAAGTTCTATGGCTTCCGAAAGACTTCCATTTACCGCTTTAATAATCGCCGCATTCTGTAAATAAATGGGATTTTTTGTTATATTTGCAGCATCAATAAAAGTATTAAAAAAACTTGGCGAGAAAAATACATCTTGATTAAGGTGCATTCGAAATAAAACCTCAGAAACTAATGAACCATAAGAGGTTCCTTCAAGTGACTTTCCAACGGTGAAAGCTTCATTTAGGTCACCCTGATTAATTAAAAATTGAACGTAAACAGCTTTTAATTCCAAACTAGAAGGAAACAGTTTTCTTCCCCGATTAAGTGTTTGCTTTCCAAGTTTAAGCTCTCCAATCTGAATACACCGCTTATAAACAGATAAAACATTTGCAGGCGACGATAAATTTTTGGAAATCTTTTTTAATAACGCAACAGCTTCAGACATTTTAAACTGTTCGATATACACGTCAAGCAAGGCAAGATTTCCAGAAAAACTTGCCGAAACTGATGGCTTTGCACATGAAATGATAAGAAATAAAAGAACACTCACAAATAAATAATGCCTAATTTTTACAAACATCATCATTTTACACAGTATCTCTGCCAAGTGATTTTTTTATGTTGTCAAGCATTGCATTAATAAATTTATATGAGTCATCAATAGCAAAATCTTTTGCTATATCAATCGCTTCATTAATAATAATTGTTGAATGAATATCACCTTGAAACAACAGTGAATATGTGCTGACTCGTAGGATTGCAAGATAAATTTTACTAATGCGCTCAAAATCCCATGTCGTAAGAAATTTTTTTATCAAATCATCAACGGTATTTAACTGCTCAATTGTTCCGGCGACTAATAGAGAAATAAATGTTTTTTCACTCTCGGTTATTTTGCTTTTTTCTTTCTCATCGAGCCAAAAAAAATTATATAAATATTCGACGGGTGTTGCTGAAATATCCCACGCAAAAAGAATTTGAACTGCAAGGACGCGACTTTCATGCCTTTTCATCTAAAACCTATAAAAGCTACCATGTAAGAAACTTTTCTAATGCAGCACCTGTTTTTTCCATCTTATAATTATCTGGAGATCGAAGTGATTCTGAGATTTCCTTTAAAGACTCAGCAAGTATTTGATTTTGTTTTTGTTGTCCAAGATTTGATCGAATATATTCATAAACCGTAACCGTTGTTCCCGGCTGCACCAAATCACTCAATGCCAACATTTTAGCATTTTCTTTTGCTAAAACAATATGAAGTTGAAAATTTTCAGCCGTTTCAGTTACATCAGAAACTTCATTAATGGGTCGTGTAAAAAGGGCAAGCAATTCATTATACCCTATTCCTAATTGTTGTGCAGAAATCTCTGCCTTTGGAATGAATTGTTCCCCCGTCACAAAATTAGAATTAGGATCTTTTGACTTTAGAGCAAGTTCCGACACGGTTGTTTTTTTATTTTTCAAATCCGACTGCATTGTTGCAATCTGTTTTTTTGCAGCATCCGCATCTTTATCTTTTTTTACAGCCAATGCAAACAATTTAATCACATCAGGTTGAACAATACTTGTCTTATTTAATTCATAATAATCGCGAATTTCCTTATCACTTGGTTGTGATGACGATAACTCTTTTTGTTTTAGAGATGCAACATAACGTTGCACTAATAAAGTTGATCGAACATTAGCTTTGTAATCACTCAAATTCATACCAACTTGAGCACGTAAAAACTCATCAACACTTTGCCCTGTTTGTTCTTTAATTAAAGAAGCAAATTGCTGTTCGGTTACAGCACGGCCAAGACTTTGCGAAATAAATTGAATAAATGCTTGATTCACTTCACTATCCGTAACGATAATTCGTGCTTTTTCAGCTGCTTGCGTGACAAGTTTTTCATTAATAAGAGCGTCAAGCACCTCGATTTTTTGAGGCACTGTAAGAGCAGAGCCCGTTTGACGTTGATAGCCCTCAACACGTGTCTTTAACTGCTTGAGTGTAATTGTTTCAGGTTTGCCAATTTTAACCGTCGCAAGTGGTTGCAAGTCAGATTGTGCAGACGTAAAAGCCGCCACAAAAACAAAAAAAATACCTAAAGTAATAGCATGCTTCATAAGTTATTTATCCTTTCTATAAGTTACTTTACACTTAAATAAATTAAGCAAAGAAAAGTTACATAATTTTTATTTTAAAACAGCCTTTATTCGCCGCACTCCCGCTGACGATGACTGCTCTTTTTGAATAATAAATTTTCCCATTCCATCAAGCGTTTCCACATGAGGGCCACCACAAACTTCCTTTGAAAAGTTACCAACTGAGTAAACTTTTACAACATCTTCATATTTTTCACCAAACAAAGCGATCGCCCCATTTGATTTTGCCGTTTCTAAATCCATAAGTTCCATAGTTACGGGCAATTTTTTTTCTATTTGCTCATTAACAATTGCTTCAACTTGTGCAATTTCTTCCTTTGTCATGGCAGCCGTGTGCGAAAAGTCAAATCTCATTCGCTCACTAGTAATATTCGATCCCTTTTGAGCAACATGATCACCTAAAACCATTCGTAATGCCTTGTGCAAAAGATGCGTTGCAGTGTGATACTTTGTTGTAATTTCGGAATGATCGGCAAGACCACCTTTGAAAACCTGCTCGCTGCCTGCTCGTGAAAGCTCTTGATGCTTTTTAAAAGCCTCTTCAAACTCACGATGATTAACAGTCAAGCCATGTTCAGCTGCGAGCTCCTCGGTCAACTCAATAGGAAACCCAAAAGTATCATACAGGCGAAACGCAATACGCCCTGGAATCACCTTTGCAGGATTTTTAAGCAAGCTTGGTAATAATTTTTCAAACTCAGCTTGACCATCTTTGAGAGCCTTTGTAAATTTTTCTTCTTCATTTTCAAGCTCAGTTGTTATTAAAGCCATTTTTTCTGCAAGCTCAGGATAGGCATTTTTATAATTTTCTACAACGATTTTTGACGGAACAGCAAGAAATTTTTCTTCAATTCCCAATTTTTTACCATGACGGACGGCTCGGCGAATTAACCGTCGCAAAACGTAGCCTGCTCCAACATTTGACGGCACAATACCTTTAGGATCGCCTAAAATAAACGTCGCCGCTCGTGCATGATCGCAAATAATGCGAATGGAAATATCATCACTCTCATTAGCCCCATATTTTTTGTCCGATAACTTTTCGACAGCCGCAATAAGTGGAGCAAAAATCTCCGTTTCATACACGGATTTTTTACCTTGCAGCATGGCAACCGTTCGCTCAATGCCCATTCCTGTATCAACGCACGTACGAGCTAACTTTTCATACACTCCGTCTTTTGTCTTATTATACTGCATGAAAACATCGTTCCACACTTCAAAATACTTTCCACAATGACACCCTGGTCGACAATCAGCTCCACAAGCACTCTTTCCTGTATCAACAAACATCTCTGTATCAGGCCCACAAGGTCCTGTTTCTCCCGCAGGCCCCCACCAATTATCCTCGCGTGGCAAAAAATAAATACGATCTTCTGGAATTCCCAAAGATTTCCAAAAATTTGCGGACTCATCATCACGAGGAATGCCCTCTTCTCCCGCAAAAACTGTAACCGACAGTTTGGTGATTGGAATATTTAAGTATTTTTCGCTCGTTAAAAACTCAAAACTAAACTCAATGGCTTCTTTTTTAAAATAATCGCCTAAAGACCAATTTCCAAGCATCTCAAAAAAGGTCAAATGACTTGCATCTCCAACAGAGTCGATATCTCCCGTGCGAATACATTTTTGATAATCGGTTAAACGATTCCCTGCAGGATGATCCTCGCCCATCAAATACGGAACAAGCGGATGCATTCCAGCTGTCGTAAAAAGAACCGTGGGATCATTTTCAGGAATTAAGGATTTTCCAGATATTTCTATGTGCTTTTTGCTTTTGAAAAACTCTATGTATTTACTTCGCAATTCATTTGCAGTCATAATCTACATAGTATAATAAAAAAAACACAAAGGTCAACAACCTACACAAGATTTTCTCATATTTTGCATAACAGCAGAGCAAACAATCAGCTTGCAAGCTTTTTGTTTTTCAGTATTATAAAGCGATGAAAAATCAAAAAAAGACTATTGTCATAGCACTGTTCAGTGCTCTTATTTCAGCAGGATCATTTATCCTAATTCCCCTTCCAACAGGCATTCCCATTGTCGTACAAGATATGTTTGCCGTCATCACAGGACTTTTGCTTGGCCCGACTTTAGGCGGCTTGTCGGTTGCACTTTTTTTATTATTAGGAATAATTGGCTTTCCCGTATTTTCAGGAAAAGCCGGAATAAGTGTGATTATTGCAGGCCCAACGGGTGGATTTTTAGCGGGATATCTCGTCGCAGCTATCGCAGGTGGCCTTTTTTTACGATTTTTTTTACGCGAAAAATTAAACTCTCAAGCATCGCAATGGATAATAATCAGCATCGCAGTAATTCTTAGTAATGCAATTATTTTCATTTGTGGAACACTCGCCTTTATGCATATCGGCGGCAAATCCTTTCTCGTATCACTTTCCCTTGTTGTACTCCCCTACCTTTTTGGTAACGCGATAAAAATAATTGTAGCAATTTTTGTTGTCAAAAGATTTCGTCCAATCATAAAAAATTATCTTTAGAAACGCTATTACTTTTAGTTTTTTCCCAACAAATATGATTAAACACCGTTTTATCGCAAACTTTTGATACAAAAACACTACTACTTGAACTATTAAGAATTTTATGATACACTGCACTTTCATAGAATAACTCATCCAAAATAAAAAATTGAATTTAAAAATATTTGTTAGGATGAGTGTAACTGTTACCACAAATTAAAGGACTGCTATGACAAAACCTATTGTTAAAATGACAAATATTCAAAAAACATTTCCGGGCGTTCATGCATTGGATGATGTTTGTTTTGAATTAAAATCAAATGAGGTAATGGCTCTTTTAGGTGAAAATGGAGCAGGAAAGTCAACTTTAATGAAGGTGCTTAGTGGAATTTATCAACGAGATTCTGGCACATTAGAGCTTTTTGATTCTGCTATTGAAGAGTATAACCAAAAAATTGCAGAAAAACACGGCATTGCTATTATTCATCAAGAATTAAATTTATGTCATCACTTAACGGTTGCAGAAAATATTTTTTTAGGGCGTGAACCTTTAAAAAATAATATGATTATCGATCAAACAAAGATGAATAATGACTCCCAGCAACTACTTGCACGTTTAGGTTGCGATATTCTTCCTACAACCCTCATAAAAGATTTAAGTGTTTCAAAGCAGCAAATGGTTGAAATTGCGAAAGCTCTATCAATTAATGCAAAAGTTTTGATCATGGATGAGCCAACAAGCTCACTAACAAACAAAGAAACAGAAGAACTTTTTAAAATAATTCGTCAGCTACGAAATAACGGCTGTGGAATTATTTATATCTCACATCGATTAGATGAGTTAAAACATATCATCGATAGCGTCACTATTATGCGTGATGGAAAATATATTACCAGTGGTAAATTTAGCGACTTTACTATGGAAGAAATTATACGCAATATGGTTGGCCGAGAAATAAAAGAAAAATATCCACACATTGAATGTCCGGTCGGCGAAACTATTTTTGAGGTAAAAAATCTTTGTGCAGGAAACCAAGTACGAGATATTTCTTTTCAAGTTAAAAAAGGCGAAATACTTGGGGTTGCAGGGCTCATGGGTGCAGGGCGAACCGAAATGACTCGTGCTATTTTTGGAATAGACAAAAAACAATGCGGCGAAATTTATCTTAATGGAAATAAAATTAAAATTTCAAAGCCGATTGATGCTATAAAACATGGAATTGTTCTTGCTCCAGAAGATAGAAAAAAAGATGGGCTTTGTACAAAATTACCAGTTCGAGAAAACATCGCTCTTCCAAATCTTGATATTATTGCAAAAAAATTAGGAATTCTTAACAAAAAGACAGAAAAAACGATTGCCCTTGATGCAGTTGCAAATCTTAATATAAAAGTTTCATCAAGCGAGGTTATGGCCGCAACGCTTTCTGGGGGAAATCAGCAAAAAGTTGTTGTTGCAAAATGGCTTGCACGATCTTTTCAATTTGTTATGTTTGATGAGCCAACAAGAGGCATTGACGTTGCAGCAAAAGTTGAGATTTACAATCTTATTAATGAGCTAAAAAAGCAAGGCATTGGCGTGCTTTTTATTTCATCAGAAATGCCTGAAGTTATGGGATTTGCCGATCGTATTTTAGTTATGTGCGATGGAAAAATTACGGGAGAATTATCCGCTAAAGATGCAACGCAAGAAAAAATACTTGCTCTTGCAACAACCTTTGAAAAAAAAATATAGGAGATATTTAAATGAATATATTAGGGAAGAAAAATATGTTGCCACGTGGAATGGGACAAGTTTTAACGGTTGGACTTGGACTTGTTGTTCTTTGTGTGGTGTTTGGGATTATAAATCCAACATTTCTTTCATCAAGGAATGTTAGTAATTTATTAAGGCAAATTGCACCGATCTTGATCATTGGAATTGGTCAATCGTATGTACTTATTACAGGAAATATTGACCTTTCAATTGGATCTGTCGTCGGTATGTCAACCATGATTAGTGCAACCTTAATGACAAAGGGAGTTAATCCTTTTATAGCCATTATTGTAACACTTATTGCAAGTCTTATTGTTGGATTTATTAATGGTTATCTCGTTGCAGGATTTAAAATTCCTCCATTCATCGCAACACTTGGAACAATGACCGTTGCTCGAGGGATTGCCCAAATTGCAAATAATAACTATAATACAAATAGTATCGGAGTTGCGGCACAAGGTTTTCGAGATTTTTTTTACTATGGTCGAACGCTCGGAGTTTTTAATACGATTTGGATTGCACTCATTATTTGGCTTCTTTTTAATTTTATTTTGAGTAAAACACGAACAGGACGATATATTTATGCTGTTGGCAGTAACATCGAAGCGGCAAAATTAAGTGGCGTAAGCATCTTAGGAACAACAACAAAGGTATTCTTAGTTTCATCTTTTTGTTCTTTTATTGTTGGCCTCATTCAAACAGCAACTAGCGGAATAGGAGCGATGGACGCAGGAACTTCGTATGAAATGTATGCTGTTGCAGCCTCTGTTATCGGAGGAATTTCTACACTAGGTGGACAAGGTATTCTATTAGGAACAGTCGTTGGAGCTTCAATTTGGGGTGTATTGCAAAATGGTTTACAATTCGCAGGAGCACCTATAGCTATACGTAATATTGTAATCGGATTTATTGTAGTAGTTTCTGTTTTGCTCGATATTGTTGTCAGAAATCATCCACCAAAAACAAGTAAATAAATTCTATTTTTATAGAATTCATATAAAATTTCTTAGGAGAAAAAAATGAAAAAAGCATTATTGCTTATCGGAACAATTTTGTTAGCTGTTTCACTTATTTCATGTGGAGCAAAAAGCGATAAGAAAAAAGTTTTTCTTATCACAATGGATCAAATTGACCAACATTGGGTTAAAGTTGATGAAGGTGCTCAAGCAGCAACAAAGAAAATGAATACAATAGAATACAGATGGCTTGCACCTGATGTAAAAGATGATGCAAAGCAAATCGAAAGCATCAATAATGCAGTTGCAGCAGGGGCAGATTGTATTTTACTTGCAGCAAATGGTCTACATGCAGTTACTTCAGCTTTAAAAGAAGCTACTGATGCTGGTGTAAAAATTATTTATGTTGACTCACCTGCGGACTTCCCTGCTGAACAATTACTATCAACTGATAATAAAGCTGGCGGAATGAAAGTTGGCGAGGCACTTCTTGCAAAACTTACAAGTGACGGTATCACATCAGGAAACATTGGTATCATCAGCGTAAATGCTGCAACAGAATCTTTAAACATGCGTGAAGCAGGCTTTCGAGAAGCATTTGCACAAACAGATTTTACTATTTTAGAAACACAGTATAGTCAAGGCGATGCAACGATAGCAAAAGATATGGCTGCAAATTTTATTACACAAGATGTTGTCGGTCTGTATGGAACAAATGAAGGATCTACCGTTGGGATTGGAAATGCAATTACAGAAGCAACAGACAAAAATGTCATCGGCGTTGGATCTGATGCTTCTGATATGAACAAATCCCTTGTAAAAAGTGGTGCACTCATAGGTATTATGGCTCAAAATCCCTATACCATGGGTTTTGAAGGTGTTAAATCAGCAAGCAAAGTTCTTGCAGGTGAAGTACTTTCTGAAAGCTATATTGACACTGGTGTTTCAATTTTAACAGCAGCAGATCTGTAAACTTAAGCGTTAATAACCAATAAAAAAACCGAATAAAACATTCATTTTATTCGGTTAAAAAATATAGATTCTTATAAAAGCAGTTTTCTTATTCTGATAACTGCAAATACACTTGATCAGCAAGCCCAAATCCTGCATTTTTTGTCATCGAAACGCTCATTTCATCATACAACATATCTTCATACATAGTTTGAGCATGATTATTCTCGCCGCTCAAAGAAGTTTTTGATACCGTATTTCGCATAGAAGAAAGCATAATTTTAACAAAATAAGACTCAAGCTCAAGGGATTTTTCATACAGTTTACTCGTTCTATCAATCGTTTTTGACTCACTTAATCCTTGCGAATTGGAAAGATTTGCCGCAAAACCCTGCACCGACGAAGATGTC
>JBOFTD010000135.1:0-5559 GCA_051651885.1 Treponemataceae bacterium
TATGCAACAAGCAGCACATGGACGAGCCCCCGCCGTTGCAACAGGAATAAAACGTGCTCTCCCCGATAAAATTGTTTTTACCTACCAAGGCGATGGCGATCTTGCTGCAATCGGTACTGCAGAAATCATCCATGCAGCAGCACGCGGCGAAAAAATAACGACAATTTTTGTAAACAACGCTATTTACGGCATGACAGGCGGTCAGATGGCTCCAACGACGCTTCCCGATCAAAAGTCAACAACTTCTCACACAGGGCGCAATAGCGTTACCGCAGGATTTCCCCTTCGCATGAGTGAAATTCTTGCAAGCATTGATGGTTGTATTTTTGTAGAGCGTGTAAGCGTTCACAATCCAAGCGAATTACGAAAAGCAAAAAAAGCTATAAAAAAAGCCTTTCAAAATCAAGTTGACGGAAAGGGATTTTCAATTGTTGAGGTTCTCTCAACATGTCCAACAAATTGGGGCGTCACACCGGTTGAATCACTCAAATGGGTTGAAAAAAATATGATTCCCTACTATCCACTTGGAAATAAAAAAGGGGGCGATAAAAATGACGAATAAAATTATATGTGCAGGATTTGGCGGGCAAGGATTAATGTCGCTCGGATTAATCATCGCCTACGCAGGAATGTTTGAAGAAAAAGAAGTTTCGTGGTATCCATCGTATGGGGCAGAAATGCGTGGAGGAACAGCTAATTGCTCGGTCGTCATCTCCGACAAAACCATCGGATCTCCTCTCGTTACAAATGATGCAACAGTCGTCATAGCAATGAATTTGCCATCGTTAATAAAATTTGAAAGTGCCTTAATTCCAAAAGGTAAAATCTTTGTAAATTCATCTCTTGTGGATTATGAGGTTACTCGATCTGACATCGACGTATTTAAAGTTCCTGCAAATGATATTGCCGATGCGAACGGAAACCAAAAAATGGCAAACATGGTTATGCTTGGTGCGATGATAGAAAAAACAAAATTGATAAAAATCGACTCAATTATTGAAGCATTACCAAAGGTTTTCGGCGAATCAAAAGCTCATCTAAATCCTCTTAATAAAAAAGTGATAGAAGAAGGAATACAAATTTTTCGCTAAAATGCGGCATTTATCGTAAATAGGAATTTGGGATATACCTTTTTGCAAAGTTTACCAATTCTTCCATTTCACGAGCAGTATACGGAGCAATATGCTCATACGAAGAATCAAGACAACAGGTGTTTTGAAACGGGGAAAAATACCATTGCACATCGGTTGACAAATAAGAGGCAATAGTTTTTATTGCCATTTTGTCAATCAACGGGGGCACAAAAACGCTCCGTATTTCATAATTTTTGACATCAAACGCTTTCAAAATATTGATCGAAGAAATAATTTTCTCCTCTGCATCAAAACCTGCACAAATATTGTAGTTGCAAGGAGCTGTTTTGATATCAAGTGCAATGTAATCTGGCTTTGTTTCAGGGTTTTGAATAATTTTTTCGAGCAAATGAGGAAGAGTTCCATTTGTATCAAGTTTTATTTTATAACCCAGCTTACGGGCAAAAATAATAAGCTCTTTGAGATCGGGATACAATAAAGGCTCTCCGCCAGAAAATACAATTCCCGTTATAACATTTTTTCGCTTCTCCAAAAATTCTTCAAAACAAGCTGTTATTATTGAATCATAATCACTTGTCGTTCCTACAACTAAATCAATATTATAACAATACGGACAGCGTAAATTACATCCGTGCAAAAAAAGCACGCTACTTACACACTGAGGAAAATCTACAAGGCTTGTTTTAATTAACGCTCCTAATTTAAAAGTGGAAGCATCTGTCTCATTTTTCACTTATAATGGTCAACATATAACAAAAAAGAAAAATACACAAGGTAAAACAACCCCAGAGTTTTTCTAAAAAGAGTAAAATAATTGATTCTCCCTTGAATAAAGGAGAATCCTTCTTTATAATAATTTTTCTAAATAAAAATAAAAAATAAGTAAAAAATGCTTAGTTTCTTCTATATAATAAATGGGAGGAAAGGTGGTTATATGATTAATGATAATACGGTTGGTTCTGAAAATACTTCAGAAAAAATAAAAGCTCTTGAGGTTGCTCGTTTACAAATTGAAAAACAATTTGGGCAAGGATCGTTAATGAAACTGGGAACACGAACAGATGCTGCAGGAATTGAAGTGATTCCTTCTGGTTCAGTGTTAGTTGATGAAGCGCTGGGCATTGGTGGCTATCCGAGAGGGCGAATTATTGAAATGTACGGCCCTGAAAGTTCTGGAAAAACAACGCTTGCCTTGCATGCCATTGCAGAAGCACAAAAACTCGGTGGAATTGCAGCCTTTATTGATGCAGAACATGCACTCGATCCCGTTTATGCAAAAAATCTTGGCGTAAACATCGATGATTTGTGGGTTTCTCAGCCTGATACAGGCGAGCAGGCTCTTGAAATTGCTGAAAGCCTTGTTCGTTCGGGAGCCGTTGATGTAATTGTTGTAGACTCTGTTGCGGCACTGACGCCACAAGCTGAAATTGAAGGCGACATGGGTGACTCTCACATGGGACTTCAAGCTCGCCTTATGAGCCAAGCACTGCGAAAACTGACGGCAACAATCGGAAAATCAAAGTGTATTTTGATTTTTATTAATCAAATTCGAATGAAAATTGGTGTTATGTTTGGAAATCCTGAAACAACAACGGGTGGAAATGCCCTCAAATTTTATTGTTCTGTGCGTCTTGAAATTAGACGGATTGAATCAATTGATGCAAAGGGCGAAGAAGATGCCGTTGGAAACCGTGTTCGTGTAAAAATTGTTAAAAATAAAGTTGCACCGCCTTTTAGAAAGGCTGAAATCGATATTTATTTTGGTAAAGGAATTTCTGCTATTTCAAGTTTGCTTGATTCTGCCGTTAAACATGAATTAATTGACAAACGTGGTGCATGGTATGCAACAGAAACAGAAAAAATTGGGCAAGGTAAAGAAAATGCTATTGCGTTTTTAAATCAAAATCCAGAGTTTACCGCAAATATTGAAAAAACATTACGTGCAAAATTATTTCCCGGTCAAAAAGTAGAAAAAAAAGAGCCAAAAACAAAGGCTGAGCAAAAAGAGAAAGCCCCTCCAAAGGTGGAAGAAAGCAAAACTCCTGCTGCAGATAAAGGTCAGCCAGCAAGCGAGGGACTAACTCCAGAGCAACTCTTTTAATACTCGCTCGTTTTTTAATGCTTTATGAAAATTAGTATTCCCCGTGAATTAAAAAAAATGGCAGAAATTTTTTCTCAGCATGGATTTGAGGCCTTCCTCGTCGGCGGAGCTGTTCGTGACATGGTGATGAAAAAAAAAGCTCAGGATTGGGATCTTGCAACGAATGCATCTCCTCACGAAGTAACGAAAATCTTTCAGCGTACCATTCCAACGGGAATTGCTCACGGCACTGTTACGGTTATCTTTATGAATCACCATATTGAAGTTACGACATATCGCCTTGAGTCAACCTATTCTGACGGAAGGCACCCTGATGCTGTGCACTATACCTCGTCGCTTGAAGAGGATTTATCCCGTAGAGATTTTACAATAAATGCGATGGCAGCAAATCTTTTTACAGGCGTTGTATTCGATCCTTTTGACGGCATGACTGATATCAAAAAAAAAATTATTAGAACAGTCGGAAAGCCCCTCGATCGATTTGGTGAAGATGGGCTTCGAGCCATTCGAGCTATCCGTTTTGCCTCAAAGCTTAATTTTCTTATTGAAGAGCAAACTTTTAACGCCATAAATCAAGTAATTGAGGTTACAAAAAAAGTTGCTATCGAGCGATTTCAAGATGAATTTACAAAAATGCTCCAAAGCGATTGCCCCTCGTACGCATTAGATTTAATGGAAAAAACAGGACTTTTAGAATGTTTTTTGCCCGAGCTTTTTAACTGCAGAGGTGTAGAGCAAAAAGGCTTTCACCAATTTGATGTTTTGACGCACCTTTTTTTTAGCTGTAATGCGTCCCCAAAAGAAAAAATTACGGTGCGTCTTGCAGCACTTTTTCATGATGTCGGAAAACCTCTTGCCAAAAAAGTGAACTTCAGCCTTGACGATGTGGGAAATAAAATTGAAGAGATTACCTTTTATCATCACGAAATTATTTCAGCACAAATGACAGAAAAAATCCTTACGCGATTACATTTTTCGAATGCAATAATTAAAAATGTGTGTCATTTGATAAAAAATCACATGTTTCACTATGAGGAAAACTGGAGTGATTCTGCCGTCCGCCGTTTTTTGATGCGAATACAATATAACGAAAATCCACTTATTTTGCAGGATTTATTTGATCTTCGTTATGCAGACACCTTTGGCCAGCAAGGCAAACCTGTCAAAAATCTGCTTATTGATTTTCAGTATCGCATTGAAAGTATTTTAAAAGAAGAGGCGGCTTTGTCATTAAAAGATTTAGCCGTTAGTGGAAATGATTTACTAACAATCGGTATTCCAAAAGGAAAACAAATTGGCTTTATTTTAAACGAGCTCCTCGAAACCGTTTTAGAGGAGCCAAAATCAAATACAAAAGAAAGCCTTTTATTAATTGCAAAAAATTTGTATATAAATTTGACAAAAATCTAAAAATCCTGCATGATTTAAAAATATAATTTCGCAATACTAAATCAACAAGGAGATATTCGTTATGAAAAAAATCGCTCTTTTTTTGGCAGATGGGTTTGAAGAAGTTGAGGCAATCACGCCTATTGATTATTTACGTCGAGCAGGGTTTGACGTAACAACTGTTGGTATTGAAAGAAAAGGCATTACAGGATGTCATAATATTCTTATCAACTGCGACACAACCATTGATCATATACCACAAGATTTTTGGGGTTCGTTTGACGCTTTTGTGATTCCTGGTGGTATGCCGGGAGCGGCAAATTTAGCGAAATGTCAAAATCTTAATGCACTTTTAAAAACAGCACATGCAAATAAAAAATTAATTTGTGCCATCTGTGCCGCACCAGTGGTAGTACTTTTGCCGCTAGGAATTTTACAGGCTAAAAAATTTACGTGCTACCCTGCAATGAAAGAAAAAATAAATAATTTTTGTGCCGATACGTCCTTGCACGGCATACAATTAAACGATCGCGTTGTTGTATGCGAAAATATTATTACTTCGCAAGGAGCAGGTTGTGCCGAAGAATTTTCTTTAGCAATAATTGAAGCATTGAGCGGCAAAGAACAAGCAAAATTTATTGGCCAAAGTATTTTGTCAAATAAATTCTAAAAAACACATATAAACAAAGAATAATTTTATTACAACAAGCACAATTATAAAAGTTAAAATAATTTTTTTTTGCTTTTTGTTTTGAAATGACAATATCATGAGAGCTCCTAATAATCCCTCCCCATTGACATTTACAAGCAAGACTTATATTATATCCATAATTTACTAGGGAGAAATCACATGGCTGACTTAAAGAAAATGCGAAATATCGGAATTATGGCTCACATTGATGCAGGCAAAACCACCACATCTGAGCGAATTCTTTTTTATACAGGAAAAATTCATCGAATTGGAGAAATTGATGA
>JBOFTD010000136.1:0-11652 GCA_051651885.1 Treponemataceae bacterium
AGATCAAGCAAAGCAAAATCAACAAATTTCTGACTTTTTAACAAAGGGTGCAAAACTCATTATTGTTGGAAATATCAACGAAGGTGTAAACACCGTAATTGATGATGCTGCAAGCAGTAATGTACAAATTATTGCTTACGATCGCCTTATTTTAGGAAGTGACAAATATGATTACTACATCACTTTTGACAACTTTAAAGTTGGACAATTACAAGGTCAAGCAATTGAAATGGCTTTAGACTTACAAAATGCAACTGAGCCAAAAAATATCGCTCTTTTTGCAGGATCTCCCACAGATAACAATGCAACACTCTTTTTTGACGGTGCAATGAATGTCTTAAATCCTTACATTCAAAACGGTATGGTTAACATTGTAGGCCCTGCTCCTACATCATCACGTGATCCTGCCTATACAAAAATTACAACTGAAAACTGGAAAGCTGAACTTGCAAAAACTCGCATGGAAAATCTTCTTAACAGTGATGCAGAAGAGCTTATGCTTGATGCTGTTTTAGCACCAAACGATCCTTTAGCTCGTGCAATTATTGAAGCTTGCTCTGCTGATCAAAAATACGAAGTAAACCTTCCTATCATTACCGGTCAAGACGGAGAAACTCCTTCAATTCAATCAATTAAAGACGGAAAACAATACATGACTGTTTTTAAAGACACTCGAAAACTTGCAGAAGCAACTGTTTTATTAGCAGATGCAATTCTCAAAGGAGAAGAGCCAAATATTCCAGGAACACGCCTTGACACAACATCTTACAACACTGGATTAAAAACAGTAAAATCATATCTTTTAGAGCCTATTTCGGTTTTACAAGATAACTATCAAGCTATCATGATTGACTCAGGCTATATTCCTGCCTCAGAAATTAAATAAGTTTGAAACATGTTATTATACTTGATTTAGAAAAATTAAGTATAATTTCCAATTCACACAGTGCTATATATTTAACCGATGAATAAGTTCAACTATATAGCACAACATTTTATTAGAATTGATCTAATAGAATAAAGGAGATGAATTTTGGATGATTATATCCTTGAAATATTAAATTTAACAAAAGAATTTCCCGGTGTACGAGCCTTAGATAATGTTAATTTTAAGGTAAAAAAAGGCGAAATACATTGCCTTTGCGGTGAAAATGGTGCAGGAAAATCAACACTGATGAGTTGTATTAGTGGAGTATATCCTGTGGGCTCTTATAGCGGAAAAATCTTTTTTAAAGGAAAAGAAACTTTTTATGCAAACGTGAAAGAAAGTGAAAAAGATGGATTAGTCATTATTCATCAAGAACTTGCCCTAAGTCCATATTTGTCTGTATACGAAAATATTTTTTTAGGTCACATGAAAACGCAATTTGGCATCATCGATTGGAATAAATATATAAGAAAATCAAAACATTTTTTAACACGGGTTGGATTACTCGAAGATCCTGCAACAATTGTTAATAAATTAGGCGTTGGAAAACAACAATTGGTTGAAATTGCCCGTGCCTTATCAAAAAAAGTTGAACTTTTAATTTTAGATGAGCCAACATCTTCTCTAAATGATGAGGACAGCGAAAAGTTGCTTGATTTAATTTTAGAGTTACAACAAGAAGGCATTACCGCCATCATGATTTCTCATAAATTAAATGAAGTTTTAAAAGTTGCCGATACCGTCACTATTTTACGAGATGGCCAGTCAATTGCAAGTTATGATGTTGAAAAGACAGGACTTACCGAAGCTATGATCATAAAAGACATGGTTGGTCGTGATATGACTTCTCGCTATCCTGAGCGAAAACCTCAAATTGGCGAAATCATTTTTGATGTAAAAAATTGGAGCGTGTATCATCCTGATTATCATGCAATGAAAGTGGTTGATAATGCATCTTTTAATGTAAAAAAAGGAGAAATAGTTGCTTTTTGTGGCCCTATTGGCGCAGGGCGAACCGAGTTAATGATGAGTCTTTTTGGAAAATCCTATGGGTACTCATGCGAAGGTGAAATGTTTCTTCATGGAAAAAAAATTGATCCCAAAACGCCTAAAGAGGCTATTAATTGCGGAATCGGTTATGTTTCTGAGGACAGAAAAGCACTCGGATTAATTCTTATTCAAGATGTAAAATCAAATATTTCAATTTCAAGTTTGCCAAAACTTTCTTCAGGCGGCGTTGTCTCAAGTGACAAAGAATCAGACATTGCTGAAACATATAAAGATAAGTTACGTATTAAAACACCATCAATTCATCAATTAACACGAAATCTTTCGGGGGGAAATCAACAAAAAGTTGTTTTAGGCCGCGTTTTATTTTCAAATCCCGATGTGTGTATTATTGATGAGCCCACTCGTGGTATCGATATTGGTGCAAAATTTGAAATTTATACCATCCTCAAAGATCTTGCAGAATCCGGAAAAAGCATTATCATAGTCACGTCAGAATTGCCCGAAGCTTTAGGAATGGCAGATCGCATTTACGTTATGAACGAAGGGAAAATTCGAGGAGAACTTTTGCAAAAAGATGCGACCCAAGAAAAAATTATGCACATGGCATTGGTTGGGTGTTAATACCTTTGAGCATTTTTAAAATAATTTTATAAATTAGGAGAAATATAATGGATAAAAAATTAAGCGTCGGTGAATTAGTTAAATCTAATTTACGTAATTATTCAATGTTTATCATGCTTGCATTGATTTTAGTAGTTTTTTCTTTTTTGACAAACGGAATAAACCTTAACTCACGAAATATTGCGAATATTTTTATGCAAAATAGCTATATTTTATTGCTTGCCATTGGAATGATGATTGTCATTATTATTGGCAATATTGATCTTTCTGTCGGATCCGTCTGTGCTTTTACGGGCGCAATTAGTGTTATGATTTATAATAGCGGAGTAAACTTTTTTTTCACCGTTATTTTTACTCTTTTGATTGGCCTTGCACTAGGGAGCTGCTTTGGGTTTTTTATCGCCTACCTTAAAATTCCTGCTTTCATTGTGACACTTGCAGGAATGCTGTTATTTCGAGGACTTACTTATATTGTAACAAATGTTACGCCGATAACACCTCATGCAGACGAATTTAAAAATCTTGCTATCGGTTCTGCGAATATCCCGTCTTTCATGGCAGGGCAAATGCATGTAACTCCCATTGCTGTTGGCATTATTCTTTTTATGTTGTATTTTATTTTCGAATTTTTTAATCGCAAACATAAAGCAAAAAATGGCTATTCTATTTCATCAATAACCGCATTTTTAATAAAAAGTGCCTTTTTAGCAATTTTTATCGCACTATTAGCATGGAAATTTGCAACGTACCGTGGAATTCCTGCAATCGTTGTTGTACTCGGAATTTGTATCGCTATTTACACTTTTATCATGAAAAATACCATAATTGGACGCTATATTTATGCCGTTGGTGGTAATGCTCGCAGTGCAAAACTTTCAGGAATCAACTCAGAAATGGTCGTTTTTGTTGCCCACATGAATATGGGAATGATTTGTGGTCTTGCAGGACTTGTGTTTACGGGCTACATGAACTCAGCTCTCCCTGCAGCGGGAGTAAACTTTGAGCTTGACGCAATTGCTGCCTGCTACATTGGAGGAGCTTCAACCTCAGGCGGAATTGGAACTATCATCGGAGCAATCGTTGGAGGGCTTGTTATGGCGTCAATCAATAACGGAATGTCGTTAATGAATATCGCTGCAGCTTGGCAATTTGTTGTAAAAGCAATCGTTCTACTTTTTGCAGTGTGGTACGATATTTACAATCGACGCAAAGCAGGACTCGTATAACATTCCTTTATATTTATAAATCTTTTGAAATATTCTCTAGCAGGTATTTCAAAAGATAATTTCTTCATAATAAAATTTTAAAACCGATTATTAGGTTTCTTCTTTTAGCAAGGTGGCCACTTCGTACGAAGTGAGTTCACGAAAGCTTCCCTCAGCAAGCGTGGCATTATTAATGGTCAGATTGATTTGTCCAATGCGAACCCGAATTAATTTTTTTACTCGTACATCAAAATGTTCCAAAACCTTGCGGATTTCACGATTTTTGCCCTCAACAAGCGTTACAAAAAACTTGCGAGATGATAGGCGTCGTGCTGCTTTACATTTATAAAAAATATCTTTTATGCGAATGCCTTTTTCAAACTTTTCAAGCATGGTCGGCGGATAGGGCAGTGAGGTTTCAACAAAATATTCTTTTTCTAGCTCAAAGGAGGGATGAGAGATTTTTTTTGCAAACTCTCCATCATTGGTAAAAATGATTAATCCTGCAGAAAACATATCAAGTCTTCCAACGTTGTACAGTCGCTCACTAAAATGCTCTTTTAATAAGTCAATAGCAAGCGGTCGATTTTGCTCATCACTGAGCGAGCAAACATAGCCAATCGGTTTATTTAAAAGCACGTATCTTTTTGTATTTTCAGTTGTTATAGAATTTCCATCGACGCAAACAGTATCGCTTGGTAAAACCTTTGTTCCTAAAGTGTTTACAACTTCACCATTGACGCTCACTCTGCCGTCTAAAATAATTTTTTCGCTTGCCCGTCTGCTTGCAAGTCCTGCATGAGCTAAAAAAGCTTGGAGGCGAATAGGTTTTGTTTCGTCGGTTAATTGGTGATTATCGAGCAAGTTCGAACCGCTCATTTTCTTCTTCATCGAGTTTTGGCAAGTCTGAAATGCTATTCAGGCGGAAAAATTTCAAAAAATCCCGTGTTGTGCCGTATTGGATGGGCTTACCGGGGATGTCTTTTTTTCCCACTTCTTTTATGAGCTCTTTTTCAATGAGAAGGCGCATCATAGTGTCTGCAGAAACGCCACGAATAGCTTCGATTTCTGAGCGTGTAATTGGTTGCTTGTAGGCAATAATTGAAAGCGTTTCCATTGCAGCCTTTGAGAGTTTGCTTTCGTTTTTTTTGCCGTAATGGTCTTTGAGGAAAAGCCATAAATCTTTTTTTGGCGTAATAATCCAACCGCCAGAAATACGCGTCAACTCAACGCCTGAGTCTTCAGCGGCATATTTTTCCTGTAATTTTTCGATTGTTGCGTCAATAACATCACGACCAAGGCCTGCAATACGTGCAAGGGAATCTTCGCTTAACGGCTCTGAATCAAGATAAAAAATTGCTTCTAAAATTGCGATTTCTTTTTCCAAGTGAAGCTCCATAGTTTACTCATTATTTGTTGGTTTAATTTTTATGTCGGCATACATTTTGTTTTGATAAATGATAACCATTTTAAATTTTACTGCTTCTAATATAGCCATAAAAGCACAGACTACGTCAAGTACATTGCCCTTGCGAGTGAGCAAATCGGTAAAAAAACACTCGCCTTTTTGCTCAAAGAATTCGCTCATGAGGGTAACTTTTTCGCTTAAAGAGATTTCTTCCCTCATATCAAGGATTTTTTCTGAGTTATAAGAGGAGACAATGTTAGTAAAGATTTTCAAAAGCTCCCAGCTATCAACTTTTTCCCACATTTCATCTTCTTCAAAGGGGAGCACGCGCTGGATTTTCTTTCGCTCAAACGACCACTCAACTTCTTCTTCTTTTTCTTCCATTAACTCAGAGAGCTTTTTAATCTTTTGATATTCAATTAATTTGTCAACTAACTCTTGGCGTGGATCTTCAAGTTCATCCTCATCAAAGGTAATTTCTACGGGCAAAAGCATACGAGATTTTATATAAATAAGGTCAGCTGCCATTGCATAAAAATCGGTAAGTCTTTGTAAATCAGTTGAAACGGCATAGTCCAAGTACTCTAAAAACTGCTCGGTAATTTCGCCTATGGGAATGTCATAAATATTGACTTCATTTTTTTTAATTAAATATAACAGAACATCAAGGGGGCCTTCAAAGTCATCAACCACATATTGCTGCTTGTTTGATGTGCTCACTGTAGGTTCTTCAGGCGAAACTGTTTGCACCGCAATGCCACCATCGAGCAATAATTCTCCTTCAATTTGACTCATAAATCCTCCTATAATATCTAGTATGACATCGGCATTTTATCTCGCTCAATTTATGTAAATTTATTTTTACGCGGTAAAATACGTAGAAAGTACGCTCACTTGATAAAAGCTTTTTTCTGTGTTAATATAATACCATGTTTAACAGTCTTTACGGCACAATTACAAAAAAAAATCCGCAAACACTTCATTTAGAGACGGGCTCTGAGGAGCTTGGTTTTGTGGAGTGGGATTTTCTTGTATCGGATTGTTCGCTCGATGTGTTTCCATGCGTTGGCTCGAAGGCTCGAGTGTATGTGTGGCTGTATCATAAAGAGGATGGCATGCGGCTTTTTGGCTTTGCAAGTGAGTCAGAGCGCTCAATGTTTTTTGATTTAGTAAAAGTTGATGGCGTTGGTCCAAAGGCTGCAATCAAAATTCTTTCGAGCATTGATACGCAGCAGCTGGTAAATGCCCTTGAAAGCGAAGATCTTTCTCGCCTTGAATCAATTTCTGGCATTGGCAAAAAAACGGCACAAAAAATGTTGCTCACCTTAAAAGGAAAACTCACTTTAGTAGAGGCGACTTCCAAATCGCAAAAAAATACTGGCAAATGGCAAGATGTGTGCGATGCTCTTGTTCAAATGGGCTATGATAAAAAATCCGCCGAGGACGCGTTGCTCAAAATAGAAGCAGAGCTTAATCCCAAAGATAGTAAGGCGGCGCAAGAAGAATTCCTTTTTCGTCGTGCAATCGTGGAGCTTGCAAATTAGCTCAACTTAAATAATTATGATAGATGAAAATAGCTTTTTACATGCAGATATTCCTCAGTTTGATGACGAGCGCGATCCGGGATTGCGCCCAAAGCTTTTAAGCGAGTTTCTGGGGCAAACTCTTATAAAAGAAAATCTGTCTGTTTTTATTGAGGCAGCACGGAACAGAAACGAGAGCCTTGATCACTTGTTTTTAATCGGCCCTCCGGGACTTGGTAAAACGACGCTTGCATTTATTACCGCAAACGAGCTTGCCGTCGATTTTAAGGTAACCAGTGCCCCAGCCCTTGATAAGCCAAAGGATCTTGCAGGAATTCTTTCAACGGTGACCGAACGTACCGTCTTTTTTATTGATGAAATTCACCGCTTAAAACCTGCAATTGAGGAAATGCTTTATATTGCTATGGAGGATTTTGAGCTTGATTGGATTATTGGGCAAGGTCCATCGGCACGAACGGTGCGCATTCCTATTCCCCCGTTTACGCTCATTGGGGCAACCACAAAGGCGGGTGCTGTTTCAAGCCCCCTTATCAGCCGTTTTGGCATTGTTCAACGCTTTACGTTTTACTCCGCACAGGAGCTCGCACAAGTCATTCATCGATCGGCTAAAATACTGAATACCGCCGTACAAGACGATGCTGCCGCTCTTATGGCTCAGTGTGCAAGAGGAACGCCTCGTGTTGCAAATCGTATCTTGCGGCGAATGAGGGACTTTGCTCAAGTGTTGGGTGATGGGACAATTACGCTCTCTGTTGTAAAACAGGGGTTAAATAAATTGCAAATTGATGCTCTCGGGCTTGAAAATCATGATCGCACAATTTTACGCTCTGTGATCGAAAACTACGGCGGGGGGCCTGTTGGGGCAGAAACTCTGGCTATCTCCATTGGGGAGTCTATCGATACGCTTGAAGATTACTATGAGCCATATCTTATTCAAACGGGGCTTATTCAACGCACGCCACGTGGACGAATGGTAACGGCAAAAGCCTATGAACACTTACATATTCCTTTAACGCAAAAAATGAATGGAGAATTATTTTAAAATAGAAAAATTTCCCTTGTGTGAATGATTTTTTGTAGATCCTTTGAGCAATGATTTATCTTTTATTCCTAATTTTTTAAGCGACAGTCTAACGGCAAAATCTAACTCTGCTCGTGGCGGATTCATCGGAAGAACAAAATTGCGACATTGATGCCACACCTTGTAATAAACTGAGGGAACAGTACTTTCATGCGTTTCTTTTTCCCAATCGGTAAGGATACAAATAAAATCAAAAATAAGAAAGTGTAATCGCTCTCCTAAACGTGCTTTAGGATTTTTTGCATTAAAAGCCGCTAATTGCGTAAGGCTATCATAATAATTTTGTGCAAATAGTTTATTTTCATCGATTATGTTGCACGCAGTTGGTTGCAAATACATAAATATCGAAAGCTTATACGCACATAAAAGCACTTGATCGACAGCATCACTACTAATAATCTTTATTAACTCCTCGGTAAGTCGAGAAGCCGAAACTTCCGTCAACAACGAAGCATTTTTTTTAATGGCAGCCTCAATATTTGAAGGAAGCGTAAATCCATTTTTCGATCCATACTTAATAGCTCGAATCATCCGTACAGGATCTTCTGAAAAAATAGTCTTAAGCGGAATAACAGGCTTTATCACTTTTCTTTTTACATCAGCAACACCACCAACATAATCAATAATTTGCTGCTTCAAAGGATCGTAATATAAAGCATTGACCGTAAAATCCCGCCTTTTAACATCCTCATCAATAGTTCCAAAATTATTACCCACCGATCCATTCGTAGTGGAGCGAAAAGTGCTAATTTCAAATATTTTATCAATAAAAAAAATATGCACTAATCGAAAACGTTTACCAATAATCCGCGAATTTCTAAAAAGACGCTTTATTTTTTGTGGAGTTGCATCAGTTACAATATCAAAATCTTTTGGCACCGCATCTATTAACAAATCTCGCACAGCCCCGCCAACAATATACGCACTATAATTATTCTCGCGCAACTTTGCAATTATACGCAACGCATCTTCATCAATATTTTTATGGGAAATTGTAACGTCATCTTTGGTATATACAGTGGCCGCTTTTACCAGCTTGCCACTCTTGTTTGCTGAATATCTAATAAGCACTGTTTGTAAGAATAACTCTAATTTGCCTTTACGTCAATAGACTTTAGCTATAGAAATAAAAAAGCTTGATAATAAGATTTCTGATAGGAAAAACCAATAATTATTCAGATTTTCAAGTTTTAAAACAGGGGATGAGTGTGGGAGATACATGTCTTGAGCAATGCAGGCGATGGTCTTTTTTTTGACCATGATTTCTTTGACTTTTTGTTGTAGGATTATTTTTGCTTCTTCACGATTTTTGGCAGGCTTGCCATCGTCAAATTTGGCAATTCTTTGAATAGTTTTGCCATCTTTTTGGCGAATTTCATAATACCAATCTAATTTACTAGACTTTTTTTTGAAAAACACTGACAGACAACGACATAAAGATTACCCCTTCTTTTTTTTTATTTATAAAAGAAAGTAAAAAGAGTAATTTTATGTTCGTTAAGCAATTTTTGATTTTTTTAAGTTGCTACCATACAACAGTTTATAATCAATATGCGGCGAACTGGACTTGAACCAGCATACCTTACGGCACTAGCACCTCAAGCTAGCGTGTCTACCACTTCCACCACCGCCGCATTATTTCACATAATATATATAATTTTTTTTTAAGTGTCAAGGGCTCTATTCATAAAAACTTCCTATTAAAAGTAGAATTTTTATTAAAAATAGGTATACCTGCCAATCAAAAAATTGTAACTGATGTAATATGCGTATTTTTAAGCTATTAACTCATTACGCCTTAAAGTTCTCCAGCGAGAATCGTTGCATCTCGCTCAAATTCTTCAATTTTATTTTGACTAATAAGTTTTTCAAGTGTCTCATTAATTTTATCGACTAAATCCTGATTTCCTTTTTTAATTGCGATAGCTGAGCCTTCACCAACAAAATCAAATTCATAATCGGCAACCATTAAATCTGGATGCTTTTGTAAGTAAAAATTTGCAACAGGAATTTCTGCAATTACCGCATCAATTTTTTTCGTCTTTAACGCCATAATCAAGTCACTAACAGACTCTAATTCTTTGACTTCTGGATGATTATTTTGCAGATCAGCCTTCGACATTCCCTTGATTTGTGTTTTTGCAATTTCAACTTGCAAGCTCGATTTCTCTGCACCAACAACGATATTTTTTAGTGACGATCTTGAAGCTGCGTACTTATCTTTATCTGCTCGTCTAATGACGGCGCCGTCCATCGAAGTATGATAAAGAATTGAAAAATCGACATTTTGCTTTCGCTCTTCTGTCGGAGCAAGCCCTGCCACAATAATATCGATTTTGTTTGCCACGAGAGCGGGCAAAAGTCCTTCAAACGCAATATCACTAATTTTAAGCTCAACGCCTAAATCATTTGCAATTTCTTGTGCAATTTTGATATCAAATCCTGCAATAGTATCTTTTCCATTGCGTGAAATATGAAAACCAAAGGGCGGATTTCCCGTTGTAGTCCCTACAATAACCTTTCCCTCTTTTTTAATTCGCTCAAGGGTACTAACATTCCGTTTTTCACAGCTCAAAAAAGTGCTAAGACTCACAATTATAGTGAGTGCAATAATCATTTTTTTCATTTTTTAATCCTTTTTTCTAAGTTTTTTTGTCCAAAGTGAATATCTTTTATAAAAAAATCAATTTCACTGCGAATTCTTTTTAAAAAATCACTATCAAGGCGAAGTTTATGACCATCAGGAAAATGTAAATACAAATATTCTCTGTCAATCAACAATTTTTCTATTTCAATAGTAGTGCCATTACCGGTTGTAAAAATTTCTTTAAGGCGAGATAACGCTTGCTCTTCTTGTGCATAAAACTGCGTAACTGCAGAGTGAATTTCATCGGTTACCATATTTTCTAAAAAAATAGGATGCTTTTTTTTAACTTGAAAGTTAGCGATAGTACACTGAAATTCTTTTCGGCTCAAAGAAGGCATGCCAACAGCTAATCCATCGAAAGAAATATCAAAAATATTTTTTTCAGAGCTAAATAAAGAGCGAAACATTTGCGCATAATTTTTTAAAGCAGGAGTTACAATCATTTTTTTTCTCTTACCTTGACATTCTTCTGTCGCAAAAGAAAAGCTTGATTCCATATTTTCGAGTGAATAAAAGCGATTAATTGAATTTAATAAAAATCGATGATGTGGAGCATCCCTACAATGAGTTTTTCCTGCAATATAACAAAAATCAAGTCCTGTAAAAAAAATAGGAACAGTGTCATTTTTGCGTAATTGCAACGCAAGATACATGGCATTCAAACCAACGGATCCCATTGGTAAAATTTTTTTTATCGAAAAATGTGCAGAAAAAATTCGATGCAAAAAATTTGTTGTGGCATACTCTGATAAAAACAAAGTCATGTAGGTTGAAAATTCATTATTAATGTGTGCTCGTGCGGTTAAATCACTAATGAACGGAATATTTTTATTATATTTTTTTAGTCCGATAAAGGCTTGTTCATTGGCAAGTTGACATTCTATTGAAACAATGGCGTCAGGTATAATACCATGTTTAAGCAAGGGCATTATTGCACTATCAACCGCAATAATGAAAAAAACGCTTGATTTTTTTTTGATAAGGGGAATTATTTGCTCAAGTGAAATGCCCGCACCAACAACTAAAAGTGGACAATCAACTGATTTTGTATTAATTTTTTTTGCTAAAGGCAACAACGAAATATTCTTAAAAATATTTCTCGCATACAAGCGTCCCATTTTTATGAGTGTGACTCGGTTTTTCCAAAACTGAGATATTTCTTGCGTGAGCGTTTTAGCAATTTTTTTATAAAAAATAGTTTGTAAAT
>JBOFTD010000137.1:0-8426 GCA_051651885.1 Treponemataceae bacterium
AAATTTAATGGTTGTAATTCTGATAGTTTTGTGATACACTTGAAAGAATGCGAGTTCAGATATAATCATCGCAATGATGATTTATTCACAATCATCAAAAAAATGGTAAAGTTTTCCTAATTTTGCTAGTCAAGAACCTTGTATAAACCGCTTTAGGGCGGTTTTTTTATTATTAAAAAATCACTTTATCCTGATTTAAATACCTTGCTGCAAATTTTAAGAGCAAAAAATATCTTTTAATGAGATTTAGCGAGCTAATCCAATGGCGACGAAGAGTTGATGAATCAGAAAGTTCCCTGCAAGTTTAATGGCAAAGAGGCTTAGCGCAAAGATTAATAATGCGTGACTGTAGCGGATGTATTTGTTGCCAAAAATGCGTGAGAGTGTGCGGTAAATAAAGGGTGAGACGCTTTTGTCAAAGACCAGCCAAAATTGACTTTGTGAATCTTTGTTAAAAAATGACATGGCACAGCGAATGGCAAAAAGAATGACGGCAAAGAAAAGTAGCGAGTCGATAAGTGACCATACAACTTGGATAACGATGCCAAAAATAATGAGCAGTGAAAAGCTGCGTGTCATGGCAAAGGCTGAAAAAATGGAAGAGCCAATCATGAGTGTGCCAATTGCAAGAATTGAGGAAAAATTAATATTGCCAATGACAAGGTGAAATCGATGAAACCAATTGAGGTAAGGGTCGCAAATTTCTGCTAAAAAGCGGGCAAATTTTGAGTAGGCAAGCGATGGAATCCATGTAAGCAAAAGACGCACAAAAATAATGAGCGAAAAGAGCTGTATCGCGCTTGCTAAAAATTGACATAGTACAAAAATCATAATTACTCCTTCCAAACACTGTCTATCAGTGGAATTGATTCAAGCTGGCTTATAAAATCATCACTTGACGGCACTGAAAGCTGATTGTTTGTGCGAACCAAGTAGCGTTGTGTTCCCAGTGCGAGGTGAAAAATTACTGAGCAATTACCGCTGCTTTGGTCAAACAGAATATCTTTTAGGCTTGTAAGCTGGCTTTCGTTTGTAAAATTCGGCATAAGTTCTATGTGAATTTCGCGGTACGATTTTTCTTGCAGGCTGTCAGGATGCACAATTTCGCTGACAACAAGGGAGGGCGTTTCACGGCTAAAATCGATTTTCCCAACAAAGCCCCAAATTGATTCGGGGACGAGTTTATCTTTATCCCGCTCCCAAACATCGCTAAAAATCGTCAAATCGATTACTCCATTATAATCCTCAATTGCACCAAATGCCATCCAGCGGCCTGTTTTTGTTTGCAAGGCACGTATTGATCGTATCATAGCGATGATTGTGTAGCTTTTCTCTTTTTGTGCAAGGTCAATATTTTGAAGGCTAAAGGTGCTCGATCGTTCAATTGCTTTTTTGTAAGTATCTAGCGGATGGCCAGATATATAAAACCCAATGAGTTCTTTTTCTATACGCAGTTTTTCAAGCTGAGGTAAATCCTCCTGCTTTTCAAAGGCAAAGTCCAAATAGATTTTCTCTTCAGTTTCATCAAAAAGACTCATCTGCCCATCGGTGCTATCTTTTTTCTTGTTGACTACGTATTCAACAACACGATCCATGTTTGCTTCAAGTGTTGCACGGTTATATCGTGTCTCGCCGTCCCCCAGATTATCAAAGGATCCTGTTTGCACAAGAGCCTCAAGGGCACGCTTTGTTACGGTACTCAAGTTTACGCGGTCTAAAAAATCCATAAAATCACTGTAATGCCCGTTTTTACTTCGCTCATTGATGATTTCTTCAGCGGCTGCCTCACCCAAGCCCTTAATGCCCATAAGCCCATAAACGATTTTGCCGTCAACGACCGTAAAAAGTTTATCAGAGCGATTAACATCTGGTGGATCAATGGTTAATCCCATTGCACGCCCCTCGTTTATATATTGAGGCAATTTATCAGTTGAGTTAATTTCGTTGGTTAAGTTTGCTGCAATGAACTCAGAAGGAAAGTTTGCTTTGAGGTAGGCGGTATGATAGGCAACGAGCGAATAGGCTGCGGCGTGACTTTTGTTAAATCCATAGCCTGCAAAGGGAATAAGGATTTCAAATATTTCATCGGCCTTATCGGCACTAAAACCGTTCTCAAGTGCCCCTTTTACAAAGGACTCTTTTTCAGCCTTCATAACGTCAATTTTTTTCTTACCCATTGCACGGCGAAGCATGTCAGCTTTTCCCAGCGAATAGCCTGCAATCTTTTGGGCAACCTGCATAACTTGCTCTTGGTACACAATAACGCCGTAGGTTTCTTCCAAAATCTCCTTAAGGCACTCATGCGGATATTTTATTTTAGAGTTATCAAACTTGGACTCAACAAACTGCGGAATATATCCCATTGGCCCTGGTCGATACAAGGCATTTAACGCGATTAAATCCTCAAGCCGATTAGGCTTTACCTGCTTTAGAATATTTTGCATTCCCTGACTTTCAAACTGAAAGACGCCCGCACTTTTTCCTTCTCCCAGCATTTTATAGGTTGCCTCATCCGTTTCGCTTACCTTATTCACTTTAAAATTGGCAAACTGCCCACCACGCTTTTGAATGAGTTTTTCTGCATACTTAATGAGTGTGAGCGTTTTAAGCCCCAAAAAGTCCATCTTAACAAGTCCGCATGGCTCAATGATATCCATTGTAAACTGCGTTGCAATCTTTTGCGTTTTTGCGTCTTTGTAGAGCGGCACATACTCGGTTAAAGGCTCTCTGCCAATAACCAAGCCAGAGGCATGCAAGCTTGAGTTTCGGTTAGTGTTTTCAAGTTTGAATGAAATGTCAAAAAGCTCTTTAAACTGCGGATCATCACGAAGATCGCTTAAAAGCCCAGAGCCTTGAATTTTCTGATTGACGGTAAAGGCATCTTTCAAATGCACCTTAGGATTATTTGGAATTTGCTTGGTGATTTTATTAACGTCCGATAACGGCACTTCCAAAACACGCCCAACATCTTTTAGAGCAGCCTTTGGCTTCATCGTTCCAAAGGTGATAATTTGGGCAACACGCTCCTCGCCATATTTTTTTTGCACGTACTCAATTACTTCTTCACGACCCTCATTACAAAAATCCACGTCAAAGTCGGGCATAGAAACGCGCTCGGGGTTCAAAAATCGCTCAAAAAGAAGATTAAAGCGAATCGGATCAATATCGGTAATTTCGATTGCGTAGGCAACGATAGACCCTGCCCCTGACCCGCGCCCTGGCCCTACAGGAATCTCATGCTCTTTTGCCCACTTGATAAAGTCCCATACAATTAAGAAATAGCCGACAAAGTCCATGCTGATAATTGTTGAAAGCTCAAACTCTGCACGCTCTTTTATCACATCAGTGATCTCTCCGTATCGTTTTTCAAGCCCTTTGAATACAAGGTGTCGAAAATAGTCTTCCTTTGTTTTAAACTCAGGGGGAATCTCGTAAATAGGTAAAATTGGCCCTGGTTGTGGAATTTCTACGTTACACATTTGTGCAATCTTTACGGTGTTCGAAAGCATCTCGGGGTGAGAGGGAAAAAGCTCTGCCATTTGATCGCCATCTTTTAGGTAGAATTCTTGCCCATAGTAGCGTAGGCGATTTTGTTCATTGCGCTTTCGTTGCGTGCCAACGCACAATAAAATATCATGCGAAATATAATCTTGCTTTTCAGTGTAGTGAATATCATTCGTTACAACCATCGGTGTATTGGTCTTTTGTGCAATATCAATAAGGAGCTTTGCAACGGTCTTTTGCTCTTCTATGCCGTGATCCTGCACTTCTATGTAAAAACTGTCCTCGCCAAATAAGGCCTTGTAGTCTGCAATAAACTGCTGTGCTTGAGCTTCTTTTTTTTCGAGTAAAAGCACGGGAAGTTCGCCTGCAAGACAGGCGGTCAAGCAAACAAGCCCTTGATGATGTTTTTTTAGGACTTCAAAATCAATGCGCGGTTTGTAATACATGCCCTCAATGTATGAGATTGACGAGAGTTTCATTAAATTGCGGTAGCCTGTTTCGTCTTTTGCTATCAAGATAAGGTGATAATAGCGATTGCCGTTTTCAGTCCCTTTGCGAATGGTTCTGCCCTCTGGTGCAACATAGAACTCACAGCCAATCAATGGTTTAATGTCTTTATCTTTGCATTCTTGCCAAAAGCGAAGAACGCCAAACATATTCCCATGATCGGTAATTGCTAAGGCGGTTTGCCCCAGCTCTTTTGCGCGTGCAACTAATTTTTTTATGGAAGCTGCCCCATCCAATAATGAATAATCGGTGTGGACATGTAAATGCACAAAGTCTTTCATACTTCCAATATATCACAGCAAAAACTGAAGCACAAGAGAAAACAGCAGGAATTTTTGTCGAGCCATGTTATCTTGTGCGAGATGTTTTTATACCGTGGAGTCAAAGTTGTTTTCTTTTTACTGTTGCTAAGATTAAAAATCTGCAAGCTTTGGCGCACGAGGAAAAGGAATCACGTCACGCAAGTTTCCCATTCCCGTAATGTAGCGAAGTATCCTTTCAAAGCCAAGCCCAAAACCCGCATGAGGGACAGTGCCATATTTGCGTAAGTCCATGTACCACCAATAATCTTCGGGGTTAAGGTCTAACTCAACAATACGATTATATAGCTTTTGATAGTCCGATTCGCGCTCTGATCCACCAATAATTTCTCCAATGCCCGGCACAAGAATATCCATTGCCCGCACTGTTTTGCCATCATCATTTTGCTTCATGTAAAAGGCTTTAATTTCCTTTGGATAGTCAGTTACAATGACTGGTTTTTTATAAAGCGTTTCGGTAAGATATCGTTCATGTTCGGTTTGTAAGTCGCAACCCCAGTGAGGTTTATACTCAAAGTTGTCAGCGTTTTTCTCTAACTGCTCAATGGCTTGGGTGTACGTAATGCGATGAAAATCTGAATGCACCACTTGCGTTAGCACATCGATGAGCCCTTTTTGTACACGATCGTCAAAAAACTGCATGTCTTGTGCACACTTGGTAAGAGCCCAATTTAGCAGGTATTTAATAAAGCTTTCGGCAACATCCATATTGCCTTCAAGGTTACAAAATGCCATTTCTGGTTCAATCATCCAAAACTCAGCTAAATGCCGTGGGGTGTTAGAGTTTTCTGCACGGAAAGTTGGGCCAAAGGTATACACATTGCTTAGCGCTGTCGCATAGGTTTCTGCCTCCAGTTGCCCAGAGACCGTCAGGCTTGCCTTTTTGCCAAAAAAATCCTTGCTATAATCAATAGACTTTGCCCCCGTTTGTACCAGTTTTTCTACATCGAGTGTAGTAACTTGAAACATTTCGCCAGCTCCTTCGCAGTCGCTTGCCGTTATGATGGGCGTATGAACATACACAAAGCCTTGCTCCATAAAGAACGTATGAACTGCATAGGCTATTTGACTTCTCATGCGAGCAACCGCCCCAAACATATTCGTACGAGGTCGCAGATGGGCATTCTCGCGTAAAAACTCAACAGTGTGCCCTTTTTTTTGCATAGGAAAATCACTTGGAGCTTCGCCAATCACGCTGAGTGTTTGTAAGACCACTTCAACTGCTTGCCCTGAGGCAGGGGAGGGTGATAAAAGCCCTGTTGCACAAATAGATGCACCTGTGCTGACTTTTTTTAGTTCATCTTCTATCGTTTGATTTATATTAGCGTTGTTCGCGTTTGAGTCTCGATCATAGGTAATTTGAATGGAAGCAAAACAACTTCCATCGTTTACTTGTAAAAACACAAGATTTTTAGAGTCACGTTTTGTGCGAACCCATCCTTCAACGACAACCGTCCGTAAGTCAGGCTTTGAGGTAAGTAAATCTTTTATTAGAATCTTTTTCATGGACAAAACACTAGCATGTTTTATATGAAATTACAAGGGTTCTTTTGTAAAGCAATTAAGGCAGTTTTTGGATCTGTCAAGCGATTATAGCGTGCGCTTGCAGCGAGCAGTGTTACACCCTAGTAGGCGTGCACGTGCAGCATACGCTAACTATGCACCTAGTAAGCGTGCGCTTGTTAGCAAAGCTAACTATGCACCTAGTAAGCGTGCGCCTTTGCACCTAGTAAGCGTGCGCCCTTGCACCTAGTAGGCGAGCGCCTGTTAGCGAAGCTAACTATGCACCTAGTAAGCGAGCGCGTGTTAGCGTGTGCTTGTAGCATACGCTAACTATGCACCTAGTAGGCGTGCACTTGCAGCGTGCGCTGTTGCTCATACTTGCTTTGGCATTGAAAACCTTACATAGGCTGCGCTTTACAAGCTATGCATAACGCCTTACATAGGCTGAGCTTTACAAGCTATGCATAACACCTTACATAGGCTGAGCTTTACAAGCTGCGCACAACGTCATACATCAAGTGAGCATAACGCCTTACATCAGGTGAGCATAAAAAAAAGAAGGCTAGATGGCTTTCTAGTCTTCTTTTTTTGTTAGAGGTTTAGTATTTCACTACTCGCCCAAAAGAGAGCTTTTAGGCGGGGTTTGTCGATGGGTTAAAAACTCTTTCAGCTCAAAGTTTATATTATTTTCTTTGCAAAGATCTGCAAAGTCTTTAAGTTTCTCTTCTGTTTTACTTTCGTTCTCGAAATCTTCTATATTGTAATGCTTAAATAACATAATCTTATTTTCACCAGTTTCTTTTGTACCCATATCTTTTTTGAAGAATTCAGGTTCCTTCCATACCTCCTGCCAAATATTTTTGCCAACAATGAATATTAATTCACTTTTAGATTCATTAATACTTGTAAAGTCCTTAATATTTTCTTTATTTATCCCTTTATCTTTTTCTTCAAAATAGCCTGTATCATTTAAAAGTAATATGGAAAAATGTATTGTACCCTTTTCATCAGCGGTAAAATGAAAATCATAAAAGTATAAATTGAGCCAATCCCAAGCAGATGTGTCTAAAGATCCTCTACCGCATCTAGGAGAAGGGTCAGCAAATTTTGGATAGCCCCCTTTGTAGGTTAATCCAAATTTTCCACTAATGTATTTTATCAAATCAAGTATTCTTTGCTGATAACTATATAAAAAACGATAAGCTTTTCTTACCTCAGCAAGGGTTTTTTTTATATTGTTTTGCATATTCGAATAAGCCTCCTACATCATATTCTTCTATTTTAGGTGAAGTTAAAGTTTCAAGCCATAGCTTTTTGAAAAAACCGTGTATTTCAAGTCCATTGATTAAATCTTCAAGTATTCGTCGGTATGAATTTGTTTGGGAATAAAATATACCATCTATTTTATTCTTTTCTTCTACAATTTGGTCTAATAATCTTGTCCAATTGGTTTTACATATAACTACACTTTTATCATTAAACGGAAAATCTTCGTCGTTCTCTGTGTCGTGCAAACCACCTAATTGAATAAAATACAGGGGTTTATTATCTGCTTCATATTCATTATAGTAAGATTGTATTTCTTTTTTTATCTGGGATTCGCTTTGCTGACGTTCATTATACCTTTTTGCTTCAATAATTAAATCAAAGTGCATAAATCTAAGGAATAAGTCTGGTTCAACGTATTGTGTATTGTCAGTACCTTCAGAATTCCATTTTTCCCAAAAGCTTATTTTAATCAACTCTCCACTAATTTCAGGTAATTTTTGGTGGCATAGAGATTTTTTGAGAATGCTCCATAATATTTCTGTAGGAAGGTATTTTAATAAATCGAAAACGGTAGAGGTTAAACTATCCTCACAAATTCTAAAATTACCTTTTCTGCTCCTAAAATAGGTAATCATAGTGTATTATTTATCCTTTTGTTTGAAAAGCCTCTTAACGCAGTCATTACTAAAACAATCTCCTTTATAATAGTATTTTGAATAAAATAGATATTGCCAAGTGTAATCGTAATATTTGGAGCTGTCAAGCGATTATGGCGGAACCTCCTTACGAATTAAAGAAGCATGTCTATACTAGTAATGGCGGCACCTCCCTACGAATTAAAGAGGTAAGTCTACCCTAGTAATGGCGAGGGGTCTACCCTAGTAATGGCGAGGGGTCTACCCTAGTAAAGGCGAGACGTCTACCCTAGTAAAGGCGAGACGTCTACCCTAGTAATGGTGAGACATGCCACCCTAGTAAGGGGATAGTGTTCCCCACTAGTAAGGGGATGGTGTTACCCCCTAGTAAGGGGGGAAGGCTTGAGCTAGTAAGGGGGCAACGCTTCAGCAAGTAAGGGGGTGCTTACAATCTGTGCTTTGTAAGTAGCGTTTGTAAGCATAGACAAGGGAGGTTTTCTGTGTTAAAATTAAGCGAATTAAGGAAATCTCCTTTAATTTGTCCCTTTTAACGATCTTAAGATTAAGAATCTTAAGATTAATAATCTTAAGAAGCTGCAACTATGTAAAATCGAACGATACCATGCGAGGATGAATGTATGAATATAACGGGAGCACAAATTGTTATTGAATGCTTAAAAGAGCAACA
>JBOFTD010000138.1:0-8544 GCA_051651885.1 Treponemataceae bacterium
ATGTGATTTATTAGTTCCAGAAATTATAAAAATAACATCATTTTCAAATTGTATTTGATCAAGAATAGCAGCCTCTGGTGATATAAAATTATTGTTTATTTCAAGGTCAGATCCTAATGAAAAATTCCAAACTTTTATATCCCTATTTTCTGCAATAATATGCTTTATACTCCGAATAATTGCCGACGCACTATTTCTGCCATTTTTTGCAACACCAAAATGTCTTACTCTAAAATGCCCACAATTATCTTCAAGCTGGGGGTTTAAGGTGGGGCCATCCACGATTATCGATGAAACCATAGTTCCATGATCATAATCATCTGATTTAAGTTCAATATCATCTGAGAGCATATTGGTATAGGAAACCCAACGTGAAAAATAAGCATGCTTATAAAAATGAGTATCAATGACACCTATTATTGGTTCATTAGTGGGATCGTGAATGGAGAATTTAGGATCTTCATCAATTTCTATAATATCACTTTTTGTAAGATTTGTAATATCAGTAACAGACATAGCAATAAGGTATGGTACTTTATCCCTCAAGATTTCATACTGATCAGGATTTAAAATAAACGTAGTTTCATCAAGCTGTTGATATTTAATCGCTGAAATACCTATTTTCCGCATAAGCTCTGAAGCTAAAACATCTGTTTTGTAGAGTGTAACAATTGAACGATCCTTTATAGAGTCTTTATCTACATCTATTCCAAAGCGATTTACATAAAAAGAATCAACAATGACAGAAACAAATTTTGTTTTAGAAATATTTTGAAGCGTTATATTATTCTTGTTAATAAGTTCAATTTTTTCAAAAGAAACCTCGCCATTTAAATCACTTTCAACAATTAAGATACACTGATCTAATAAATCTATGCTATCAGAAATTGCTTTTTTTTCAATGCAATGAGTAATAATATGCTTTGGGTCATTGACCGTGTCAAATTTTGCTCCAACAATTGAACTATTCGGTTCAATGCCAGCCGACGTAAAAAGCGTTCGCACTCGATTACTTTTTGCAACAACATCATTATAATAGACAGAAACAAGAGCTTTCTCAAAGAAAATTTCATCTTTCCAAAAGTTTGATAAATCAATAAGCTGGTCTCGTAGATTTATAAGATGAGGGAGTTTTACCACTTGATTTGTAGGAATATTTCTCGGTCCTGGTTTACTTGGATTTTTTTGTTGCTCGAAATGACCTTTCAATTGCAAAATATCATTTGCCATACGCTAGTCCTCCTGTAAGTTTCTTGCAACTTGACTTTTCGAAACCCTGGTAAGAATTTCAATTTCACGAACAGTAAAACCTTGCTCTTGAAGATCTTTTATATCAGGTATGCCGCTGTTTGTAGCATGTACATACAAACGTCGCAAATAATCATATTCATCATTGGGCTTGCTAAAAGCAATTGTTGTTTTAATAAGATTTTTTAATTCGCCAGGATAAGGGAGTGTTGGAAACAAATTTAAGATTTTATTACATAGGCGGATATTTTTTTTTGCATATTTAAATTTAGCAAGAAAAAAACTGAGAATTATTTGCCCAACCTCTCGTAAATCATCCTTAGTATAGCGACTAAAATCAATACAAAAATCAAATCTCCTTATCAGTGCTTTATCAAATAAATTATAAAGATTAGTTGTTGCTATCAAAACAATTTTTTCATTAAGATTATCTAAACCCTTAAGCATAGCAGAAGTAGCACGACCCATTTCACGCAAGTCGTTAGAATTTGTTCTGTCTAAAGCGATAGAATCTATTTCATCAAAAAGAATAATCATTGTTTCTGGGTGAGCAAGATCATTAATTTGTAAAAAAAGATTGGCGATATTTTTTGACGTTTGCCCAAGCTGACTATCAATAAGTGTATCAAAATCTACACTATACAGTTCTCTTGAAAGAATATGAGCGATTTGTTTTACAGTTTCAGTCTTACCTGTTCCTGGTGCACCATAAAAAAGAAATTTATTTACACCAGCATCGTTCTCTATTGCATTAACAATTCCAAAAATATCATTTTTTACTGGTTCTGGAAGTGGCAGAGGGGACTGACTATATGGCACCTTATGAGCAAAGGTTATATTACTTTTGCTCATTTGCGGAACAAATGTATTTACACTAGAAATTAAAGACGTGATATATTCTCCAAGTTCTGTGTCTCCAGAGCAATAAAAATCGCGTGCAATTTCGGCTGCTTCCTCTCGAAATGCAACATCATTGTTATCAGTGTAATATTTTATAAGGTTAATAATATTCTTTTTTTTCATAAGTACCTCTTTTTTATACTATCACAAAAGGGACATATATACAATATACTGGGACGAATATACGAAAAAAAATTGACTTTTTACTTATCACGCATTATTATAAATTCAGATACTCTTTGACAGAACAATTTAAAGGTAAATCTTTGAACACCTTTTAGGGTGATACCACTCCTGTTTATAAGGACTTTCAATACAAAAGGAGAAAACATGAATAAAAAGTATTCGCTTAGAGAGCTTGATGTGATTAAGTCCCTGATCTATAAAAACGGGCATTTAACATATCAGTCCGTTGCATCTCTAGAAAATTATTATTTTCTAAAAACAGGCGTACATCGCGCAAGCGGTGCTTTGTACATGGCAGCATGGCGCTTAGAACGTGGCTACTATGACAAATACCTGAAAAAATAATTACCGCAACACAATAGGCAAACCTGTCAAACCGTATGCCTACATTGGAGACCTTAGTGTTCCAATGTATTTTATTATACTATTTTAAAAATATTTCAAGAATTTTTACACAATAGTTTGATTCTTGACAACCAAAAGGGCGTTCCCTGTGCACAGCACAGGTCGGGCTTTCTGCTTGTATCTTTTTGCTTGTTTCTCGCAAAAAGTATACCGCGTCAATCCCTAACGCGTATTTTTCGTTTTACTCGTAAAAATAAAGCGGTTGAATTACCAAACACTCGTGGTTTTTTTTGCCGAATTTTATACCGCAATTTCGCCATTAAGTAATTTTGGTAAAAGAGTATCTCGCATAGTAGCAAGCTTTTGATTTTGTTTAAAAGAATTTAACATTTTTATTAAATGATTTCTGCTATTTTTTTCATGCAAAGATACCGTTTTAATTGTAGGAATTATAATTTTAATTTTAAAAAGTGCATCTTTATTTATTGAACCAAAAACTGTTCCCTCTCCATTGTATTTATTAAAAATAGGTTGCAAAAATTCCATAAGTAAAACTGTGTATGAGTAGAAATTTTCTTTTGGATGAATAGCAGCTAACCCTCTTCCAATGCAACATTTTTCAGTTGCAATATTATAATCACCAACAGGAGCTCTAACACTTAGCAAAATATCAGTTTTTGCAGCCATTCTTTTTGGTTCTGTTGTATAAAGTCTTCTAGTTGGAAAAAAATCTCCAAACTCGCCTCTCCCTTGATAAAAAACAATACCTTTTTTTTCTCTATTATAGGAAGTTCCTGAAGGAGACTGTCCCATTATTATTTCTGAAATTTCCCCCAGTGTCCCAACTCGCCATCCCTCAGGGATTTTTCCAAGTTCACTGTCAATCATTATTCCGCCACTCGATTTATAAGGCGCTCCATTTTCGTTGGGAAATTCAAAATCTACAAACCAGTGTTTAAAAAGGGCTTGAGCTTGCTCTTCCAAATTTTTATTGATTTTGTTGTTTAACTCAATCTTATCGTCAAAAGCCGAAAGAATATCCGCAATTTTCTTTTGTGTCTCAAGCGGGGGTAACTGAAGTAAATATTGCATTATTGCAACTTTATCCCCTCTCGGCATTTTTGTCCCTTTTGATGTAGCAGTAGTATAGCTAAAAAAATTATCATTGGCTAATAAATAATATAAAAACTTTTCAGAAACATCTTTTTTTCCCCTAAAAACCAAAATATCATTAGAGCAACCGCCATTATTTTTTGCAAACCATATTTTTTGGAAATATGGTCTTATATTTGATACCAAAATATCATTTTTTGTAAAAGAACAAATATATTTTGTTTTTGGTAAAGATATTGCCCTTTTAACTCCTTGTTTATTTTGTAGCATATTGTCAGTAGATATATAATTTAAATTATCTATCTTGCTTAATGGGATTTTTTCATTTACATACTCACAAATATCACCTAATTTTACGGTTGCCCAGTTAGTTTTCAAAATACCTCTTCATCTTTGTTTAAATCCAAGTACATAAAAATACAATTGTCAGCCCAATAGGACTTTGTGTTTTTATGAATAAATTCTTCTGCTTCTGTATTTAATCGCTGAAAGCCCCATTTTTCATAGGTTTCAATCAATTTATCGACAGGCAATGAAAATAAAATGGTATAGTTTACACCAATATAGGTACTTGCTTTTTTAGCAATGGGATAAATAAAGTTAATAAAAATATAATTTCCTAATGGTAAATCTTCAATATAATCAGTATTTTTTGCTATACAAGAAAGTTCTATTGCAGGATAAACATCATTCCTTTCACTATCTCGTGTTAAAATCATACTATTTGCTTTCAGTGCAAAATATGCTACTAATTCTTGCGTTTTACTATTTTGAATAATATAAATACGATTTTTACCAGTCTTATCATCAGAAAAAGCGTCTCCTTGTAAATACAATTCTAACTGCTCATTTTTATCACTCTTAAAAGAATCAACTATTTTACCTGATAAATCCTTAAGACGAGAACAAGTAAAAAAATCATTTTGAATGGGAAGAAATTCTTTATTTTTTTTGATTATTGGCTCGCCTTTCACGAAGTATTTTTTCAAATTCACGAGCTTCTTTTTGTAACTTTTCAACAGGAACACCATGCGATTGCTTAAGAGCATTAGAAATTAAGCCCTGAATGTCATTACATACAAAAAAGAAATGACTGGAAAGAGAATTTTTCATAGATAGCTCCTTAAAATATTATTTTTTATAATATATAGCTCTGTTTTTTTTGTCAAGAAATAAAAAACGATATCTATTCATAAAAATAAAATATCGCGTTAGGGATAGAATCGGTAGCTTGACGAGCGCCAATTTGGCGTACGTCAACTACAAGAGAATAGCCCGCCACTACGGGGAAGCCGTAGGGGAACGCCCTTCCAGAATACTCATTACAAAGGTTTTTATTTGCCTTGTTTAGCCCTAAAAGATACCAGAGGGAAAGTCATGTTATAGAAAATCCTAATTGGTTTAAATGAGTTTTAATTTTTTCTTCAAGGATGTTGGATTCTTTAAACATACTTCCTAGCTCTTCGGTTAGTCGTTGCATTTTGTCGTCAAATTGTTCGTCATCTTCTTGTGCATCCTCAATACCAACATAACGACCAGGGGTTAAAATATAGTCTTGCATTGCTATCTCTTCAATAGTAGCTATATTGCAAAAGCCTTTTATATTTTCCAGCGTTCCTTTTTCATATTCATCGTAAGTGACTGCAAGTTTTGTTATATCATCACAGGTTAGTTCTCTATTTTTGCGATCAATCATAGTGCCCATTTTACGTGCATCAATAAAAAGCGTTTTAGTTTTTTGCTTTTTATTTTTTGTGATAAACCACAAAGAAACAGGTATTTGTGTTGAATAAAATAATTGCGTGGGCATTGTAACAATGCAGTCAATTAAATCTTCTTCAATTAATTTTTGCCGAATAACACCTTCGCCACTTGTCTGGGTTGATAAAGATCCATTTGCCAAAACCATGCCCATTTTGCCGTCCACTGATAAATGATGAATCATATGCTCTATCCATGCATAGTTTGCATTTCCCTCTGGCGGTAATCCGTACTTCCAGCGAATATCATTTTTAAGATGCTCTCCTCCCCAATTGCTTAAATTAAAAGGAGGATTTGCCATAATAAAATCTGCTTTTAACTGCGGATGTAAGTCTTCAAAAAAAGTATCAGCTGCATATTGGCCTATATTTGCGTCAATACCACGAATAGCCAAATTCATACGAGCTAGTTTTCGTGTCGTAGGGTTTGAATCTTGTCCATACACAGAAACACTTGTAATAGTACCCTGATGTTCTTTTATAAAATTATAGGATTGAACAAACATTCCACCAGAGCCACAGCACGGATCATACACAATGCCGTTATACGGTTTAAGGATTTCGACTAAGGTGCGAACAACACAAGATGGAGTATAAAATTCGCCTGCATTTTTTCCCTCTTGAGAGGCAAATTGCGACAAACAATATTCATAGGCTCGACCCAAAACATCTTTTTCATCTTGGTAATCAATCATTTTTATGTTTGTAAAAATATCAACAATTTCTCCCAATCGCCGTTTATCTAACTCTGGGCGTGCATAATTTTTGGGCAAAATATCTTTTAGTTGTTTTGGATTATCAGCCTCAATTGCACGCATGGCAGCGTCAATAACAATACCAATTTCTTGAGAATGGGCAGCCTTTGAAATTGTATCCCAACGAGCAGAGGGTGGCACATAAAAAATATTTTCGCAAAGATATTCATCTTTGTCATTTTCAAAGCCTTCACCCTCTAAAACTAAGGCGTTATATTTTTCTTCAAAACTATCAGAAATATATTTTAAGAAAATAAGACCGAGAATAATATGCTTATATTCAGCTGCATCCATATTACCCCGAAGAGTACAGGCAGCCTCCCATATTTGCTTTTCAAAGCCAATGTTTGCCGTATTTTTTTCTTTAGCCATTATAGCCCCTTTTTTAGTATGAAAAAAACATACCATAAAAAGAGCTTTTTTTCAACGTGCGGCAAAATATTCTGTAAAAAGTTATTTTTTTAATAAGCTCATTAAATAAAATTTGTTGGAATCCAGTCTTCTTTTTTTGGAAGACCAAATTGTTCTTTTCCGAGTGCAATACTTTTTATAAGAAAACTCATATTCCGTGCAAGCGTTCGCATTGTTTGAAGCCCCTCAGCATCTTTTTGTGCTTCACCCACTTCACGAGCATGCACACTATTCCAGTATTGGCTCGAGGCCACAGGCATTCCTGCAATAGTAAAATATTTATTCAACTGATCAAAGGTTGCAGAAGCACCACCTCGTCGAGCAACTGCAATTGACGCTCCTACTTTCATTGTTTTATCAAAGCGAGTGCTGTAAAAAAGCCTATCCAAAAGCGATATTAACGTGCCATTTGCAGAGGCATAGTACACAGGGCTTGCAACTACCAAGGCGTCAGCACCTTCAAATTTTTTTGCCAATTCATTTACGCTATCATCAAAAACGCATTTTCCACTTTCAAAACAAGACCTGCATGCAATACAGCCGCGAATATCCTTTTTGCCAACGTGAACTATTTCTGCCGCGATAGCCTCTTTTTCAAAAATTTGCACCATCTCATTAAGAGCAATTGAACAATTCCCTTTTTCTCTCGGACTTCCATTTATCAATAATACATTCATAAGACAGCCTCGTTTATTTAAAATGATAAAACACTGATTAATCAGCACATTTTTTAAAGATAGTTCCAATACAGTGCTCTGTCAACAATTTATATAGCAATAGAATAGTTTTAATCAAATTTTAACAGTTTGATTTATTTCTTTGCATGGAGTGTTTGTAAAAAAAGAGCTAAGGCTTGAGGGTAACTCGTAACCTTAACTCTCAGTTATAACTCTTTTTACAAACATTCACTAGCGAAAAATCGTAAAATTACATAGTCAGTAATTTATTTAATCGTTTAATAAAGCCTGCCGTATCTTTAAGTTCCCCGCCTTCAAGAAGCAGTGCTTGATCAAGAAGGATTGTCGACACATCGGCAATGAAATCCTCATCTTCGCTGTCTTTAACTTTTGCAACAAGCGGATGATCGCCATTAATTTCTAAAATTGGCTTAACTTCTGCCATTCCCTTTTGTCCCATCGCTTTCATCATTCGTTCCATCTGCATTGACGGATCATTTTCGTCAACAACGATACAACAAGGCGAGTCAGAAAGACGTTTTGATAAATGCACGTCTTTTACACGATCGGCAAGGGCTTTTTTAATCTTTTCTGCAACAGGCTTAAATTCCTTCTCTTTTTTTTCTGCCTCATCTTTGTCAACGCCTAACTCCTCCTCACTTCCTGCACGATTAACGCTCTTTAAGTCAAATTCTTTGTATTTATTAATGCTTGGAATAACAATGTCATCAATTTCATCGCTTAAAACAAGAACCTCTAAGCCTTTTTTCTTATATGCTTCAAGTAATGGTGAATTGCGTAGTTGTGCCTCGTCATTTCCTGTGATGTAATAAATTGCCTTTTGTTCTGCTTGCATTCTTTGCACATAATCAGCAAAACTCACCCACGCTTGATCGCCCGTGCCTTGTTCGGCGGTACTTTTGAAGCGAATAATTTCACACAATTCATCACGATTTGCAAAATCAGAATACAAACCTTCCTTTATTGCACGATTGTAATTTTGCACAAAGGAATTCCATTTTTTCTTGTCTTCTTCTTTTGCGTCAGTTTTGCCCGCATTCTCGCCAAGCTTTTTAAACTCGCTTAGCAATTTTTTTACAGATGCTGTTTTTATATTTGTCAAAATTCGATTTTGTTGCAAAATCTCAC
>JBOFTD010000139.1:0-9669 GCA_051651885.1 Treponemataceae bacterium
CCGGTCCTTTTACATATACATGAACTTCACGCAATCCATATGTTACAGCTTTTTGAATCGCCGTTTCTGCTACAGATTGTGCCACAAAAGGTGTAGATTTTTTTGCACCTCTAAACCCAAGTCCGCCAGAAGATGCCCAAGAAAGTGCATTCCCGTTTAAGTCTGTTACCGTAACGATTGTGTTATTAAATGTTGCCTGAATATACACGTTACCTTCATAGACACTCTTTTTCTCTTTTCGTTTTTTTACCTGTGCCATTCTATCTCCCTACCTTACTTTTTCTTACCAGCGACAGTTTTCTTCTTACCCTTTCGAGTACGAGAATTAGTTCGCGTTCGTTGCCCACGAACAGGCAATCCTTTTCGGTGACGAAGACCACGATAACAACCAATGTCCATTAGTCGTTTAATATTAAGACCAATTTCACTACGAAGTCGACCTTCAACCTTGTAATCGCCATCAATTACTTTACGCAATTCATTTAATTCATCTTGCGATAAATCATTGATGTTTCTGTTTGGGTCAATATTTGTTTTCTTACAAATCTCACTTGCTGCTGAACGACCAATACCATAAATATACGTCAACGCAATATCAACATGTTTATTTGGGAGGTCAACTCCCGCAATTCGTGCCATCTATTACTCCTCAACCTTGTCTTTGCTTATGCTTTGGATTAATACAAATAATACGGACAATGCCGTTTCTTTTTATAACCTTGCACTTATCACAAATAGGCTTAACACTTGTACGTACTTTCATTTTTAACTCCTTAATTTTGTCAAGGACAAAATATCATATTTTTACTTTTATAATAAAAATATCGCACTACTATAGGATAAATAATTAATTTTTTCTAGCTCTTTTTAGAAAAAATAATTTTTTCTTTATATGGAACTTCTCTTTTAACAGTTTACAAACTGCGTGATCGAAGTTTTCCTTTTTTAACCAATCCTTCATGATGATGCATTTTTAATTGTGCTTCAATTTGACTCATCGTATCCAGATCAACGCCAACCATAATCAGCAAGGATGTTCCACCCATCAACATTGAAATTGACTGAGGAAATCCAAAAAGATTTTGAATAATTGTTGGCAATACTGCAATTCCTGCTAAATAAAGCGAACCCGGAAAAACCAGTCGATTAAGCACTTTTTGCAAGTATCCTTCTGTTTTATCTGTTCTAATGCCAGGAATAGAGCCACCATTTTCCCTAATATTTTTTGCTATTTCTGTAGGATTTAAAGTTACTTGAGTGTAAAAATAAGCAAAAAAGATTATCAAAAGAACCAAAAGAATATTATAAAGCCATCCTGTTGGTGTTAAAACTGCCGCAAGTCGATTTAACCAACGAATACTTGGCCCAAGTCCGGTAGCAATTTGCAAGGGGAATGTTAAAAAAGATGATGCAAAAATTACCGGGATAACCCCAGATGGATTAATTTTAAATGGAATATAGGTACTTTGTCCCCCATACATTTTTCGCCCAACAACACGTTTTGCATAATGAACAGGAATCTTTCTTTGCCCCTGCTGTTCCATTACAACAAGACCAATAATGCCTACAAACATAAATAAGGCAACAATTACAAAGACAACATTTACATCACCAGTTCGTACCAAGCGTATAAGCTCATAAACGGCTGATGGTAAGCGTGCAATAATTCCTGCAAAAATAATCATCGAAATACCGTTTCCAATACCACGTGCCGTAATTTGCTCGCCAAGCCAAATCGTTATCATTGTTCCTGTAGTAACAGTCATCATAACAATAAAGGTAAAAATATATCTATTTGAAATAATAATTGCATCAGGAATATCTCGTGCATATACGGTCACTACAAAAGACTGAACAAGTGCAACAAAAATCGTTGCTATCCGAGTCCATGACTGAATCTTTCGCTGGCCACCATCTTCTTGTGCTGTTTTTTTTAGCGAAGGAAAAACTATTAATGCAAGCTGCATGATAATCTGTGTTGAAATATAGGGCATTACTCCTAACATAAACACAGAAAAGTTAGAAAATGCACCACCGGCAAAAAAATCCATGTAATCAACAAAAGCGTTCCCTTTAGTTAAAGAAGAAAAATATGCCGTCAATGCTTGAGGATCGATACCAGGAATAGTTAAAACACTTCCAAATCTAAAAACAACAAGAACAATAAAGGTGAAAAAGATTCTATCACGCAGTTCTTTTATGCTAAAAATATTAACTAACGGATTACTTGCCATGAATTACACCTACACCTCATCTGATATGACAATACTGCCACCAGCTTTTTCAATTTTTTCTTTTGCGGATGCAGAAACTTTATCAACGTCAATAGTCAAAGCTTTTCCTGCAATATCGCCATCACCAAGGATTTTAATAAAAACTCGCACTTTTTTAAGAAGACCTTTTTTGATCAAAGTCTCTTTATTTACAGTTTCTCCTGATTCATACTTAGCCGCAAGATCTCTAATGTTAAAAACCTCGTAATCTTTGCGAAATGGATAGTTAGAAAAACCACGACGTGCAATTCTTCGATACAAAGGCATTTGTCCGCCTTCAAATCCAATGTACGTCTTTCCGCCAGAACGAGCTTGTTGCCCCTTATTTCCTCGACCAGAAGTTGTACCTAAACCAGAAGAAGAACCACGACCTACAATTTTTTTCCGATGTGTTGCTCCGTATGGAGCTTTAATATTGAAGTCAGACATTATTTTACCTCTTCAACTTCAACCAAATGCGATATAGAAGAAACCATTCCTAAAATACAAGGATTTGCTTCTTTAATCACCGTTGAATTGATTTTTTTTAACCCTAAAGCACGCACAGTTGCCACTTTTTTAGGTTTTTGAGAAATAGTGCTACGAATGAGCTTAATTTTAAGTTGTTTTAATTTTGCCATTCTTTAACCCCATAAATCCTTAAGAGTTTTACCTCGGTTAGATGCAACAGAACGTGCATTCATTAAATTTTTAATACACTCAAACGTCGCGCGAACAACATTTACCTGTGCATTTGAACCTAATGACTTAGATAGAACATCAGTCGCTCCTGCAGCTTCTAAAACAGCACGAACAGCTCCACCAGCAATAATTCCTGTTCCTGAACAAGCAGGCTTTAACAAAACAGAAGAACTCTTAAATTGAGATTGAATCTCATGGGGAATTGTTCCATTTTTTAAAGGCACAACGATCAAATTGCGTTTTGCTTTTTCAATACTTTTTCTAATAGCTTCAGTAACGTCATTTGCCTTACCAAAACCAAAACCGACTCTACCTTTTTTATCACCAACAACAGTCAAAGCTGAAAAAGAAAAACGTCGTCCACCTTTTACAACCTTTGCTGTTCGGTTAAGTTTTACCAACTTCTCAACAAATTCTTTTTCTTTTGGTTGGTCTCTATTATTTCTTTGGTATTCCATATACTCTCCTAGAAAACAATTCCGGCTTTTCGTGTGCCATCAGCTAGGGCTTTCACTACGCCGTGGTAGAGATAACCATTTCGATCAAAAACAACTGTTGTGATGTTTTTTTCTTTTAAACGAGTACCCATTGCCTCACCTAATTTTTCTGCTCCCTCGACTGTTGCCTTAATCTTTGCAAAATCTTTTTCAAGAGTAGAAATTGATGCTAATGTTTTTCCTGCATCGTCATCAATTACCTGCACATACAAATTACAGTTACTACGAGTTACTGTCATACGCGGGCGAGAAGCTGAACCGCGAAGGTGTTTACGGATATGATTTTTTCTTTTAATCCGTCTTCTCTGTTTATCGTCTAGTTTCCTTAACATACCGCTTTACCCTTATTTAACGCCAGATTTTCCGACTTTTCGTCTAATAACTTCATTTTCATAACGAATTCCTTTACCCTTATAAGGCTCTGGTTTTCGTAACTTACGAATTTGAGCTGCAAATTCGCCAACTCGTTGTTTATCAATACCGCTTATAGAAACTTTTCCTTGTCCATCAGATACTACAGTTAAATCTTCAGGGATTCCTGCAATAAAATCAGTTGAAAAGCCAAGATTCATAATAAGAAGGTTTCCTTGCACTTCTGCACGATAACCAACACCAGTGATAATAAGACTTTTTGTAAATCCTGCAGTAACACCAGTTACCATGTTTTGAATCAAATTACGATACAATCCATGAGCGGATCGTGCTTGCTTTGATTCATCTTTTCGGTTTACAACAACATTATTTTCATCAACAGTAATTTCAACAACATTAAGATAGGCTTGTGAAAGCTTTCCTTTTGGACCCTCAATATCAATACAGGTAGGAGAAACATTCACTTTTACACCTTGAGGAATAGTAATAGGTAACTTACCAACTCTAGACATATATTCTCCTTTCTACCAAATTGAACAAATCAATTCGCCACCGACCATCTTCTCAGATGCTCGTTTACCCGTTGTAACACCAAGCGATGTTGAAACAATCACAGTACCATAACCGTTATAGATTCGTGGTATATCCTTATAGCCTGAATACACCCGTCGACCAGGAGTCGATATTTTCTTTAATCCATGTATTACAGGTTCATTTGAATCATCATATTTCAAGAAGATGCGGATTTGATTAAAACCATCCACAACTGTTTTTTTGAAGTTTTTGATGTATCCTTCATTTTTTAGAATTTTCACAATTTCTAACTTTAATTTAGAAGCGGAAATATCTACTTTCTCATGACGAGCCATAGTTGCATTACGTACTTTTGTCAACATATCTGCAATAGGGTCTGAAACACTCATTTCTTCCTCCTACCAACTAGATTTAGTAACGCCTGGTAACAGACCTTCACTTGCTAATTTACGAAAACAAACACGACACATTTGAAACTTTCGCAAATATCCACGGGGACGACCACACACCTTACAGCGATTGTACTTTCGAGTACTATACTTAGGTGTTGCATTAGCTTTGATTATTAAGCATTTTTTAGCCATTAACTTTCACCTATTTCCTAAAGGGCATACCAAATTTGGTAAGTAAAACACGAGCATCATTATCAGTTTTAGCATTCGTTATAATGCTAATATTCAATCCAGCAACTCTTTCGATTTTATCGAAATCAATTTCTGGAAAAATGATTTGCTCGGTAATTCCAAGAGAATAATTTCCGTTTCCATCAAAACCGTTTGGTTTTATTCCACGAAAATCCTTAACACGAGGCAACGCAACGTTTACTAAGCGATCCAAAAAATCATACATTTGAGAACCACGTAACGTTACTTTAGCTCCAATCTCATTGCCCTCACGCAATTTAAAGTTAGCAATGCTTTTTCTTGCCCTTGTTTTCACAGCCTTCTGACCAGTAATCATACTTAAGTCAGTTACTGCAGCATCAAGAAGTTTCTTGTTCGTCAAAGCTTCCCCAATGCCCATACTTACTACAATTTTTTTAACTTCTGGTATTTGCATAACAGACTTGTAGCCAAGTTCTTTAAATAATTCGGGAGCAATTTTTTCCTTATAGACTTTCTTAAGCCGAGGTACATAATTTGCCATTATACACTGTCTCCACATTTACGACAAACACGTTTTTTGTTTTCGCCGTCAATTTTATATCCAATTTTCACAGGACCGCACTTTTTGCAAACAATCATTACATTTGATATGTGCAAAGGTGCTTCAATTTCGATGATACCACCACGATCTTGTTGCGTTCGTTTTTTCATCGCTTTTTTTACGATGTTTACGCCAGCTACAAGAATGCGATCTTTATCACGAAGAACCCGAATAACGTTTCCACGCTTTCCTTTGTCTTTTCCTGCAATCACTTCAACCGTATCGTCCTTACGGATTTTGAATTTTTTTATCATATTCAACTACTCCTTAAGAACCTGCATTACAGTACTTCTGGTGCAAGTGAAACTATCTTCATGTAATCCATATCTCGAAGTTCACGGGCAACAGGACCAAAAACACGCTTTCCCTTTGGATTTTTATTTGCATCAATAATAACACAAGCGTTATCATCAAAGCGAATATACGTTCCGTCAGGTCGTCGATATTCTTTGGAAATGCGAACAATAACTGCTTTTTCAACAGATCCTTTTTTAATTGCAGAAGTCGGATTTGCATCCTTTACTGCAACAACAATTACGTCACCAATACTTGCATATCGACGATGAGAACCACCAATAACTTTAATACATTGAACAAGTTTTGCTCCGGAGTTATCAGCGACGTTCAAATACGTTTGCATCTGAATCATTTTACACTTTCTCCTTAATTACCGAGCCCGCTCAACTATGTCAGCAAGGCGCCAGCACTTTTCTTTGCTTATTGGGCGACACTCAACAATACGAACGGTATCTCCAATGTGAGCATCATTTTTCTCATCATGTGCCTTATACTTTTTGACACGCGTAACATATTTTTTATACAACCGGTGAAGTTTTTTGGTTGTTACAGAAACAACAATGGTTTTATCCATTTTATCACTTGAAACTTTGCCAACAAATTCACGACGTACCGGCTTATGAACGTTTTGTTCTTCCACGGTCAACTCCTACTTATCCAAACCGGCAATTTCTTTTTGCCGTATGAACGTATTTAATGTTGCGATTTCTCGTCTCATCATACGCTTTTGCATGGGATTCTCTACCGTTCCAATAATTTTTTGAAAACGGAAATCCATATACTTCTTCTTCAACTCGTTACGTTTAATAACAAGTTCAGAATATGTCAACTCTTTATCAGATTTTGATTTTACCTTTGCCATTTAGCTCTCCTTATTCAACAGCATTGCTATATGCAATTTTTGTTTTAAAAGGTAACTTGCTACCAGCAAGATGAATTGCAGCTTCAGCTATTGATTGATCAACACCAGTAACTTCAAAAATTATTTGACCTGGCTTAATAACTGCAGTCCAATACTCTGGAGCACCTTTTCCCTTACCCATTCGAGTTTCAGCAGGCTTTTTTGAATATGGTTTATCTGGAAAAATCCGTATCCAAACTTGCCCCTTACGACTCATCCGACGATTCAAAGCAACACGAGCTGCTTCAATTTGTCGGTTGGTAAGCCAAAATGGTTCTAATGCTACAAGGGCATAATCCCCAAAATCTAACTCATTACCACGCGTCGCATTACCTTTAATACGGCCACGCTGTACTTTTCTATGCTTAACTCTCTTAGGACTCAACGCCATCGTTAGCCTCCTTTACAGGTTTTGCATCTTCTTTTTTTGCTCGAGGCTTTTTTGGAGCAGCTGCTTTTTTTTCAGTTTTTGCAACTACTTCGCTAGAAGTTCCCTCTGCTGAAGGCACTTCTTTAACGGTTTCTTTTGCAGGTACCTTTTTAGAAGTCGCTTCAACTGAAGATTTTTCTTTTTTTTCAACAGGTGCTTTCTCTGTTTTAGCTGCAGGCTTTTTTTCAGCCACGCTTGCTTTTTCAGATCTTGCTGGCCGTTGATCTGGCCTCTCACTTCGCTCATTACGATCTGTTCTATCGCGTCTTTTTTTCAAAAGTTGACCAGCATCAGTGTTTTGCTCATTATAATACATCATGCCATTATAAATCCAAACCTTAACACCAATCTTTCCAAATGTTGTAAAAGACTCAGCAAAAGCATAATCAATATCTGCACGAAGGGTATGAAGAGGAACGCGTCCTTCTTTATGCTCTTCAGTTCGAGACATTTCAGCTCCGCCTAAACGACCGCTCAAACGAATTTTAATCCCTTGGCAACCAGCTTTCATTGCATTTGATGAAGCATGCTTCATCGCTCGTCTAAAAGAAGCTCGATTAACCAACTGACGTGCAATATTTTGTGCAACTAAAGAAGCATTTGTCTCAGCTCGCTTGATTTCACGAATCTTAATTTGAACCTTTTTAGAAACATGCTTTTGGATTTGGGCACCAATTAATTCAATATTAGCACCTTTTACCCCAATAATAACACCTGGACGCGCAGTGTGAATTACAATCGTTACCCTTTGCGGATGACGAACAATTTCAACTTCTGCAATGTCAGCATTTTTACACTCAGGCAGTTTTTTAATCAGAGCTCTGATTCTTAAGTCTTCATGCAACAAATCTCCATACTCACGGAAATCTGCATACCAACGGGATTGCCATGTTTTGTTAATCCCTAAACGTAATCCTATAGGATTTACTTTTTGACCCACAGTTATACCTCCGCCTTTTCATCAACTATGACGGTTATATGACACATACGTTTTAAAAGCATATCTGCTCGACCTTTACCTCGAAACCATACTCTCTTAAGACGAGGACCTTCATCAATACGAATTTCCTTCACATACAACATATCTTCATCAAGTTTCTTATTTGCAAAAAGAGCATTTGCAATAGCTGACTTCATAGTTCCACGAATTAAACGAGCACCTTTTTGCGGCATATTTTCAAGAATTGCCATAGCCTCAGAACAAGGTTTTCTCTTTACAACGTTTGCAACAGGACGAACCTTAGTTGGCGATGCAATGAGAAACTTTGTAGTGGCTATATATTTGCGATTTTCAGCCATCTCATCTATCTCCCAGCTTTTTTATCAGAACCAGCATGGCCACGAAACACACGCGTAGGAGAAAATTCTCCAAGCTTATGACCAACTAAATTTTCAGTAACATATACTGGAACCCATGCTTTACCATTATACACTGAAATAGTGTTTCCAACCATCTCAGGAATAATTGTTGAACAGCGAGAATATGTTTTTATCATTTTTCTATCACTCGATTTGTTCATTTCGATTACCTTTTTATAAAGAGTTTTCTCTATAAAAGGTCCTTTTTTAACAGATCTTGACACTGTTTGCTCCTATACAACTATTTTTTACGTCTGGTAATGATAAAATTACTAGAAACTTTTCGTTTTTTACGAGTCTTATAACCTCGACAAGGTTGACCCCATGGCGTTACGGGATTACGTCCCTTTCCGCTACCTTCACCACCACCAAGCGGATGGTCAACAGGGTTCATAGCCATACCACGCACAGATGGGCGAATGCCTCTCCAGCGTGAACGACCAGCCTTACCAAGACTCGTATTCATGTGATCTTCATTTCCAACAACGCCAATAGTTGCATAACACTTTTTGTGTATTCGGCGAAGCTCACTTGACGGAAGTTTGATGGAAACATAGTCCCCTTCCTTTGCCGCGACAAGTGCACTTGTACCTGCAGATCGAACTAACTGTCCACCTTTTCCAATAGTCAACTCAATATTATGCACAGTAAATCCAACAGGAATTGCTTCTAACGGTAAAGCATTTCCGACTTCTGGGGAAGCGTTTTCGCCAGAAAGAACCTTCTGTCCAACTTGCAATCCACGAGGAGCAAGAATATAACGCTTTTCACCATCTGCATAAAAAATCAATGCAATATTAGCACTACGGTTTGGATCGTACTCAATCGTACGAACAACACCAGGAATTCCGTGCTTGTTTCTTCTAAAATCAATGTCACGATACTTTCGTTTGTGTCCACCACCTTGATGACGAACAGAAATACGACCTTTTGCACCGCGTCCACCATTTGCCTTCAACCCATAAGACAAACCTTTATGAGGTTTATCAGTGGTTAATTCATCCCTGCGTAAATCGATCCGTGTTCGAGTTCCCGCAGTTACCGGCTTATATACTTTAAGAGCCATTAGGTTCCCCTTACAATTCCGAGGCTTACGTCAAACGACTAGACGCCTTCGAA
>JBOFTD010000140.1:0-8007 GCA_051651885.1 Treponemataceae bacterium
AAAACAAGCTATTGCAACAGGAAGACTAAGTCAAAACGACTTTGAACAAGCTCCACATGAAGGCGATTATGGAGCCTACTTATAAAAAAGTTCTCTACTTTTTGTATAAAGACTTATTGCGTTTGCAATAAAAAATAAAATTTGCTATAACAAAGGAAAAATGATGTCAAATTATAATGAAGACAACGATAAACTGCAACAAGAGGCACTCTCTTCTGCTCAAGGAGAGAATGACAAATCAAAACAAGAAAGCTATATTCCCCCTAAAAATGCCCATGAATACCAAGGATTTGAAAATGCTCGCTCTCATCAACGCTACTCGTCAACAAATCAGGCGTATAAAAATCAGAAAAAAAAGGTCAATTCAGGATTAGGCGTTTTAATTGCTATCGTTGCTGTTGCAACTATAACAGCTTTAATAGGAATGTTTACAGAAAAAACCACCCTTAATCCATTTTCATTTTTAATGCAAAATCCATTACAAGGAATTCCTTTTATTGGCGGATCATCACAAAATACGTCTGTACCAAAAGTTACTCCTATTACGAAAGACTACGTTGCCGTTATAAAAATTGAAGGTGTCATTGAAAATAAAAATAAAACGTACGATCATAAATGGCTTTTAAGTACTATTAAAGGACTTATAGATGATAAGCGTAATAAAGGTATTCTCCTCATTATTGAATCACCGGGTGGTGGCGTATATCAATCGGATGAAGTGTATAATGCCTTAATGCAATATAAAGACGAAACAAAAGAGCGCAAAATATGGGCATATATAACAACACTTGGTGCATCGGGTGGTTATTATATTGCATGTGCAGCAGATACGATCATAGCAAATAGAAATGCACTTATAGGATCAATTGGTGTTATCAGTGGAGCCTCAATTGATTTAAGCGAGCTAATGGAAAAACACGGCATAAAAATGACGACTTTCACATCAGGCAAAAATAAAAACATGCTCAATTTGAACAGCCCTATCACCGAAGAACAATATGAAATCATGCAATCGATTGCTGATGAAGCATACGAGCAGTTTACCGATATTGTTGCACAAAGTCGTCGCCTTCAACTTTCTGATGTAAAAGAACTTGCAGACGGTCGTATTTACACTGCAAATCAAAGCAAAAAATACCATCTCATTGATGACATACTTTACTATGACCAAATGGTAGAAAAAATGAAAATTGAGCTAGAACTCAAAAGTGATATTGATATGAGAGAATTTGTCAATCGACCAAGCACGAATTTTTATGATTTTTTAATTGGACAAGAGTCTCTTTTCAAAGCAAAAACAAATAATCTTCCCTCTATTATCACAGATCAGTTACAAAAACACCCTCCCTATCCGGCCTATTTTTATTTTAATAATTAGAAAAGTACCGATCAGCACTATTACTCTTCATAATATAAAAGAGTTATTAGTGTTGTCGTATTTTTTTACAACTCCCCAGAAATTCTCTATTCCATTGATGTGGGATCGCTTAACTGACATCGTTTGTATTACAAAGACATCATCGCTATGTTTTACACGGTAATGCTCGAACAATCAGGGATTCGTTAGTAGAGAGAGAAAAAAGACTGCAAACATCTAGTTTACAGTCTTTGTATATAATAGATAAATGTTTAACCGAGCGAAACGGTTCCTTGCTCATCAATGGCTAAGACAGTACTACAACCAGAACACTTAAAACGACCAGCCTTACTTGCTTTTACTTTTTTATCACATATCGGGCAACAAAAGATTTTCGGAAATAAATCAAAAGATTTTGTAGTTGACTGCTTAAAAACCGCAATAGCATCTTCAACAGAATCCTTGATATTAAAAAACTGTGAAAATCCTAATAATTGAAAAACCTCATAAACCTTTGGCTGAATATCTAATAAAACAATATCTCCTCCATTTTGTTTTACCAGCTTTAAAAAAGAGGTAAAAGAACCAATTCCTGTTGACGAGACATAACTTAAAGCAGAACAATTAAAAATAAGATTTTTAAATCCACCCTCAACTGCTTTTGTTACTCTTTTTTGGAAAAAATTTGAGTTATATGTATCGACATAACCATTCAAAACAAGAACAAGCGTCGCAGCATTATCTGAAACTCGCTCAAGCGTAATACGCAAGCTGTCATCTGTCTCTTCACTAAAACCGGGTACAATATCATCATTTGTAGCCATAAAACACCTCATTTTTTTAGTTTTAAGATATTATTGACAACTAAGATTTTAGCCTACTTTGTCAATTATATCTTAAGTTAAAAACTTATTTATATAAACATATACCTATACATAATTTTTGTCAATCATATCTTTTGACAAAATTTTAGTTTTCCTATATATTTAAACAATGATAAGTAAACAGTTTGCCTTAAAAATATTTGAAGCATTTACCATCGAACGCTGGAGTGATTTTGTTCGCCCCATCGAATTAATCGAAATGGATAAATCAGCAGAAAAAATGATTACCGCATATATTTTAGGTAAATTTGAAGAAAATAATGGAAAAAAAGTTAATTGGCATTGGATGATTTATGCTTCATTATTTGAGCTTTTAAAAAAAATTGCCTTGTGTGATATAAAAGCACCTATTCAAAGGATGATAAAAAAAAGCTATCCCTCCGAATACAAAAAGCTAATCGACTGGGTTCTTGAACAATACAAGGATTTAATCGATAGTGAGCTGTATGCCGAATTTGAGTCGTACCTTAAAAATGATGAAAAAACTATTGACGAGCCGACACTCCTTGCAAAACGAATTTTTCGTGCAGCACATAAGTATTCATCCCTTCGAGAGTTTCAATTATTAGAATTAGTAAATGAAAAAATGACCTTGCAAAAAGTTGCCAATGAATTAAATGAAGATATTTCTGAGTTTCTTGATTTAAAAGGCTTACAACTTTTAGTAACGAAACAACGCCCGTTTACTTTTTTACTCATGATTGAAAAATTACGGTACCAAATACGCTGGAATCAAACACCTCGAATTCCAAAGACATCAGTGTTGGGACATTCTTTTTTTGTTGCAATCCTCACCTTGCTTTTAAGTCGACAAAGCGAAATCACCAAAAATAAAAAACGCATTTACAATAATTTTTTCTCCGCCCTCTTCCATGACTTGCCTGAAGCCGTTACCCGAGATATTATTTCTCCTGTAAAACAAGCAACGCAAAAACTGCCTGAAATTGTAAAACATATTGAAGATGACATTGTTACAGCAGAGCTTTTACCTTTGATGGAAGATTTTTTTAGCACAGAACTCTTGTATTTTACGAATGATGAATTTGAAAATCGTATAAAATATAAAAATAATACTGAAAAAAAAGATTTTGATGATATTAATAAAAATTATAATACAAGCGATTACGAACCAATTGATGGAAAACTCATTCGCTGTGCTGATCATATTGCAGCCTACCTCGAAGCAACCAGTTCAATTCAGCATGGAATTACTTCTATCCACCTCACTGAAGGCAAAAAAAAATTACGAAAACTCTATCCGCAAGGGCAAATGGTTAATGGTTGCGATGTATCGGTATTTTTTTTAGAAGATTAAGTTTTTTTTTACTTTTTCAAAAAGATTTGTGCTTTTTTTTTATCTTTTTTGCCGATATATGAAATATGAAGCGAATTTTTTTATTTTTTATGTATATATCTTTTTTTACTGCTATTTTTTATAGCCAAAGCACAACCTATATTATTAAAAAAGGTGAAACGCTTTATTCTATTGCACGAAGATATAACACTACCGTTGATGAAATATGTCGCTTAAATAATATTACAGATCAAACAAAAATTGCTGTTGATCAAGTTATACATATTCCTGTTAATACTACGAGTGAAATAGCAACGGTACCACAACATGTTGGTCGTTCTGTAGTTGAGCAAGATCCCCAAATTAATGTAATTTTATCTGAATATACCATAAAAAAAGGCGACACCCTTTTTAGTCTTGCACGCAAAAATGGTATAAAACTTGATACACTGCGTTCAGCTAATGAAATGAATGAACAATCTGTTTTAAAAGTGGGACAACGTATTTTAATTCCTAATTCAGATGCATATATTGCAATAAAAAAAACGCCTTCCCCTACACCATTACCAAATCTTCCGTCAAATATTTCTATTTCTCCCTCTGATCCTCGTTCATACGATCAAAAAAAAGTTGATGCAAATATAATTTGGCCCGTAAAACCCCAAGATATAAATTATGTAAATGGCAAAGTGAGTAGCGTTTTAATTACCACACAAAAAAAAGATAAGGTTATGACGATAAAATCAGGTGTCGTCATTTATACGGGAAAATATCGCGGATTTGAAAATGTTGTTTTTGTACATTCACAAAACACAGGGCATATTTATGTGTATGGAGGTCTTGAGTCAATTAGCGTTCGAAAAGGTGAAAAAGTTATTTTTGGCGATGAAGTTGGTATTATCGGAATTGATAGCATTACTCACAAACCAACACTAAATTTAATGGTCTTTTTGAATAATGATCCTGTCGATCCTGCTAAAGCTCCTCGAGGTTAGTTTATGCTACGATTTATGAAAATCTTTGTAGCTCAAGTTTTCTAACTTCATCAAGATACAATGGATTTATCGGTTCAATGTGATTAAAACTAATTTTTGCCATATTTTTGCCATACACAATACGCACAATCATACTACTAAGTTCTATAATCTCTAAGGAATTTTCGAAAGATAATTGTATTCGAGCAATTTCAGCTCGGATATTTTCAATATCAAAGGTAGTTAAACATAATCCCTTAAATGAAACATCACTCACCTTACAAAAATATGACTTATTATCAATAACAACGCGTTGAAGCTCATCACGAAGATTAAAATCTTGAAAATCAATAATCATGTGTCTTTTTTCACTACGATGTTCAAATTCATATTTGGAAACAAGCCTGTCAATATCTTTTGCAAGAACACTCGGAAAGCTAATATGTGCAATGTAAATTTTATCAGTTGCGGCGACTAAAGAAGTGGGACACGTGTATAAATGCTCTGCGACTTTTATAAATAATTTAATACTATCTGTTGCCGGTGGCATATCAAACTGCACCTTCCAGCCATCTGAAGAAAAAGCTATTGGCGTACAAAAAATAAAACGATTATCTTGTTGATAAAAACAGTGTACAATATTAAGTTCTTTTAAAATAGCGGTAGTTATTGCAAACATAGTTTCTCCCACAATTTAATTAACCATAAATTTCTATAAGTTAAAAATAGTATTTTTTATTGGATATGGCTAGTGCATTCTATACAAATACTTTAATTTCTGCAAGCACGAATCAAAGGAGAAAATCATCTTCAGTTAAGCTTGTTTTTGAAAAAAGAGCAAAAAATAGTTCCAAATTTTTGATAGACAAGAATCAAACCCTTGACCAAAAAGATACTCTTGCTATAATATAAATAAAACTCATTGAAAAATGAAAATTATATGGATAACATTTAATATGAAAAAAAGTACGTGTGTGAATTTTTGGGAAAAATGAAACAAATATTAATTGTTGATGAACACCCTTTATTTAGAGAATATCTCAAAGAAAAACTGAATATTGAAAAAATTCAGGTGGAAATTGCTACAGATGAAAAAAGTTCTTTTACAAAACTGCATGCAAATCTTCCTGATTTAATTATTTATGGAACACAAGTATCTTTTGATATCATACTTCGATTTTTAAAAAAAAAGTCAAATAATAAGAATACTAAAAATATCCCAGTTATTTTGATTGGCGAAAAAATCGAAAAAGAAAAAATAGCAGAGCTTGCATTATATAAAATTATAAAATATTTTACTCGTCCCATTAAAATTGATGTTTTATGCGAAATAATTGGCAGTATTATTGGAAAAACAATTTCATTGGATATTACACCGTGCCTTATGGATGTTCATGTAAATAATAATATTTTATTTATCGAAATCGCAAAAGGTTTAAATCGCGAAAAACTCATTCTATTAAAATATCGAATTATTGAATTGCTAGATGAATATAATTTTGAAAATCCGCAAGTTATTTTAATGCTAACAAATCTAACACTTTCTTTTATGGATGGCCCGAATTTAGAGAATTTGATTAATAATGTATTATTTGACACTAGAATTCGTGGTAAAAACATGAAGATTCTTTCTTTTGATGACTTTACCAAAAAATTTATTCGTGGGCACCCGCAATATGCTAGTATCGAAATTGTTTCAGATATTAGTAATATTCTGGGTAAAGTTGTAAATCGTAATATAAATGATGCCTCAAATGCGGTAATTAATAATATTCTAACAGAAACAGCAGATAGTATTACGAGTGGAACGATTCAATTAGCATTTTTTAATGATTCAAAAGATGGTTCAAGCGATCAAAAACTTTTTGGCGGCATAAAGATTGCTATTGTGCAAGAAAATGATACTATTTTGTATCAGATAAAAAAAGCTTTTAAATCGTTTCCCTGCAAAGTTGATCTTTTTTATTCAGGACTTGAATTTTTATTAGCAACGAACAAAATAAATTACGATATCGTTGTTCTTGATATATTTTTAAAAGGAATAACGGGGTTTGATATTCTTGTGCATTTTCATGAAAAAAAATATTACGCGGGGGTAATTATTTATTCTCCCCCCTGCGATAAACAAGATATAACAAGGGCTCTTAATCTTGGGGCAAACTATTTTATAACGCAAGATAATCCTGCAACGCTTGTTGCAAAAAAAGCATCTAAAATTTTAAAGAATCGAATATAAATCTTTACCAAGCTTCCAATTATCACCGGCTCCAAGTGTAACAAATAAATCATTGTCTTGTAATTTCATCAGAATAAAATCTTTTGCCTCAATAAATTCTTCAAAATAATAAACATTTTGGTGTTTTTTTTCAACTTTTTCAAAAAGCGTTTTTCCCGTTACGCCTCCTGCATATTTCTCTCGTGCTGATGCATAAATTTTGTGCAAAATTATAATATCTGCATCAGTAAAAGCATCAGCAAATTCCTCCAAAAGAGCTTCGGTACGTGAATAGGTGTGAGACATAAAATCGACTATTAAACGTCGATTTGGATAAAATGATTTTAATCCTGCAAGTGTTGTTTTTATTGCCGTCGGGTGATGTGCATAATCATCGATAAAAAGAATATTTTTTCTAACGCCAATAATTTCGCATCGACGGCGAGATCCTGCAAATTCTTTTACACCAATTTGAATTTTTTGTATCATATCATCAAAATCAATAGGATTTTCGGCTTGCTCGGTTTTTAGTAATTCCATTACTAAGGCAATGCAGCCACAAGTATTTAAGGCGTTATGCTTTCCTGGAACCCTTAGTTCATAATGAATATTATTTACACTAAAATTTTGTATTTCATTTTCTGTTTTTTCAAAAGTGATTTTATAAGAACTTGATTTATCTTCTCCATACGGGATGAGCTGAATATCTACTCTTTTTTGTTTAGCAATAAAAGCGGTTTCACAAGCACCTTTATCATCAGCACAGTAAATGAGTTGTCCCTTTTGGGGTAATTGACAAATAAAAGATACAAAAGCATCACGAATTGACTCATAAGATGGATAAAAATCCTGATGATCACTTTCAACACTGGTAAGAAGAATTTTTTTTGGATAAAAACTCATAAAGTGTTTTTTATATTCACAGGTTTCTGCAATAAAATATTTATTTCCTTGATTAATGGTGCAAGAATTGTTAAATGTTTTTATTACACTACCAGCAAGCACTTGTGCCTTTAAATTAATATTTTTTATGATAGTACCTGCAATTCCTGTTGTTGTAGTTTTTCCATGCACACCCGCAATAGCACAACTATAGGAGGTTTTTGAAAGTTCGCCTAAGGCTTGTGAGTATAAAATGCAGGGAATATTTTTTTTTGTTGCTTCTATTAAGTCAGGATTTGAATCAATCTTATAAGCCGCCGAGTAAATAACAATTTCAACAGTACTCGTAATATTTTCTTTTTGAAAAGGAAGCGTTACAATATTATATTTTTTTAAGATTT
>JBOFTD010000141.1:0-5930 GCA_051651885.1 Treponemataceae bacterium
AAAAATCTTTCATCATCAGCATGATTAACTAAAAATGCAAAATGCATTGGTGTATAAATAGCGTAGTAAAGACCCTGTGCATCTTTTTCTTGAGGAGGTTCTTGGGATGTTCCATCCCACGTGACGGTTGTCCACCGTGCATAGAGAATAGGGTTATTAGGATCCATACGATAAAAGTCGTCAGTTCCATCTCCATTTCCTTTGTGATAATATCCCCAGTTAACAGACTTGTTTCCATCTTGATACGCATTTCCGTTTTGATCATAGTAATAGTAATCAGGTAGTCCACTTCCTGAAGCGACACGTCTAATATAATATCCTAGAAAAACATATCCTGTTCGTTTTGGAATAGTAATTTTTGGTAAAGCATTGTCATAACGAGCATTTATTGATCCTATAAAGCTCTCGTCAAAGCTATCTATCAGAGTGACAGTTGTTACATCTCCAGTCCAAACAGCTCTAAATGTCTCATTACTAGTGTTGATATCCCAAATCTTGTTAGAAGACATCGCCCCATTAATAACACGATAGTATTTTCTGTTTTCATCGATATTACCATTAGCGTCAACATAATAAATACCTTCAAGTGTACTTTGAGGTTTTTCTTGAACTGAAATGTCAATGTCTAAAGGCATTTCTTGTCCTGCGATGGCAGTTGCTACAACCAACTTTGGGGTCGCCCACGATTCCATATTTTTATCGAGAATAAATGTATAGCTCAAACCTATCCAAACTATATCAATATGGACACTTTCATCAATAGAATCAGTTCTTAATGAATATTTATAAAAAGCTTTTTCTGCTTCATAAGAGAGCTGTGTTATTTCACCAGAAGAAGCTGTAATGCTATTGACTTGAAATCCTTGCTGTCCAATAATTTCAATTATCCTTGAGGTTGGGTTGCTATCATTATCATATGAGACAACAATACTTTGTGCAATGGAAGCAATTTCAACAAAGGTTACGTTTCTTGAAATATTCTCAAATTCAAGTGTTATAAAAATAGGAAAGCTGGGCATTTGAAATGTTAGAGAATTACCGGATAAAATAGAGAAAGGAAATTCTTCAGGATTATTATATTCATCTACCTTGTATAGCTTTACTGAATCATTTTTTACTCTGTATTTTTCACCAACCTGATTGTTTGGGTTTGGTAAAATTATAACTGCTTCTCCTTCTGTTGCACCTCGTGCAGAAATAGGTGCAGAAGGAGTTGCTACATAAAAATCGCCATTTTCAATATTTTTGTCTAAGAAGATACGATTATCTGAAAAAGTTATTATGTACTCAATGTAGGGAGCCCAGTGAATTTCATATGTAGGAATATCATCTTTTGGCACATGAATTGCAGCTAAACTTTTTTTAGAGAATGGTAAATCATCAATATAGTAATCAATAATAGGAATATTTTCAGTATAACAAAAAATATTTTTTACTCCATCAAGCGTAGAAAAGCTTCGAGGATTAATTTCTTGTAAAGTCGAGGGGAGTATAATAGATTTAATACGCGAAGGATTTATCAAATCTTTAAACGCATCAGTAGCAATGGAATATACTTGACTTTGATCTATTTCATTTGGAATACGGAGCTCTGTCAAGTTTGTAATATTATTTCTTATCCCAGTGATTGATAAAGATCCTTGTGCTTTTGAGAGATTTTCTGTTTCAAATATATTAGAAAGCGAAAGAACTTCACAGCTAATCGATATCTCATCATCGATGGACAATGCCGTTACTGTTCCTTTGGTGCCTGCAGGTGCACTAATAACAGCACTTGCAAGGTATAACCCTGTCGTATCAAGGTAGACAGGTGTTATATCAGAAACAATAATATTACTATCAGAGGGAATCCACTTAAGAGGAAAACCTTCTGGAACTGTATTTATCTCACTGTCTGTAGGCTGAACATTCACAACAAGCCTCATAGAGTTTACAAAAGAAACACTTGATCCCTTAGTAAAATTAAAAGCAAATTCTTGTTCGCTAATGATTTTTGCTCGAATGTACGTAGTAGCAGAGGGCATTGTAAATCTCCCTTGCGTAATCGGAAATTGTCGTCCCTCAAATTCATATATAAAAGAATTTTCTTTTAGTTTAAAGTTGGGGGCAGGAAAAATAGAGACATTAACACGCTGCCCAGTAAAAAATTTATTATTTTCAATAATAACTTGTGCATTTGGAATATCATCAATGATAACTTCATACTCGGCCGTTTGATACACTTCTTTGCAACTAGTAAAAAGTATCAACAAGAAAAAGCATGTGCAAAAAAAGCTCTTTATATTCATATAATCCTCCTTTATTATTTTTTAAAAACCTTTTATTTGTTTAATTTTCCCAGTATCCTTTCCAGTTAGGAGAATCCGGTCCAACTCCCGAAAGCACCCAAAGTCCATTTATTGTTTGCTCTCTGCTTCCTGTTCCAATTACATCTTTAAGATTTGGGTTGTAACTCCAATTTGCTGCTCCCAGAGAAAAAGGAGGCGTTCCTGTTTTACCAAGAATATCTTGAATTTTATCAGTATCTTTTATTTCTGTGATATAATAGTTGTCCAGCTCATAAGCTCCTTGAGTTGGGAAGTTTGAATCTACTGCTGCAAAACATCGCGTAAAAGTACCGGTTGGTAAATTATCTTGATCTCTTACTGTGTTTAGTACAATAAAATTTTTATCTCCTGTTTGCATCTGCTGTGTGTTAACCGTTACAATTTTTGCACCTGTACTCGATGCTTTTGAAACTCCGCCTCCGATAGAAATAGAATTTGATGTAGTAGAAGTTGAAAGAAGGAAATCAGATATCAAATAAGTATTTTTTAGAGTATAAGTGCGAGATCCTATATCAGCAACAGCAGCAGACATATTTGATGCTCCCGTAATTAACTTTGATCGGTTGTAAACATTTCGTAGTGAAAGCCCCCCCGGTATTGCGTTATTGCTCAAGCCACCAACAATTCCGCCGATGAAACCGCTATTTGCAGAAGTTAAAGAGCCTGTATTGTAAGATAATGATATAGATAGCGTATTACCACTGCTCAAAAAACCAATTAATCCACCCATATTTGCTCTGTTACCAGCACCCGTGCCAGAAGTGTCTGATGAAATAAATGCTGTGTTATATAAGTATTCGACAAGGATACTGGCACTCGACTGGATAGCTAAAGTACCAATGACTCCGCCTATGTTAATAGAAGTTGCTCCTTTTACTTCTATTTTTCCTTCATTACCAAGCTTCCGTATAAGGGGTGTTGCATCTGAAATTAAGCCATCATAAAAACCAATCACCCCTCCAGTGTTTGAAATATTACTTCTTATAAGAGCTCTGTTTATAGAGTGAGAAATACGAGCAGCTCGTGCAGTTTCTGCCTTAGCACTTCCAACAATTCCTCCAATGCCCGTTCCATTTGTACTATCTATTTCTATGAGGCCGTTTTCAATAATTACATTGCTAATATTAGCTGTTGGATTTGCAGTGCCAAAGAAACCAACACTTGGCAGTTTATCCTTTTCACTTATGTAAATATTTTTTATCTTAAATCCATTTCCATTATAAGTGCCTCCAAAACCTTCTATACCACTAATAGGTCTAAATTGTTGCCATCGGCCATCATTTATCATTTCCAAACCATCTTTATCATCTGGGTTAACGGGGCTTGGATTAAGTTTAATGTCTTTCATTTGAATAAAATTACTTTCAGATAATCTTGTGCGTAATGAAACATGCATAAGCTCACTTGGCCGCCAAATTTCATAAAATCCCATAGTATTTTTAATTTTTGGGGCATATTTTTCATTTACATATTCGATTTCTTCTTCAACAGCTTCTTCCCCAATGAAAAGAACGTACTCCGACCACCAAGCATAAAGAGTTGTATTTGCGTCAATAACAGTTCCTGAAGTTCCATCATCAAGCGGATGTCCCCATGTTGAAAAAAGCGCTTCATTAGCGGCCTGCAGATTGAAGTTCTCATCAAAATAGAATGTCTGCGGTGATCCTGTTGTAGGGTTCGCCTGAGAAATGGGCATGGCAACAGAAGTTCCTTCTCCATAGTTTTGTTTAAGAACATTTGATTCTGTGTTATTAGGGGTTGTAGCAAAACCATAAAATTCATATCCCTTATTAAAATAGTCAAAAGTCTCTTTTGCGAGGTGATCCTCAGGAAAATTAAGCTTTACTGGTTTGTCGTACTCAAATTTAAAGGTGTAAGGAGCTGTGCCTAAACCTCGCTTATTTAAAGGATCTGTGTGTACTGTAACATCCCATGTTTGGCCTTCCCAAACAACATACAATTCCATTGATTCTTGATCAATATCCCATTTTACCCCATCAATTATTTTAAATGTCTTGACTCCTAAAACATCGTAAAAATAATCTATTAGTTGTCTGCGCCCCACAACCTTTGATAAATCTTCTGTATAATTTCCATTCGCATCAACATTGAATTCAAAACCTATACATTCTTTTCTTAAAGGCCTCGAGTCATCATTTTTCTTTCCTTTTAGGCCTCGTTGAACGGCAGTTGAGAGAAATCCTATTTGATTTTTTTCTGGACTCCCTGTTCCTACATCTTGAATGTGACCACTATAACCATAAGAAATTCGAAGATTTGCAAGAGGTGTATCTTTTGTCGTATTCGCAAAAAGCCCTCTTTGTGCTTCAGGAGATTCCTTCACAGCGATACGTGTGATTTTAGGAGACCACGTAACGGTAATAGTGTAGAGGGAGCTTCTTGGTTTTGGGTATTTATATCGATAGTAAATATCACTTTCTTTAAGTTCACCTTCTCCGCGATTTATAACTTCAAAGGTTCCGCTATAAACAATCCCTGTCGAGGTATCAGAAACAACAAAACCTGAACCATCAATCTGGTAGCCGGGTATATTTTTTACCCCTGTTCCATCTATAATTTGATTATATACATCAATATAGAGCACATCTTTTTCATCGCTTTCATAATAATATTCAAATCGAGCAACATCAATTCTATTACCATCGGCTGTTAGAGCTGTTATGGAAACGGGATCTATTGTTACCCCTGCTGCTTTCAATTTAAAACTTGCAAAAATACTTATATCAGCAACTGGCATAATAAATTTTAAAGCATAATATGTTTCAGAAATTTCTTTTGAATCATTATCAGGGTCTTTATAAACAATTTCGATTCCTTTATGTAAGTCAATTTCTTTTCCTTCATCGGCTACCGCATTTAAAATAACGGGCATACCTGGTGTTGCAGAGGGCTCTTCTGGTACAATTACTCCACCATCAGTCGCTTGAACATTAATTCTATACTGACCTAGTCCAATTACATACTTTTCGTATAAATTCCACCCAATTCTATATAATTTGATGGACTTAATAGGAACGTAAATATTAACTAAACTTATTTTATTAAAAACATCAGATAAACCACTGCCTTCTAAAATAGGGGGAGTAAGAGCATACGACTCAATTGTTACAAGGTTTGAAAAACTACTTCCCATAAAAGCCTGTAAACCTATGTATGTAATAGACTTTGGTAAAATAATTTTTGTTATAAGGGTGCTTAAATCTCTAAAAGCATTTGCGTCTATTTGCGTAACAGGTATATCATTGATAATATCGGGAATATATAACGTTGTTCCTGTTTGAGAAAGACCCCCAGGTCCCTTAATTATATAACCTGTTCCAAAGGGATTTTCTGTTATCCAAAAAGCGTCTTTATCTAAAGTGCGGATAACACACTTTGCTTCATCATTAAAGTCTGCAACTTTTGCAATGATCGTGACATCTTCATCTGGTTTTAAAACCGTTATTGTAATTTTTTGTGTTACGGTTCCTCTCTCCATGTTTATAACGGCGGTTTCTTTTCGAATATCAATAATACCCGCAACATCAACATCCCAAATTATTTCTTGTGGTAAAACAGGAGCATCTGTAGCAAAAGTTCCTG
>JBOFTD010000142.1:0-2996 GCA_051651885.1 Treponemataceae bacterium
AAGGTTGAAATTGTTGCTGTAGGAGATACTCGTTTTATTTACGGGCAGCAAGTTGATAAGTATAAATTCCATGAAGAAAATAAGCGTGTTATAAGTGAGGGTGGACAGCCAGCTATTGCTCGGCCAATGTTCCAAGGAATTACCAAAGCATCGCTTAATATTGATTCATTTATTTCTGCAGCTTCTTTCCAAGAAACAACGCGAGTTTTAACAAATGCAGCGATTGCAGGAATTTCTGATACTTTGCGAGGCCTTAAAGAAAACGTTATTATTGGTCATCCAATTCCAGCAGGAACGGGAAGCCCTCATTATAAAAATATTCGTTTGTTTGATGCGGATGCTAAAGACTTGGATGAAGAGATGCAACAAATTCTTGATAAGCGAAGGCTTGAAGAAGAAGAGCAATCAAGTTTTGCTACTGAAAGTGTACCACAAGAAGTGGAATAATTTTTATTAACGAGATAATAATAGTTTACAGCTTTACTAGCTTGACAAAAAAACTAATTTTGATGTAAACTATTTAAATTGTTAATTCTCCGTAGTGCTGACGGATAATATAGAGGAGTAAAGGCTCATGCCTACTATTAATCAATTAATTCGACAGGGTCGAAAAGCAAGTGCTAACCGAACTAAGTCTCCTGCTTTACAATCTTGCCCACAAAAACGAGGTGTTTGTACTCGTGTTATGACACAAACTCCTAAAAAACCTAATTCTGCTTTGAGAAAGGTTGCTCGTGTTCGCTTGAGTAATGGAATTGAGGTTTCTGCATACATTCCTGGTATTGGTCATAACTTACAGGAGCATTCAGTTGTTCTTATTCGTGGAGGTCGTGTAAAAGATCTTCCCGGTGTTCGTTATCATATTATTCGTGGAACAAAAGACGCTTTGGGTGTTGAAGATCGAAAGCGTGGTCGATCTAAGTATGGTGCAAAAAGGCCAAAGGCATAAGGGGTTATAAATGGGAAGAAAAAATAAATCCGTTGACAGAGCTTTATTGCCTGATCCACGATATAACAGTACTGTTGTTTCAAAATTTGTTTTACGAACAATGCTTGATGGAAAAAAGGCTACGTGTTTTAAAATTGTTTATGACGCTATTGAAAAACTTAAAGATAAAACACCAAAAGAGCCGATTGAAGTTTTTATGCAAGCTCTTGATAATGTAAAACCAATGGTTGAGGTTAAATCTCGTCGTGTTGGTGGTGCAACGTATCAAGTTCCAATTGAAATTAGAGATTCTCGTCGTGAAGCACTTGCAATGCGATGGATTATTGCTGCTGCTCGAAATAAAACAGGTCGAGGGATGAGTGATCGTCTTTCTGCTGAGTTGCTCGATGCATTTAACAATACTGGAACTGCATATAAGAAAAAAGAAGATACCCACAAAATGGCAGAAGCAAATAAAGCTTTTACACATTTCCGCTGGTAGTATTTTATAGAAGAGAATATAAAATTCTTTTTTATAAGCTATTTTATAAACATCGCCTTAGGAAGAGTAATTTTCTTAAGGCTTTTTTATTGATTCATTGAGGTTTCGTGATGGAATATATTGAGCTATTACTTATTGGAATCGGCTTATCGATGGATGCGTTTGCTGTTTCTGTTTGCAAAGGCTTATCAATCAAAAAACTCTTAGCTAGCCACTATCTGTCTGTTGGGCTATGGTTTGGTGGCTTTCAGGCTTTAATGCTTTTATTCGGATATCTGCTTGGATCGACTTTTGAAATGTATATAGCGTTTCTCGATCATTGGATTGCTTTTGTTTTACTGGGACTTATTGGATCAAAAATGATAAAAGAATCTTTTTCGTACGATTGCTCGATTTCTGATAAATCTTTTAATGCCAAGAGAATGTTTTTTCTTGCTCTTGCAACGAGTATAGATGCCTTGGCTGTTGGAATAACTCTTGCTTTACTTCCGCACATAAATATAAGTGTGGCAACTTTATTTATAGGCCTGACGACTTGTGTAGTATCAATACTTGGAATTCAAGCAGGAAATCTTTTTGGATTAAAGTATAAATCGAAGGCTGAATTTGCGGGTGGACTTATACTCATTTTGATTGGTTTGAAAATATTAATACAACATCTTTTTTCTCTGCGTGATATTACCTTTTTTTTGTAAAACGGTCGATAATATAGTATGAAACAACTTTTCAGTATTCGTCAGTTTTTCTTGTCTCTGACCTTTTTTCTTTTTTGTGCTTCTTCATTTTCTGAGCAGTCCACGCTTTTAAAAAAAAGTTCTCAACCAGTTGATACTTTTCATTCTGCGGCAGCCCCTTTTTTTATTAAAAATCAAAAAAATTCTATTACACCGCCTTCAAATATTTTAGATCCCGTTCAAAATGATTTTGTGGAAGAGTTTGCAGAAACTGATAGTTCTATTGAGGAGCCTTTGCTTACTGATGCTACAACTATTTCTGATGAGGATGAAATCGTGCACATACAAGATGATAGCTCTCCTTCTCCTCCTAATAATGAAGATGATATTCTGACGCATGAAAGTGATAGTGAGGAAGAAATTCTTGTAGTTGAGGAAAAAAATCCTATAGTTGAGCAAGAAATTTTTGTAACTGAAGATAATGATATGCAAATAGAAGATGAGTCAACGGATGCAGTAGCTGCTGTTGGTGGCTTTAAGAGTAATGATATTAAAGAAATAGAAGAAATATTGGATGGCTTGGATCATGTGATTTTGCAGGATTATTTGGTTGTTGAGCCGCCTCAACAAGATCCTCTTACTGAATATTTTACTGATATTGGTAACAATCGTTGGCTGCAAGTGGGGGCTTTTCGAGATTCAAAAAATGCATTGAATTCTATTTTAGAGTTAAAAAGTCATGGATTTGATGTACGAGTTACCCGAAAGATTGGTGTTACAAAATCTGGTGATAATATCGATCTTTTTGCGGTTATTATTCGTGATAATGACACTCGTGCTCGTGATGCACTAAAGGCGACTCGACTTTTGCTCAAGTATAAAGATAGTTTTC
>JBOFTD010000143.1:0-17376 GCA_051651885.1 Treponemataceae bacterium
ATTTTGCCTGATTTATCTGCCTTTGCAACAAAAAAAGATTGGCCGTCATTTAATAACGTTTTGTTGCGAGCCATAAAAACTATAACTTTTATCACGATTCCGATTACTTTTTTTGCCCTGCTTTTTCGTGAAAATATTATTATTTTGATTTTTCAGAACAATCGTTTTACCGCAGAATCCGTTCAGCTAACAAAAGAAGCCTTTACTTTCCATATTATGGGATTATTTTTTATCGCACTCAATCGCATTTTATCGCCGGCATTTTATGCACAAGGTAACACAAAGTCTCCGACAATGGCTGGAATTTTGGGCTTTCTTGTAAATATGACTTTTGCGTGGAGTTTAGTTTCTCCCATGAAAGGAGGAGGAATCGCACTCGCTGTGAGTCTTGCAAGTCTTGCCAACACAGCGTTTTTATTAGTATTTCTTGCACAAAAGAAAATCCTTGATATTACTATTTTGCTCAAAAATATTTTTTTATACGTTGCAAAAATTGTGCTTATTTCTACCATTTCAATTATTCCGTTATTTTTTGCAAAGCGTCACATCATGGCTTTTTTTGCTCAGTACAATCGCTTTATTGCGCACGGCATTCCGCTTGCGTTGTGCGTAACGTTCTACAGTGTGTGTGGCATCGGCGTATTAATAATTTTAAAAGATTCGATCATTCAAGAAGTGATTAAAATAATAAAACGACGCAGATAATAAAAGTGGAAGAGGATTATAAATTTTATTTTAGAATCACTTTTAAATCCAAGAAAAAAAGTGCAAAAAAGGAAATAAATACAAACTAATTACTGGTAGCGTGGATAGTTGCTCTGCTACAAAGAGTCGTAAAAATAAATTAAGCATAAGATAATAAAGGGTAAACGAAATAATCATAATTCGAATATCTTTTTTTAGAAACTGAATATAATCATCAATAATTTGTTCTAATTCAGGAATTTTTTCAAAAACAGGTAGAATTTTTTTCGTTGTTTTTACTCCTTTTTCTACAAGATTAATCCACGGTTGTTCTTTTTTAAAGTATTCTGCAAGACCGTCTCTTAAGCTTCTTTTTTTTATAATGCTAAAAACTGGTTTGTAAAATTTTTTGATTGTTTTTACTAAACGAATAACTCCCCAAATGAACGAAACCAAAAATAAAAGTAAGACACTGTAATAAAAAAGGGCGAATGGAATGGTGGTGATTTTTTGGCTTATAAAAAGAAGTAAAAATCCTGTCAAAATAATGGCAAGGTTGATCGCTGTAATTTTTATTGTTTGCTTAAATTCTTTCCACAAATTTTTTCTAAAATCTTCGCGGTGTTTTTGCGTAATGTAGCTGATTGTTTTGTTGACGGCTTCAGCTGCCGCATCAGCGATTACGCCAAGTGCTATCAATTTTGAAAAAATCATCAAAAGTACGCCCGCATCGTCAAGCAATCCTACGCCGGGAATAATATCAGGAATAAGATCCAGAGGCATAATCATATACAAAAGTCCGCCAATAATAATTATTTTAATATTGCTGGGAGTTTCGCTTGCACAAAATGCTGCCCATAATTGTTGCACTTTGTCCCAAATTTTTGCTAAAGGGCCTTTGTTCATTTTAAGCATATTTTTTTTGATATTTTTTATATCTTCATCACTTGCATTTTTTCCTAATTCTTCCGCCTTAGAAAGAGCATTTTGTAATTTTTTTTTATTCATAAATTCCTTCGTATGCATGCTGTGATCGTACTATAATATGAAGACAAAAAATGTCTTTTGAAAAATTAATTTTTATTTTATTGCAGATTTTTAATTTTTGTCTAATATACTGGATCGTTTATATTTTGTCTATCTTTTTTTGCATTACATTTTTTTGTATATTTTTGCAAGGAACGCAATGCTAATCAAAGTCCTACAAATAATCGATTGACTTTTTTCCTTTTTTTTTTGTATACTCAAAAAGATATATGAAAAAAAATAAAAAAACGCAACTTGCACCAACCATATTTGTTTGGGTAATGTTTATCTTCATTTTAGTTTTATCCTTTGTCTTTAATATAAATAAAATAAAAAGAGTTCTTGAAGAAACAAAATTTGTTGAAGTTGTTTTTGGCATTCCGCAGCCAAATACGACGCTGCCGCTTCCTCCTGAAAATGGAAAATCCACTGCTATCATACAAGATGAAACGCTTAATGTTGATTTGCTAGCTCCGCTGCAGATTGAGGAAACGGATTTGACAGTTGTTGCCCCTGATGAAATAAAGGCGGATCCTCAATTAGAGTCAGATATTATTGACATTGCAACAACGGTTAATACAGAAAAAGTAAATCCAAATACCACAAAAACGCAAATGGTAAAATTATATTTTGTTATGATCGAGGGCGATGGAAAACTTTTGCGTAAGGATGTAACGCGCCTGATTCCGCATTCTCAAGCTCCATTAAAAGGAACAATTATGAGTTTGCTCAATGGCCCAGATATTGAAGACGTAGAAAAAGGGCTGATTTCGCTTATTCCAGCGGGAACGGTTTTGCTTTCAGCAAGCGTTCAAAATAAAATGGCTGTGCTCGATTTTAATGATGATTTTCAGTTTAATAACTACGGTGTGGATGGTTATTTAGGACAGTTAATGCAGGTTGTTTTTACCGCAACTGAGTTTTTTTCGATCGATAGCGTGCAGATTTTAATTGAGGGAAAAAAACAGGATTATCTTGGTGGCGAAGGCGTTTGGATTGGATCGCCTCTTTCTCAAATGAGTTTCAAATAATTTATAGACAAATTTCAGCGAGAGCTTTTTCGATTTGCGTGATGTGTAATAAAACCGATTTTTCTAATTCTGTGTAAATAATGAGCGACTTTTCTATAGTCGTCTGAGCCTGATTTGTAAGCTTTGCCAGCTGTTTTTCGTTTGGAAATACAAGCGATGCAAGCTCTTTTCCATTTGAATTTAAAATTGATGTATCAATTTTTTTTAGTGCTTCGATAATTTCGTTTTGACGATTGTTTATTTTTTTATCTTTCGTGCGTTTTTCAAGTTGAATAAATTCATTTGCGAGCATAATTCCTTTTTGTGCAATAAAATTAATTTCTTGTAACGCCGTTTTAGCCTCATTGATCGCATTGAGAAAATCTTTTTTTTTCTCAAATGAAATGTTGTTTTTTGTGTCGATAAAATCTTTAATTTTTTGCTCTTGGTTTGGTCGATTGAGCAAATTTTTAATGGATGTTGTTTGAATGCCATTGATTTTTAAACTTTTCGTTGAGATAGAGCTAACAGTAATGTCAGGATATGCCGCAGCTCGACTTTCAAACCACCAAGCATACAACGACATGCGAGAGTCGGTTAAAATAGCGTTGCCTTCGTAATCTGTGCTTAAAAATGCGCTTGCTCCATACAAAGATTGCACCGAATTAATTTCGACCGGAAATAATCGATATGACATTAGATGATTTTTTTCTTCAAAAGTGCTACCTTTGTAATGCGTTTTATTTTCTGGAAAGCCTAAATCGAGTGCGACCAAGAAAATTTCTTTGCTTCCAATAAAGTGAGCAAAATCCCATGCGGTGGTAGAAACAGACCCACCAGCACCAATTTTTCCATACGGAGACAATTTAGTTTCGATAAAATTGCCGAGCGGATAGAGCGAGCTACATAAAATAATTTCCTTGCAGTCAAAATGAAAAATAGCAGGGTAGGCTGCAAGTTCTGTGATCAAAATGCTTGAGGGAGCTTTCAATCCGAGTAAGTGACAATAATTCCAATATTGAGGATCGGAAACGACAATAAAATGAGGCTCAACTCCTTGTTTAAGCAGAGCTTTTAATGCGGTGTCAACGCATACAATAATAAATCGTTTTTTTAACTCGCTCAAAAATTCCAAAGATTCATCCAGCGTGGGGCCTGCTGCAATCACACAAACAGGAAGATTTGTTTTTTCTTTGTAGCGTTGTATGCTGTCGCAATTAATTGCTTTTTTTAGATTTTTGCAAGTATTTTTAAGCCAGAGCTTTGAAAACTTTTCTAATGTATTTGCATTAATCGATTTTTTTTGCGTATTCCGAGTTATTAAATTGTCGAGTTGCGTAAAAAAAAGATCGGCATGTTGCATTTGATTTTTTTCTTTAAAACAAAAACATTCATTTAAGCCGATTTTTTCCAAAATTGAAATAATTGTTTGCGGCGGAGCATTGACAAAAAGAATACATATTGCATGATTTAAAATAGTTGAAAAATCAAAAAATGCAAGAGCAACAAGAAAAAAATCACTTTCTGGTTCAATAATAATTAATTTTTTTTGTGGATATTCTTTGGCAAATTCATGTGCTGCGTAGCCTAATCCGATTGAAAAAAAAATCCCGCATGAAAATTCTTTATCGTGTGCTGCTTGAACAATTTTTTTTGCTTCATTTATAGGATTGTACATGGAATGCAATGCTTTTTTCTGATGTAGCATCGTGATATTTCCAGCTTTGCCAGTTGTAATTTCAATGTCGTGAGTCGTCATGATATTTTCAATGATGCGATCGTCGTCAAAAGTCCCATATTTTAATTTGAATTGTTCAAAAAGTTCAGGAAATCGTTTTGCAAAAAGTTCAAGATTATTCTTCAGAAAGATAGACTTCAATGATTGTATTCTCCTGTATCGGTGTTCCTGCGGGTGGATTTTGTGATGAAACCCAGCCATTTCCCTTAATGACTAAATTAAAATCGGTGCGGTTCATCAAAGGAGCAAGCTGGCGTTTTGAGTAGCCGATAAAATTAGGCACGGTATTTCGAACCTGTGGGACTCTCATTTCTGGAATGCTAATGACTCCTGTGTGGGTTACTCGTGTGGCACTGTCGCGACTGAGTCCCATATAATCGATAATAATATTTGCCGCTTTTTGAATAACGGGGGCAACAATTCTTCCCGCGTAAGTTTCGCCTTGTGCCTTTGTAATGACAATATATAAAACGATTTGCGGGTTTTCAATGGGAAAGACTGCAACAACATTTGACAAAAAATCTGTTGTGCTGTAGCCACCTCGTTTATCAGCCATTTGTGCGGTTCCTGTTTTTACGCCAACTGAAACATCTTTAATTGATGCTCGAAATCCCGTTCCATAACGAGCGGTTGACTCCATGCAACTTAAAATATATCGTGCTGTTTTTTCTGAAAAAATCGCTTCTTTTTCTTTTGGGGTAAACTCATAAGTGGTATTTCCATCTTTATCAAGAATTTTTGAAATTAAAGTGAGCTGTAAAGGTTTTCCCCCATTAGCAATCGCTGTTGTGGCTTCAACCATTTGTAGGGCAGAAACGCTAATTTCTTGTCCAATCGAAATAGTCGGTTTAGATCGAGCTGACCAAAATTTATCTGATGTTGTTTTTACCGATCCACGTGTTTCGCCGGGAAGTTCAATTCCTGTTTTTGCGCCAAAACCAAAAAGTCGTAATCGACTAAGAAAATAATCAGCATCAATCAAAGCACTCATTTGTGCAAGTGCATCGTTGCAAGAGTATTGCAAAGCCTCACGTGCCGTTACCCAACCATGTTTGCCTAAACAAGTGATTCGTGCATGATCTCCATTGCGGGAGCGGATTTCATATACGCCATCGCATTCAAAAAGATCGGTTTCTTTGACTAAACCTGAGTCAATAAAAACGGCAACTGAATATATTTTAAAAACAGATCCGGGTTCGTACGCGTACATTGCGGGGCGATCAATTCTTTCTTCTTCTCGTGAAGTGGGATAAAAATTTAAATTAGCCGATGGAAAACTGATGTAAGAAAGAATTTCGCCTGTTTTTGCACTTGCGGCTATCATCATTATACTTTCAGCCTGCGTTTCATTCATGACTTCATATGAAACTTGCTCTAGTTTGTATTGTAATTTTGAATCGATCGTTAAAACAACGCTTTCTCCATACATATCTCGATTTTTTGTAACTATTTTTGGTTCAAGGACTTTTTGCAGAGAATATTCAACGCCTGATAATCCTTGTCCGCTATCTCCCATGAAACCAATAACTTGAGAGGCAAGATTATTTTCAGGGTAAATGCGAGAGATCGTTTTTTCAAGACGAATGCCGCGTAATTTATTAGCAGAAACGGCATTTTTTATATCATCATGCTCGCCTTGATTAATTTTTTTTTTCAAGTAAAGAAAATCGCTCGGAGAGTTGCTAATTTGATTAACGATTTTTTGAACATCAATTCCGATAATAGGCGATAAAATTTCAGCTGTTTTTGGTAGATCGTTGATTGCAGAAGGTGTAATTGAAACGTTATAAACAGTTGTTTGAATCGCTAAAAAATTGCCCTCTCGATCAAAAATAGTTCCTCGTTCTTTGATATTGGACGAAATTAAAGCTTCAGATATTGGGCGAAAAAGCAATGATGCATATGAAAGTAGTAACGCAAAAATAGCAAGAGCACAAATGATTATAAATGTATATATTCTGCCTTTTGTGTAAAAATTATTCATAAAAAATTCTAAAAAATACCTCTTGAGTCATTCTCGAAACGAAACTTATTATAACACACAGCAAAAATAATTCAATAGAAAATACTTTAAAGTTGATTAAACTGCGTTGCGTGTTGGTATTGCTATCGGATAAAATGTATTAAAAAAAATGAAAAATCACAATAAAAAAATCTCTTTTTTTCTAAATATATTACGAGTGCTTTGTTTTATTTTCACTAAAAGATAGAAGCAAAATCTACTATTTATTAAAACGGAGCATTTGACTTTGAAAAATTATTTTTATTGGAGGTTTTATGAAGAATTTTTTTGCTATTTTTTTTGTCGTTGCTTTTGTAGGATGTAAAAATTTTATTCCTGAGGTGGGAATTTTTGGTAATAATAGAGATCGAGGCGAAATTTCAATCGCAACGTGGAATGTACAAACTTTTTTTGACGCAATTGAGGATGGTTATGAATTTGCAGATTTTAAAGGAAGTAAAACGCCGTGGTCTGCGGAAAAATATGAACAGAGACTAAAAAATATTTCGCGTCAATTGCAGTTGATTAAGGCAGATATTATTGCATTGCAAGAAGTTGAAAATGAATTTGTTATGAAGGATATTCTTGCTTTTTTAGGTTCTTCCTCCTCACTGAAGTATGCAGGTTTTGCTCGACAAGATTCAAGTAGTGTTTTTGGAAATGGTATTTTTTCCCGCTATCCTATTAAAAGCTTAAAAACGCACCAGATAAATGTTGATTTTGCAGACTTGGGAAAGCCCCCAGCAATGAGACCTTTAGTTGAGGTAGAAATTCAGTACGGTAGCGAGGATGAAATTTTGGTAGTTTTTATTTGTCACTGGAAATCAAAATCAGGCGGTAGCGAAAAAACAGAAATTTGGCGTAAGCAACAGCAATCATTGTTAATCAGTGTTATTGAGCAGCGCCAAAGGATGCAGCCTACGCTTCCCATTATTGTACTGGGGGATTTTAACACTGATATTAATGATTTTAATTTTTCAGAGGGGATGGTGCTATTATCAAATGAAGAAATTCAAAAATCATTTTTTACCGCATGGCCTGCGTATCAGCTTGATAATGACATTGGTACATATTATTATCAAGGCAGCTGGGAGGCAATTGACCATATTTTTTTATTGCATGATAGTGAGCAAAGTAACTACTTAGAGAATTTTAAAGTCCATTACGAAGAAGATTTTGCCAATGAGGACAAAACTCCTTATCGTTACAATGTATGGAGCGGCAATGGATCATCAGATCATTTACCTATTAGCGCATCAGTGATCTTGAATAAAAGCTGATCTTTTCTTTCGCAAAGTTTTGATATACAGGTAGCAAAAAAAATCAGTCAGTAGCAAGAAGAATAAGAATTTTTGCATCATTTACAAGGTTTTTAATTTCACAATATTCATTTTGCTGATGAGCTGTTTCGTTGATAGTTGCCCAAACAACCGCATGGAGTCCCTCGTTTCGTAAAATTCCTGCAACGGTGCCTCCGCCAAGGCCAATAACTTTTGCATCTATTTTATATACTTGCTTGATAGCATTGCTGAGTTTTTTTACCACATCAGCACTTGCAGGGGTTGCAGGCGACTCAACTGACTGTATCTCGCTCGTAGTGATAGTTACACCATATTTTTTTTCGATCATTTGAATGCGTTTGCTGATTTCTGCTCGAATATCATTTAAAGTGTAGCAGGGTAAAATACGACAATCCATATAAAACACATCATCTGCAGGGATAGTGTTAATATTAGGAATATTATTTTCTTTTTTTGTAGGTTGGAATGTTGATCGGTTTGGTGAAAATAAATTATCGCGTTTATCTAAGTCGTCTTCCATTTTGTGTAAAAGTAGGGCAAGTTCACAGTTTGCAAGATGTGCATTTATTCCTTCATCGGGGCGAGATCCGTGTGCTTGTCGTCCTTTTGTTTCGATTTTGAGCCACAGCAAGTTCTTTTCCGCAATTTCAATTTCATTTCCTTCTGGGCAGCCGCTATCTGGTACAATGATTAAATCGTCTTGTTTAAATAAATCATAATTTTTGACTAAATATTGAATACCGTACACAGATCCGACTTCTTCATCGGCTACAAATAATAGTTTTATAGTCACGTTTGGTTGCTCATTTTTTTTGATGAAAGAAAGTGCCATAAAAACTGAAGCAACAAGACCTTGTTGGTTATCTTCAGTTCCACGCCCATAAATCTTGCCGTCTTTTTCAACTGCTTCAAAAGGGGGTGTATGCCATAGTGATAGATCGCCTTCGGGAACAACATCAAGGTGACTCATAATCCAGACGCATTTATTGGGATTTTTTCCCTCTATTGTTACAATTAAATTAGGGCGTATGCCACTTTCAACGCGTGGGTCTGGGGCATCAAGTCGCTCAAAGGTTGTAAAGCCTTGCTTTTTAAGCCATTCAGTGAGAGCTTCGCATTTTTTTAATTCGCCTTGTCCTCCGTTTTCTGGTGCAAGGGCAGGTATCGCTGTTAAAAGAGTTTGTAATTCAGTAATTTCTTTTTTTGATGAATCAATAAAATCAAAAAGTTTTGTATTATTAGACATATTTTTTCCTTTAGTTTGTTTGTGATAATTTTTTTTTATTTTGAACAGAATATTTTCGTCGTGCTTGAACACAGTTTATGGTCTCGTCATTAAAAAAATCTTCTTCGCTCATTTCTGAAATATTTTGTAATTCTAATTCTTTCCCTGCTATCGGGGATAAAGCAATAAGAATTAATCCAAGTTTATGTGTGCCAATGATTTCGATAATGATTTCTTTGTTGTTTGTGGTGTTTTTAAGCTGAATAATATCGCCAGTTTGAAATTTATTACTGTATGCCGTATGTGTTGCAAGAGGGTAGACTGGTTTTTCAAGTACAGCGGGCTTTGGATAAGAGTACTCATCTGTGATGACTGCCTTGCCTTCCCAATATAAATCGTTGGCAAATAAAAACGCAGCATAAAAAAATAAATATAAAAAAAGCAGATTTTTTTTCATTAAAATTTTCCTGTTTACAGCAGTGAAATATTGTTTTTTTTACATTCTTCGATCATTTCTTGTGGCCACACGCTTACTTGTGTTTCGCCAATATGAGCTTTTCGCAAAAAATACATGCAAAGCCGAGATTGTCCGATTCCGCCACCAATGGAAAACGGTAACTCGCCATTTAAAAGACGCTTGTGAAAATAAAGTGATTTTCGTTCTGGGCAACCTCGTTCATCAAGTTGTTTTAAAAGGGATTGCGGAGAAACGCGAATTCCCATGGAGGAAAGCTCTAGCGATGTTTGCAAAATAGGATTCCAAACGATTAAATCGCCATTGAGGCCATAATGTTTTTCGTCAACCTTGGTGATCCAGTCGTCGTAGTCGGGGGCTCTCCCGTCATGATAGCTTCCGTCAGGTAATTTTGCTCCAATTCCGTGAATAAAAATTGCACCAAATTCTTTTGCTGCTAAAAACTCACGCTCTTTTGGGGTTGTGTTTGGGTATTTTTCCCATAAATCTTCGCTATGTATAAAGGTTATTTTTTCTGGCAAAATTGGGGTGATAGATGGATAGCGGTCGTAAATAAAAAATTCGGTACGTTTAAGGCAGCGAAAAATCTTTTCTACGGTTTTACGCAAAAAAGAGATGTTTCGCATTTGTTCGCTCATAACCATTTCCCAGTCCCATTGATCAACATAAAGAGAGTGAATATTTCCCAGCTCCTCGTCTGCTCGAATGGCGTTCATATCAGCATAAATGCCAAATTCATTTTGAAGACCAAGATCTAAAAGCTTTACTCGCTTCCATTTAGCAAGGGAATGCACAATTTCAAGGCACTGATTATTCATATCTTTGACAGGAAAATTGACAGCTCGTTCAATACCATTAAGATCGTCATTTAAGCCTGTGCCTTGCGGCAAAAAAAGCGGGGCTGTTACACGCGTTAAATTAAGCTCTGTTGAAAGGCAAAGTTGAAAAAAATCTTTTATTAAAATGATGGCATGTTCTGTTTCTTTTACTGATAGAAGCGGATGATAATTTTTTGGAATCGTTAAATTTGACATACCGTATAATACTTTCTTTTATAAGAAATGGCAAGTCGTATGAATAGAAAAATTTTGCATTGTTAATAATCGGCGGCTCAGAATCTTGATTTTTTTTATTTTCCTCTTGTGATTTTTTATAGAACGATTTATACTGTAATATAGATGATTTCTATTTAATGATAAATTGCTATTTTCTGTAAATCTTTTGATAGCGTTTGTGGCAAAATAGCTTCTCTCAACTTTTTTAAAGTTGCACATAAAACAAATCAGCTTAAAGCTAAAAATCGAGGTACGAAATGGTTATTTTAACTCTTAATTGTGGCAGTTCGTCTGCAAAATATCAGTTGTATGATTGGGCAAATAAGGATGTATTGGCGTTCGGTGTAATCGAGCGAATTGGTGGCTCTGGTGCGAATATTGAGCATAACGCAAAGGGAAAAGATACGTACCAAGTGGAATTTGATTGCAAAAATCACACAAATGCGATTGAAAAAATTATGACGACAATCACCGATCCGAGCGTTGGTGTGATAAAAAATATGAGCGAGGTTAAGGCGGTTGGACATCGTGTTGTGCATGGGGGCGAAAAATTCACAAAATCAGTTTTGATAACTCCAGAAGTAATCGAATCTTTCCGTAGTATCATTCCGCTTGCACCACTCCATGAACCTGCAAATTTGCTCGGCATAGAGGCTGCACAAAAAGTGCTTCCAAATGTTCCTCACGCAGCAATAATGGATACGGCGTGGCATCAAACAATGCCGCCATCTTCTTTTATGTACGCAATTCCGCACGAATGGTATGAAAAATACGCTGCTCGCCGCTACGGATTTCACGGCACATCTTACGTATACACGGCAAAACGTGCGAGCGTTATTTTGGATAAAGATCCTCAAAAAACAAATCTTGTCATTTTGCACATAGGAAACGGATCTTCTTGCTGTGCAGTAAAAAATGGCTGCTGTCATGATACTTCGATGGGATTAACTCCGCTTGAAGGTTTGGTTATGGGCACTCGATGTGGCGATGTTGATCCTGCTTTGCCATTGTATATTATGAATCGAGCACAAATGAGTGCTAGCGAAGTTGATTCAGCCTTGAATAAAAACTCTGGGCTTTTGGGAATTACGGGTCAATATGTTGACCGCCGCGATGTGCAAGCTGCCTTAGAAAAAGGTGACAAAAAAGCTTTGCTTGCCCAAGATATTGAATGCTATCGCTTAAAAAAATACATTGGTAGCTATATTGCAGGCCTAGGTTGTACGCCCGATGCGATTGTTTTTACTGCAGGTGTTGGCGAGTTTGCTCATTTTGTACGTGAAAAAGCGTGCAAAGGCCTTGAGCATCTTGGAATTAAAATCGACACTGAAAAAAACAAAATTGCACGGACTCGAAATGCCGAAATGTGCATTAGTGCTGACGATTCAAAAATCAAAATCCTTGTTATTCCAACAGATGAAGAGCTTGTTATGACAGAAGATACCTATGCATTGACGCAAGGAACGTACGACGTTCATACCAAATTTACGTACTCATTTCAAGCAAAAGACTATGTGAATAAAGCTCGAGCAGAAGGATTTAAAAAAGATTTAGAGAAAAATCCTGCTTTGAAAACTGTTTTAGCAATCAAGTAATTTAAGCCGTGTGTCCGTTGTAAAAAATGCACATCATGTGAGCAAAACAAAGGGAGCGCAGAAGGTGTGTGTGGAGAGTTATGCAAGCAAAACAAATTATTGATACCATAAAAAAAACTCAAACACTTTCAAAACAGGATGCAAAAATCCTGCTGTCTTCATTTGAGTTTAGCCTTTTGTTTATGTTTGATTATATGAACGCTGGCAACGCTTTACATAACGCAAAAAAAATATTACACTGGTGAATTATGTCAAAGGCCTTGTTGATTATTGATCCACAAAATGATTTTTGTTCTCCCAAAGGTAGCCTTTATGTTGAGGGTGCAAAGGATGACTGTAAAAAACTTTCATCCTTTATTGAAAAAAATGTAGATAATATTGATGAAATTTATGTTAGCCTTGATACTCATTGTTTTTCACATATTTTCTTTAGAAATTTTTGGGTAAACAAAAATAATGAACATCCGCTTCCTTTTACCACAATTTCTTTTGATCAAATTGTTGATGAGCAATGGCTTCCCGTTGATCGGTCTTTGGTTGAATATGCAAAATATTACACCAAAAAACTTGCAGTCACACAACGCCATGTTCTGACAATTTGGCCGAATCATTGTATTCAGGGATCGTGGGGGCATCACGTAGAAGAATCTGTTCAAAAAGCACTTATGCAGTGGTCTTCGAAAAAAAATCAAAAAGACATCACGTATGTGATTAAGGGTTTGAGTGCTAAAACAGAACACTACAGTATTATTAAGGCTGAGGTGGATGATTTTAATCAGGCAAATACGCGAATAAATATACCGCTCTTAAATGAATTAGATAAAAATGATCTTATTTATATTGCGGGGCAAGCTTTGTCGCACTGTGTTTTAAATAGTATTGAGGATATGAGTGTTTACATTTCGCCTTCAAAATTTTATTTGCTGCAGAATTGTTGTTCCTGCATTAAAGGAAATGAAAAAACAACGCAAGAAAAACTTGATTTTTTTGCATCGTATGGAATGCAGAAAATTTTTGTCGAATAAAGTTATCGATTTATTGAGCGTCTTTGTTGGAATACATAAGAATAAAAGGCCTTTTTTTATAAAATCTTTTCATGAGAACTTGACATCTTCATGCGTTTTCTGTAGAATTGACACTCAATTTATCAAATTTTAGTACATTGCTTTTAAAAAGCGTGTATTGTTATATAAACAAGGAGTTCTTCAATGAAAAGGACATATCAACCGAGTCGAGTTAAGCGAAATAGAAAATTTGGCTTTCGTGCTCGTATGAAAACACGCGGAGGACGGATGATCTTAAAAAGACGCCGTGCAAAAGGACGCTACAAGCTTTCTGTTGCTGATGAGAAAAAACCATACTAGTTAATAATGTTGGAATTTTGCAAAACAGGCAAATTTAGTAAGCGGGAGCGAGTTTCACAATCATCGGATATTAGAAAATTGCTAAAAACAGGAAAGAGTTTTTATTCTACGGGCGTGAAACTTTTTATATTGCCAAACAATAGTGGTATAAATCGATTTGCGGTTACTCTTAAGAGGGGCTTTGGAAATGCTGTTCAGCGTAACCGTGCCAAACGCCTTGCTCGTGAAGTGTATCGCCAGCTAAAAAGTTTATTATACACAGGCTATGATTTACTTGTTTTTTTTTATCCTCATTCTGATGATTTTTATCTTTGTTATAATAAAATTTCTTTTTTGTTTAAAAAAGCAAAGCTATTACCATGAGTTTTACTTCTCTTGCAATGTTATTTTTGCGTTTTTATAAAAAATATATTTCACCTTTGTTACCAGCAGCTTGTCGATTTTATCCAACATGTTCAGAATATGCGTATGGTGTTATTGAAAAATACGGCATTGCAAAAGGTTTTTTGTTATCTATAAAACGTCTTTTGCGCTGTCATCCGTTTTCTAAAGGTGGTTACGATCCTGTTCCGTGATTTTTTAAAAAATACTTATGTTTAACCACTTTTAAAATGAGTGCCAATTATTTTTTGATTATTATTAAAATCATTTTGGCATTTTATTACTGTTAGTGTAAACCGGTTTTATTTCTAAAAATAGAGAGAATGGCAAAAAAATTATTTAGTTTTATCTAAATTGTTTTTTATGCCCTATGTTTTCTTTCATTTTGAAGAAAATAGGAGACTTTATGACAAAAAATTATATAATTGCGGGTTTGCTTTCGTTGCTTGTGATTATGGGATCCTCATTTTTGCAGCTTAAATTTTTTCCGCCGCCGCCACCGCAAGAATTTCAGGCGAGTGAGCAAGATAACGTGCAGTCGCAAAAAGCAGTGGAAAATCTTTCGATCACAGATAGTAGCATTCCAAAGGTTGAAACACTTTTACAAGAAGAAAATGTAAAAGAAGAAACAGTAACCATTGAAACAGATTTAGTGCGGGTAGTATTCACAAATCGTGGTGGTGACATTATTTCGTATGAATTGCTTGATCATCTTGACAAGGGATCTCCTGTTCAGATGGCAGACAATATTACACGCTCGAATCGTGCTTTTAGTATTGCTTTCGGGGATTTTTCTACTGCAATCACGAATGAGCTTTTTACCGTTCGTCGTATCAATCAAAATTCTGTTGGCTTTTTTAAGACGTTTTCAACAAAATCATCTGATAATAAAGATATTAACTTTACTTTGGTAAAGCAATACACCTTTAAGCCGACCGATTATCTTTTTCAGCTCGATGTTATTGTGACAGGCGAAGATGACTTTGCGGGCTTGCGTTTTGATAATAGTGCTTACACATTGAGGACACCGCCACAAATTGGGCCGCATTTTGACAAGAAAAAAGATAGGTATGAAAGTCGCACTTTTATGTCATATTTGAATGATAAAAAGAAAAAACAAACGCTCAATGATGGACAAATCAAATCCTATGACTCTTTTTTTGAATGGACTGGAGTTACAGGCAAATATTTTGCAACTTTAGTTGTACCGCCTGCTAATAGCGTTGCTAAGGTCGTATATTCTACTCAAGTTGAAACTAATGATTATGCGAATGCACAATCGATGCTGGTGCGAAGCCCGATTTCACAGCAGAAAAATCAAGATACTTACTATATTTACATGGGGCCAAAAACAGAGAGTTCCCTTTCTAAATACAATAATGCACATGATAATGAGTGGGATCTTTCAGCTCTTCGCTTGAATGAAAGTATTGATTCAACAGGAATTTTATCATGGCTTGAGGCAATTCTTAAGTTGATTATGGAAATGTTTTATAAGATCATCCCAAACTGGGGTGTTTCAATCATTCTTTTAACCATTCTTTTGAAAATTGCGATGTATCCGTTGACTAAAAAGAGTTCTATTTCTACGCTTAAAATGCAAGAACTCCAACCACGAATGCAAGAAATTCAAACAAAATATAAGGGCGAGCCTGAAAAAATGAATGCCGAAATGGCAAAACTATATCAAGAAACTGGCTATAATCCGCTTTCGGGTTGTTTGCCTTTGATTATTCAGTTCCCGCTCATTTTTGCTATGTTTAATTTATTCAATAATTATTTTGAATTTCGTGGTGCAATGTTTATTCCTGATTGGATTCCTGATTTATCGCAAGGAGATAGCGTTTACGCTTTTGAATCGCCAGTTAATTTATTTTTTTGGCAGATCAGTGATATTCGAATTTTGCCGGTAATTTATGTGATTTCTCAGCTTTTATTTGGAAAGTTTACGCAAACATCTGCATCAACGCAAAATAATCCATCAATGAAAATTATGATGTATGGTATGCCACTTTTCTTTTTCTTCTTATTTTATGATGCTCCTTCTGGACTTATTATTTATTGGACGGTTAGTAATATATTGCAATTAGTGCAACAAGTTACAATAAATAAATTTATGCATCGCAAAAAAAAGGAAAATCAAAATTTGGCTCCCGTTGTGCATAAAAAGCGTAAATAAAATATTGTATGAAATAACTGATTAGAATTATTATGTTGGGGGAATTTGGCGTGTGTACGATAATCAGTGTTCGTAGAAAAATAATTTTAGTGTATGTTTTTCAAAAATCATTTGAAAAATTTGGAGGTATAGTATGACTTATGAATATGAAGGAAAAACTGAAAAAGAAGCGATTGAAGCGGCTGCAGCTGATTTGGGGCTTGAGCAGGATCAGTTTGATATTGAAATACTTGAAACACAAAAAAATAGTATTTTCAAAAAGGGATTTGTTCGAATTTGCGTGCATATTGATGGATTGGATAGTGTTCAAAAACAAACTCATGCATCGAATGTATTGAGTGTGCCAAGCACTTCAAACATGACTATGTTTGCAAACCCAGAACCGCAAAATGAATTTGAAACGTCGATCGTTAATTTTGTGACAAGTTTAATTCAAAAAATGGGTTATCAAGCACAAGTTGATGTGATGTTCCGTGATGATCGAAAATTAGGCCTTAAAATGGTTGCAGATAATTCTCCCGTTTTGATTGGAAAAAAAGGCAAAACGCTTGATGCATTGCAATTATTGGCAAATGTTTATGCTGGAAAATTGGGTCATGAAGGGGTAAAAATTATTCTTGATACCGAAAATTATCGCATTCGTCGAGAGGAATCTTTGGTTCGTCTTGCTTATAACATGGCAGATAAAGTACGGACTTCACGAAAATCAATGCTTTTAGAACCCATGAATCCTTTTGAGCGTCGACTTATTCACACAACGCTTAATGATATTGGTGATGTTGAAACAAAAAGTGAGGGAGAAGGCTTGTATAAACAAGTTCGCGTTCTATTTCGGGGAGCACGACGATAACTTTGAAAGTAAAATTTCTTTTTTGTGTATTATTTTTTTTCGGCGGGGCAATTTTTGCACAAAATGTTCTTGAAACAATTTTGCCTGAAAACATTGTAAAAAAACTTTACGAGAAAGAAAAATTAGAAATTATTTCTTACAATGAAGATGATTTTTCTTTGACGCTGGTTCCGAAAACAAAAATTGGCAAAGAGATACAAACTTCTTGGGAAAAATCAACAAAACCCTTATTCGTTGTAGAGTCGTTGTATCTTTTACCCAAGAAAAAAATAGATTCATCTAAAACTGACATTGAACATGTTTCACAAATTATGCGCTCGATTTCGTTATTGACACAAGCTCAGTATTATTCAAACGGCCATAAAAAAATGCGAGATTTATATGAAGAGTCTTATGTCATTGCAGATAAAAAAACTAAAGAAAAAATACCTGATCCGATTGAAGGCAATGCTGATGGCTTGCAACTAACGGCTATTCAAAAAGATTCAACT
>JBOFTD010000144.1:0-2626 GCA_051651885.1 Treponemataceae bacterium
CAGGGAAATCAAGAGATGTACTCGTGTCCTTACAAGACACCACAACTAAAACTAAAGCCATAAATAAAAAAAATATTTTTTTCATATGTCCTCCATATATAAACAGATTCTTTGTTATATATTGTATCCTTTCTTGATAAAGTTGTCAATCAAAAATGATAGTTTTTATTATTATTCATATTCATATTCAAAATTTTAGAAAGAAGCATATTGTTTAATTGTTAGAGGTATTAGTATTTATAAGCGTAGTCATGCATGGTGATGTTCGATCACATTTGATTTGTATGAAAATATAATAGATCATTTTTTATAGATACAATATGTAGATTCGTTTTTAAAAAAGTATTTTTTCGCTGCAGGCTTGCATTTTCTATTTTCATATTGCTCAAAAGTTGTTCAAGCATATCTAAAAAATCAACTTTAAAAAGAAACATATTATTTTTATCTTCAATAATTTTTCCGGTAACGAGTTTTCCATTGTGCGGATTTATAAAACAACATTTGACAGGAGATTCTTGTTTTTCAATTTGATCATACATATACAACGATTGTAAATAAAACGTTAGTTTACTTTCATCCGTAAAAGTAAAAAGTTTAAGAGTAATTGTTTTTTCAAAATCATCTTTTGCCAATAGATTAGTAGAATACAAAATTATTTGTGGAGAAAACAAGGGATTATTAAATAAAAACTGTACAATAACTTTCCAATGACGAGGAAATTCTTGAGCATTAATGATTATCACTTCTGGCTGAATTTCATCAAAATTGTCCAACAGCTTTATCGGCGATGTATAATTGATAAGAGAGCCTTCAATAGCAAGACATGCTCGTTTAAAAATCGTACAAACTGTTTCGTCAGTAGTAAGAGTCAAGATTTTCATTCTGTTCCCAAATTTTCAACAGTGTAACCATGTATTTGCCAAATGCCATCGCGCTGTCGCAAGCGGTATGTGTATCGTTTTTTTTCTTTAAAGGTGTCGTAATTAAACCATTGAATAACGCTAACAGAGCCTTCTGTTTGTGTATAGCTTGTTTTCTCAATTAAAAAAGACTCAGGGATGGCAACGACATCACGGTCAATTCGTGCTTGGCGTAAATCTAATTTGTAATTTTCAAGCATTCTCGCTCTTTGTTCGGCAGAGTCTGATCGATACCGACGATTTCTTGCGGCATCATTTACAAGCATTTGCTCGATATCAAAATACAAAAAATACTGATCCCACAAGCTTCGTTGGCGAGCAACTATGGTAAACTCAACTACTTTGTCAGGGGAAATTGGCTCTGGTTGTAAAAACTCCCCTGTGCGAATGTTTGTCGGAAGGCCACTAATAGAGGCAATATTTACCGCAGGCTTAATTTCAACCGTCAATTTATTTGAAGTAAGCCTTTCTTCTAAGGAAGATTTTTGTGCTGTTGGCTCAGTTTTTTCTGTTGCATGAGTTGAAATTATTCGCGAAGAAGGATTTTCAGGTGACTTATACAGCTCAGGATAAAAATATACTTCAGAATAATAAATTGCAGGGTCAGTAATTGAAATATAATTTTTTAAGTTTTCAATAAAAGAATATTCTTCACCCGGCTCGAGTGCAATTTCTCGAAAAAAAACAGTTTGCTGCGTACTTCGCTTTCGAATCGTCTCTTGCGTGTACGAAAGCTTTCTATTTTTAGCATTCACTACAGAAAAATCAACACTAAACATCCTGTCATCAGCAAGTTTAAATCGAATTGTTTGAGGCCCTTTATTTGCAATCGTTACTTTCACATTAATCGGATTATCCTCTGCATTATGCGGATAATACAAGGTTTTATCATAAAAACTAATTGAAAGCTGTGCGGCATTCATTGAAGATGGACTCTCTTGCACCGTCTGGCTTATAATGGTCTGTGCAAAAAGAGTAAAAAATGCTATACTTAAAAGGCACTGTTTTGCAATAAATTGTTTAACAATGAATTGTTTCACTATAAACTCCTATATGTTTATAAAAACATAATTAAATTTTCATTAGAATGTAGACAAAAGTTTACAGTTAGATTATCGGAATAAATTGATGAATACCTTACCTTTAACAAAGCTAGAAAAAAAACTATTTACGTGGAATGAATTTATAGAGCTTGAAGCGTTTTATGAATCAACAAAACAATCAAAATCTTCCTTAGAAGTAAGCGGATTAAATGGATCGTTAGTTGGATTTTACTTAGCCTTTAGCATTTATTCCAAGCACAGAAAAATTATCACGCAAGCTCAATACAAAAACACCTTCAATTTACCAGAACTTGAGGATTTTTTGCTCATTGTGCCAACGGAAAAAGATGCCCAAGATCTTCTAAGCGATTTAAAAACAATTTTTGATGACTTTAATATTAGCGCTGACGTTTGGTTTTTGCCGTGGTGGGGAACGGTGCCCTATCGTCCCGTGCCAAAGCGATCTGTTGTCTTTGGCGAGCGCGTAAGTGTTCTTGCTAAAATGCTTTATAAACCGAATACTCCCAGTTTTGCTCAAAAGCCACGTATTTTTATTACTACGCAAAGAACATTGCAAACGCCCATTCCGCCTCCCGAATATATCAAAAATCAGCTTTCGACTCTTTCTATAAACCAAGTGATCGATCCGATAAATCTTGCAGA
>JBOFTD010000145.1:0-1187 GCA_051651885.1 Treponemataceae bacterium
ATAAGCATCATATTATTGTTTGAGGATACACTCGAAATTCTTTGTGTTAGAAATCCAAAAAATATAGATCGCAACAGAGCTCCGGATGAACTCGCTCAGGATCTCTGAAAAATAATAAACATCCAATAGTTGATAAAAAGCCAAGTCATCCCATATTATTACTGATATGGCCGAACAGTATCGCTATAATCGCCGCGACTCCAGCAAATTTCCATGCTTCGCGATCTAATGGCAATCTAATATTCATCAAAAACTCCTAAAATATTTTCAACTCAAAGCAAATTATAGTGTTTTTTTATTATAATTCAAACGTAAGTATTTAAACTATAGATAAAATTGCATAAAGTACTCTTGTTAATTAAACTGCCATAGATACTAACATTACGGGATTTTGCAAATGATATCTGATATTTTAGTAATTGGAAGCGGACCAGCTGGATATACAGCGGCAATTTACGCCGCACGAGCCGGAAGAAAGACAACGCTAATCGCAGGACAGCAACAAGGCGGACAACTTATGATTACAACATTAATCGAGAACTATCCTGGATTTGCTAATCCTGTTTCCGGTCCATTTTTAATGGACGAAATGAGAAAACAAAGAAAATATGGGAGTGGAAATAATTCACGATACAGTGGAATCTGTTGATTATTCGTCTGATATTCTTCAATGCTTTGGAGAATCCGGTGTTATATATAAAGGTAAATTTGTAATTATCTCGACAGGCGCCTACTCGAAATGGCTTGGAGTTCCCGGAGAAACAAAATATTTAGGAACCGGAGTATCCGCGTGCACTACATGCGATGGTTTCTTCTTTAAAAATAAAGGTATTGCCGTCGTCGGCGGCGGAAATACCGCTGTTGAAGAAGCAATATTTCTAACAAACTTTGCAAAGTCTGTAACATTAATTCATCGCCGAGACTCTCTTAGAGCAGAAAATATAATGCAGAAACGTCATATGGAAAATCCCAAAATAAATATTCTTTGGGATACCAACGTAGAAGACATTTGCGGAGATGGAAATAAAGTAACAGATTTACCATTATTCAATGTAAAAAATAACACTCGTTCCAATAAACCTATTGACGGAGTTTTTAATGCCATAGGGCATCAACCATCTACATCCATATTCAATGGAAAAATAGACCTTGATGAAAAGGATATATAATTACTGAAAAAACAAGTA
>JBOFTD010000146.1:0-3402 GCA_051651885.1 Treponemataceae bacterium
CCCTCTTTTGTTTTTCTGTCTGAACGAGTTTTAAATTAAGCAAGCCAAAAGCAGCTTGTAGTTCATTCATTTTTCCATTAATACCGACTTCCTCAACAATTTCCTCACTTCTTATTCCAAAGTTTCTAAGATTATAAATTTTGTGAATAAGATTTTTATCAGTATATGCTAAACAACCACCTTCAATGGAGTTAAACAACTTTGTTGCATGAAAAGAAAACATCGTCATATCACCAAACGTACCTATTCCGGCTCCATCAATTTCTGTTGAAAAAGCATGTGCTGCATCATAAATAACTTTTAGATTATGTTTTTTTGCAATAGTATCTATTTTTTTTACGTCGCACGGAAAGCCATACACGTGCACGGGTAAAATTGCGGATGTTTTATTTGTAATAAGAGCTTCAATTTTATCTGCATCCATGCACATGGTATTTGGCTCAATATCGCAAAATACTGGCTTTAACCCATTCCATGTTATGCAATGGGTAGTAGCGGCAAAAGTAAACGGAGTAGTTATAACTTCACTCCCGTAAGGCAAATCAAGTGCTTTAAGTGCTACAAGAAGAGCAATTGTACCATTATTAAAAACAGACACATGAGGTGTTTTAAGAAAAAATTCTAGCTTTTGTTCAAATTCAGTATGTTTTTGCCCCATGTTAGCAAGACGTTTTGATTCAAAAATTGATTTTATTTCATTTACAAAATCATCTAAATTTGGAAGAAGAGGACTTGTTACATAAATTTGATTATCCCTTTTTTTATCCAATGAAAATCCTCTTTTTACATATTTATTTTACAGACAAAGTTAGACTCGTATAATTACATAGCCATACATGGAATTTAGAATTATAGTCTATATTAGAATTATATGAAAATATTCTGCAAAAATAAATATATGCAATTGAAGACTATTAAAAAATATGATGCATTTGAAATTTAATTATTTAGATTAATTTTGTAGAAAGTTAAATCTTAAAAATCAATATCTCTAATTGCGTTACTTTAGACTTTCAAAGAGAAATCATCTCGTTTTACAGTGAGATTAGGATTGTAATAAGGATCTCCTGCTTCAAGTTCTTTCTGCCATTTTTTAGTAAAATACGCATGCTCATCGATCAATCTTTTTTTATTTTTGAAGATATACCTACGTCCAGTGCTTCTACCTTCAGAGTGATATAGTTCGCAATGCGGTGTCCAGACAATCAAATATCCCTTAGAACGAACTTTCATGCATAAATCTACATCATTTAATGACACAGCTAGTTTTTCATCAAAACCGTTTACTTCATTAAAAACAGAAGGTTTTATCATCATACAAGCAGCACTAACGGCTGATAAATTTTGTGTATAACTGAGCCTATATGCATATCCATTATCATTTCTCTTAAAATCTTTATGAGAATACCACGCACTCCCTTGAAGCCCGAGAATTATGCCCGCATGTTGAATAGTATCATCAGGATAATATAACTTTGCACCAACACACCCCACATCTTTTCTTTGGCAGTACATAAGCATTTGTTCAATCCAATCAGGACTAATAATTTCTGTGTCATTATGCAGAAATATAACATAGTCAGTATTAATACGATCGATAGCAAAATTATTAATTTTAGAGTAATTAAAATTATCCGTATATGTCATCACCTGTATACGCTTGTTTTTTTGAAGTCCTTTATAAAAATCAAAGGTTTTTCGTTTTGTTGAATTATTTTCAACTATAACTATTTCGTAATTTTGATAGGACGTTTTATTTATAATTGAATCAAGGCATTTTTGCAACTCGGCAACATGATCTTTATTTGGGATGATGATAGTAACTCGTGGATTTTTTTCAATAATATAATCAATTTTATACGTTGCAGGCATTATTGCATCAGCTACTACGCCCTGCAATTCTATTCTTTGAAGATGATATTCTAAAGCTTTTTTTGCAGCAGGCGTTACATAATTTTTTGCACTTAAGTTTTTTGCAATCGATTTTGTATGAGCTCTCCAAAAATACAATGTTTTAGAAATATGTACAATTTTTGTTGCTTTTTCAGTAAGCCGAAGTGATGTATCATAGTCTTGCGAGCCATCACACTCGCTTCTAAAATTGCCTACTTCAGCAAGTAGCTGTGCCGAAAATGAGCTAAAGTGGCAAATAAAATTAACTGAGCGTAATGTATCAGGTGCATAATCAGTTTTAAAATGAAAATAATCTAAATTATCTACAGTAGCATTAAAAACAACTTCATCAGTATAAATAAAGTCAGCATGTTTTTCTTCTATTGCTTTCATAGTTTCAAACAATGCGGCCTCATGCAAAATATCATCATGATCGAGCAGAGATAGATATTCACCTTTTGCTATTTTTATGCATTCATTAGTATTTCCAGAAATTCCAAGATTTTTTTTTAACTTTTTATATGCAATACGCTTATCATTCTGAGCATACTGTTGAACTATATCTCCTACATAAGGATGCTTCTCATCACTGCCATCAGCAAGGCATAATTGCCAATTTTTATAAGTTTGGGATTGTACAGACTCAATCATCTCTTTAAGCATGTGTTTATCGGTATTGTACAAGGGAGTTAAAATTGAAAAAGTAATTTTTTTAGCAAAAATATGCTTTTCTTGCTCTTCTTTTTCTATTTTTGTTAATTTTAATGAATCAAATGTTATTACTCTCTTTGCTTCTTTTTTTCTTTGATAAGTTTTTTGTACTCGACGAGCTGTTTTTCGTAATCCATTTTTTATTGCACTTATGAAAATACCCTTAGTAAAGCAAAATAGTCTTTTTAATTTTTGCATTCTCATATCCTCAATATGGTAGTACGTTAATATAAAAAATGTGACACTTCATATCACAGAAAAAAATCAAGTGGTTGATTTTTTTTATCTTTCTCACTCAATAAAATTTCACCCTTGTATTGCCAATCAATGTTTAACTTTTTATCGTTCCATAAAATACCTGCTTCATCAGCAGGATTATAAAAGTTAGTACATTTATAGGCGAATTCCGCAGTTTCTGAAAGCACTATAAAGCCATGTGCAAACCCTTCTGGAACATAAAATTGCTTTTTATTTTCAGAGCTTAATACGACTCCATGCCATTTTCCAAAAGTTTCGCTGTCTTTTCGAATATCCACGGCAACATCAAAAACTTCTCCTGATAGAACCCTAACCAGCTTTCCCTGAGGTTTTGTTTTTTGAAAATGCAAGCCTCGTAAAACGCCTTGAGTTGATTTTGATTGATTGTCTTGCACAAAATGAGTTGGTAATCCTATATCAGCAAAATCCTGTTGATTGTATACTTCCATAAAATAACCACGAGAGTCCTCATATACTGTTGGTTCAATAATATATAAATCTTTGATAGGAGTCGTAACGATTTTAAACTTACTCATGGTA
>JBOFTD010000147.1:0-9141 GCA_051651885.1 Treponemataceae bacterium
TAAATATATGCAGGATAATTTGCAACTTTATCAGTTACAAGTGAAAAAATTTCTTGATAGTGTTCAAAAAAATGCTCTTTAACTATTTCTTTGAGCAACTTTAAATCATTTTTATGTTTATTATATTTTTCTATTTTTGCCTCTGAAATAGATTTCTTTTCACCTAAAATTCCACTCAAAATAATAAGATCATAAATTGCTTTTGCACAAAGAATTAATTTAAAATTATTTACACCAATGCTGTTTTCTAAACTAGCGGCTATATCATCAAAGCCCGCTTTTGAAAATTCAATATCTTTTATATCAGACTCATCATACGATTCGTCATCAAAAATTTTTGAAAGTTTGATTTTTGAGCCAATAAGCAAATCTATAAAAGCTTTTTCATGAGAAGAATTTGCATTAAAAAGAAAATACAATTGTCTTTTTTTATCCGTCTTGGTTGCCTTTGATTTTAATACCTCCTCTATTTTTGCTTTATTGCTTATATCAAAATTTATTTCATCAAAAAAAAGTTCTATAATAGTTTCTTTATAATTAATTAATGCATTCGAAAAAGAAGAAAAATCCTCAAAGCTCGAGCCCTCAAAAAGAAAATGCCCACGATGTTTATAAATATGCTGGATGGCAAGATAAATAAGTCGAATATCATATTTTGTTGTTGCATCTTTGCAAAGTTTTTCTCGTAAATGATAAATGGTCGGAAATTGTTTGTAAAAGTCTTTGTCCGTGTAGTTAGCGTCACTAAAAAGAGCATTATATTCGCCGTTTTTATCTACTGGCAGATATTTACTTTCTTTTAATCGCTGAAAAAATCCCATATCTATTTTTGAAATTTCTTGCGCAAAAAATGACTGCAGCATTTTTATCCGCTGTTTTTTACGCTGCAAGCGTCTGCGGGAACTTCGAAAAATTCTTCGCTTTGCAGCTGTTTGAGCCTCTTCAAATAAACGTGTGCCCCAAAGATTTTTTCCTTTTACCCTGATCAAATTATAATTACTATCAGTGGCAGCCCACCCATTTGAATTAGTTCCGCTATCAATTCCCACGTAATAATCTTTTTCCATCTTGACACTTTTCTCCTTTTAATTTACTATTTACTTAATTTTGATTACCATTCAAAATAACACCATAAGTTCAAATACGAATTTATTCAAATCGTCCCTTTGAGGGATCTGCATTGTGCAGTTTAAAAATCCGCCGTTTGGTGGTTTTTTAATTTTAAATGCTAACGCTTCTATGTCCTGCTAAAATCTTCAGTTGTTGCGTCATCAAGTTTGCCCTTGTAATAGAGTAAGTCAAGTTGGTCAAGTCGCTTATAATGGGTTTGCAAGCGTTCGCTAAAATCGGCAAAGTCTTTTTGGTCTGCGGGAAGCCACAATGCCTCAGAAATTGCACACAAACGAGGGAAAATCATATATTCTGCCCAGCGAGAAAAACTCAAAAGCTCAGACCACACATTTCCTTGCCCGCCAATAATATTTTTTGCTTTGTCTAACGGAAAATCTTTCGGAATCGGATTATAATCGTAGGATTTTTTTACCGTAGTAAAATTATGTAAGCCGGGCTCCTCCGCACTTTCAAGGTGAGGATAATCCAAATAACAGCCCTGATCATACGGTGCCATAATGACTTGATGGCCAAGCGTCGCCGCTTTCTCTCCACCTGAAATCCCTCTCCATGACATAACAATCACGTCCTTTGGCAGCCCCAATTTTTCTGTATCGTCAAGCACTTCATCCCAGCCAATGGGAGTTTTGCCAACACTTTTGACCAGCTTGGAAACTTGCACCGTCATCCAACTTTGCAACTGATCAACATTATCAAGAGAATAATCTTTCATTCGCTGCTGACAAGACGGACAATCCTTCCAGCGAATGTGCGGACACTCATCGCCGCCAATATGAATATATTTTGACGGAAAAAGTTTTGCTACCGTCTTAAAAACAGTCTCAAGGAACTTTAGCACATCATCGTTGCCAACGCAAAGCACATCATCAAAAATGCCAAATCGATTTTCAACAGAATACGGCCCCTTTGTGCAACCAAAACGAGGATACGACGCCAAAATTGACGATGCGTGACCTGGCGTTTCAATCTCGGGAATGACTTCAATGTGGCGATTTTTTGCAAATTCTACGACACGGCGAATTTCATCATGCGTATAATGCATTTTTTTGCGAGCCGTTTTGGGATACGTTACGCGAGGATCTTGCGAGCGAGCTCCAATTTCTATCAAATTTGGGTACTCTTCAATAGGAATGCGCCAAGACTGATCATCGGTTAAGTGCCAGTGAAATCGATTCAATCGATGCAGGCTCATTGCGTCAAGCAATTTTTCAATAAACTCAACGCTAAAAAAACTGCGTGCCGTATCGAGCATTAATCCGCGCCACGAAAATTGCGGATTATCATCAATCGTACAACACGGAATGGTTTTTTCATCCGTCATTAAAAATTGGCGAATTGTTTGCAACGCAAAATACGCACCGCTAGAAAAAGACGCTTTAATGCATATTGATTTTTCTGCAATTTCAATTTTGTAGGCTTCATCCGCACAATTTGGCTCAATTTCAAGAAGAACGTGAGCCGATTCTTTGCACGATTTTTCAGCTTTCAAAAAACTGCGGGTTTGCAAAATAAAAATTTCTACATCATTTTCAAATTCTTTTGAGCAAAAAACATTCAACGTTTTTGGCACAGAAAAAATGCCTGACTGTGCGTCAATTTTTTTTGGTAGGGGGATTGGATAGGTATTCATACGTTCTTTTATAATGAAAAGAGATTGAATTGTCAAGGAATGACAAAGGGAAAAAGTTTTTTAATGCAGTGAAAAAAGAGATTTTTTGAAATTTTTTGTAATCATTACATGATAAATTTTTGCTTCATTTTTGCAAGGATTTCAAGTGCTTGTTCTGTGTTGAGTGCTTGCTCTGGTTCATGATATTCAACCAGTCCTGCAGGAATTTCGTCTAAAAACGGAGAGGGAACGCATTCAACTACGGATTGCATTTTTTTCCGTTTGCGACACGATGAAATAAAAAGTTTATCACGGGCTCGAGTAATTGCCACGTAAAAAAGCCGCCGCTCTTCTTCAACATTGCCGTCGCCTTCTTCCATGCTTCGTGCGTGCGGAATAATTCCCTCTTCGCAGCCCACAATAAACACAACGGGAAACTCCAAGCCTTTTGACGCGTGAATTGTCATCAAATTGACCTTGCCTTTTGAGCCATCATCGTCCATATCATCGCGCGAAAGAAGCGTAATGCGATTAAGATAATCGTACAGTCCTGTTTTCGAGTTGTCGGGATCATTTTCCCACGTTTCCATAGACTGAAGCAAACTCTCTATATTCAAAAACTTATACCGAGCAGCCTTCTCGTTCTTTTGGTATTCCGTGATAAGATAATCGGAATAGTTGATTTCATCAATAAGCGTGCGAACTTTTTTTGCAAGTCCCTTTCCGTGCAACATTGCGTGACGATGTTTGAGAATAAAGCTGACAAAGCCCTCAAGCTCAGTTTTCATTTTATCGCTTAGAATATCGCGTGCCCGAATGTGCGTAAAGCGTGAAAAATGCTCATCGTCAAGGAGGGGCACATCCGCATTTTCATCCTCAAAGAGCGAGATGCTTTTATTTTTGCGACTTGCAAGAAGCGTTGCATTGATGGCAACCCAAAGCGAACAATTATTTTTTGTCGCCACCGCAGAAATATCCTCGAGGGTTTTTCGCCCAATACCACGACGCGGTGTATTAATGATGCGTAGGAGATTTATGTCGTCATCATGATTTGCACAAACACGAAGATAGCTAATCACATCTTTGATTTCTTTTCGCTGAAAAAAGCTCGTTCCGCCACTCATCGTATAAGGAATATTATATTCCAAGAATGATTCTTCGATGGCTCGGCTTAAATTATTTGCCCGCAATAAAACGCCAAAATCATCATAACGACGATTTTCGCCCATGCGAATGCTCTGAATCATTTCGCACACAAATTCCGCCTCAGCATTTTCATCGTCAGGCATATAAATTTCAATCGGCTTGCCACTGCCATTTCCCGACCACAGTGCCTTGTCTTTTCGGTTTGTATTGTTGGAAATGACGCCATTTGCCGCCGCTAAAATTGTTTCCGTCGAGCGATAATTTTGCTCGAGGCGAATCTCTTTTACATTGGGAAAATCCCGCTCAAACATGCGGATATTTTCGTAATTTGCCCCACGCCATGAATAAATTGACTGATCATCATCGCCTACAACGCTCACATTTTTGTCGGCAATTAAATGCATAAACTCATATTGCTGCATACTCGTGTCTTGAAACTCATCAACCATAACGTATTTATAGCGGGAGCGATATTTTTCTAAAACTTCAGGATGCTCTTTGAAAAGCTTGATGGGCAAGGTGATTAGATCATCAAAATCAACGGCATTATAGATCTTTAAGCCTCTTTGATATTCTTCATACAGCTGACGATACTGATCGTTTGAACTTTCCCAGTTCCAGCGGCCAATTTTTATATTTGAAAACAAACTTCCCACCGCATACACATCGAGGGCATCGGAGGTAAAGCCCAGCTCCCTTCCCGTTTCTTTTATCAGTTGATTGCGATCGATTTCATCATAAATGCTAAAGTTTTGCCGCCACCCCAGTTTATCAATGTCGGCTCGAAGAATTTTTACGCCAAAAGCGTGAAACGTTGAAATCGTAAGATTTTGCAACTTTTTTTGCGTGAGCTCTTTAATGCGCTCTTCCATTTCTCGGGCAGCCTTGTTCGTAAAGGTAAGCGAGAGAATTTGACTTTGCGGAATGCCTTGCTCGAGCATGTAAGCAATGCGAAAAGTGATAACGCGCGTCTTACCACTGCCTGCTCCTGCAATAATAAGAATCGCCCCGTCAATAGTCGTTACAACTTCAAGTTGTTTGTCGTTAAGTTCAGCTTTGTAATTTATATTCATTTATTTGTTTGCTTCCAAATCGTAAGAGTATCAGTATTGAGAGAAAATAGCAATGCTGAATTCTTATAACTGCCAGTGAAAAAATCGAGAAATGAAATACGTTACATGCTAAATTCTTCACCCAAATAGATATCACGGGCAATAGGTGAATTGAGAATATCGTCTTTGCTGCCTTGCACAACAATTTCGCCAGAGCTAATAATGATTGCTCGTGTCGTAATTTCAAGGGTGTCTCGAACATTATGATCAGTGATAAGCACGCCGATTCCTTTGTCTGCAAGCTGGCGGATCATCGATTTAATATCCGCAACAGCGATGGGATCTATTCCAGCAAACGGCTCGTCAAGAAGTAAAAACTTTGGTTCGATTGCAAGAGAGCGTGCGATTTCTGTACGACGGCGCTCCCCGCCTGACAAAGTGTATGCAGGTTGTTTTCTAATCAAATTAATGGCAAATTCATTTATAAGATTGTCAAGTTTATACAATTTTTCCTGCTTTGTTAAATCACGGCGAGTCTCAAGAATCGACCAAATATTTTGCTCCACCGTCATTTTTCGAAAAACAGAGGCTTCTTGCGGAAGATACGAAATTCCCAGTCGAGCTCGTTTAAACATGGGATAACGGGTAATGCAAATGTCGTTAAAAAAAACTTCTCCAGAGGTTGGTTGATAAAAGCCAACAATCATATAAAAAGAAGTGGTTTTTCCCGCCCCATTTGGTCCGAGCAATCCTAAAACCTCTCCTGTTTTCATGCTAAAATCAACACCACGAACAGCTTCTTTTTTGCCAAATTTTTTATATAAACTTGCAACGCGCAAAACATGAGAGTTTTCATCAAAATTTTCTAATGATTCATCCGCCATTATTCTTCCCTTTTTATATTCTCATCTTCAAAATCAGGTTTTTCCTCATCTGCATTATTATCCGATTCTTCTGTAAAATCCTCAATTTCTTGCTCTGATTCTTCAGTATCACTTTCATTTTCTGTGTTTTCCATTTCTATATTTTCTTCATTCTCTATACCTTCAATTTCATCAGAATAATTTGCATCATCTTGCTCGCTTTCCTGTTCGTCCACCGCTGTTTCAGCCGAAGGATCTTTTTTGGGTGCTTGCTTATCTGTAACGCGTCCATGAACTTTACCATCCATGATAATTTCTTCTGTATCGATATTAAAAATAATTTCTTGTGCCCGAAAGGTATCATCGTCTCGAACAATTTGTGGGTTTCCACTGAGCTCAAGCATTTTTGTCTTTTTGCGATAAATGGCAAATGCTGCGGTACATGTCGAATTTTTATTAATAAGTTCAATGCCAATTTGCATGATTGCTACGTCATTTGCCTCATTATATTCAATAAATTGTGCCTTTGCCGTAACTTCATTTTTTTGATCGTCCATGCTAACATTGCCCTCAAGCAATGCAATTTTTGTTTGCCGATCATACGTAATTCGTTCACTGACAAAATCAAAGCCACCTTCAATATGTCGACCAGTAACACTTCCTTTTGCAATGATAAAACGAAAATCCTTGCCCGACATTTCAATTGATTGTGCTTTAATTTCCATTTGCGTTGTCGTAACAAAGGCGTTTCCCGTCAACAGCGTATACTCAGAATTTTTTCCCGCATTTCCCGTCATTTGCTCGGCAGAAAAATTAATTTTTTCAGCAAAACTAAAAGAAGAAATCATCGTGCTTAGTACTATGAGTAAAAAAAATTTATTTTTGATATTAGAAATCGTCTTCTTCAAGAACAGGAAAATCCTCCAATGGGTCATACTCTATAGTATCGGCAGGTTTTGGTTTTTCCGATTCATAGCGATCGCTTCCTGTTAGAATCGTTCCTTCTGGTGCCATTTCAAATTTATATTCTAAGCCGATACCGCTTGCAGAAAACTTTTTCCCTTTGACTTTAAGATGAGCATCGCCCTCATCTTTGAGCGATCCGTATTCAATGGTTACCTCATCTTCCTCACCCGCAACAAGTTGCTCTGTCAGATTGTTCCAGCGTAAATTTTCTGCGGTTACTTTCATGTTTTGATTATAACTTGAGATAGACGAATTATTTAAAAGCGAATAAATTTCTGCATCTTGATCTGCGTAAAGTAATTCGGTTTTTCCCTCTGCAGAAGGACTTTCGTCTGCATTATACAATTTGAATTCCACCTCTTTGCCAAAAACAAGGCTTTCTTTTCCGTAAAATTCGAGCACACTGGCCTGAAGGCTTGTTTTTTTCTTTGATGCTTCAAATTTCATGTATTCTGTTTTATAAAAAATAAGTTCTGGAATTCCCGCCTCTGAAAATTCTCGCTGGCCATAATTGAGCGAACATGAGCTTAAGAATAAAAGAAAAAATCCAAAAAAAATATTTTTTATCGCTGTCATCATTTTTTTAATGTTGCCCCAATAAAAGCTGAAAATAAGGGATGTGGCTTACTCGGCTTTGAGCAAAATTCGGGGTGAAATTGTACACCGATTCCAAACGGATGATTTTCCCACTCAAAGACTTCTACGGATTTATTTTTTGAAAGCCCTGTAATCAACAAGTGATTTTTTTCCATATCAGGTGTGTAATGAGGATCGAATTCATATTTATTGCGATGACGCTCTGCAATTTCTTCTTTTTTGTAGATTTGTGCCACCTTTGATTTTTTCTTGAGCGTAACATTTTCGCTTCCTAATCGCATAACTGAAGGAGAAACAAGGCCGGTTTGCTCTTCTTGCAAGCTCACAATTGGATGATCGGTGGTTGAAACAAATTCCGTTGAATCAGCGTCTTTCCAGTCCAAAAGATTACGAGCGGTTTCAATCGCCATAAGCTGCATTCCCAAATCGATTCCAAAGTAGGGAATGTTGTTTTCGCGTGCAAATTGAACGGCACAAAGCATTCCTAAAAATCCTCGTTGCCCGTAATTTCCTGGAATGATAATGCCGTCAATACCATCAAAAAAGGAGGATCTGTTTGTCGAGTTTTCAATTTCTTCTGCATTAATTTTTTTGATTGAAATACTTACTTGATGGGTTTGAGTTGCCGCATGAAAAAGAGCCTCTCGGACAGATTTATAATAATCGTTTAAGTCGCCTTTTTTTCCAATCATTGCAATGCAAATATTTGATTTTGGGTGATTGAGATGAGCTAAAAAATCTTTCCAAATCGAGGGATTTGTTTTTTTTTCGCCAAGTCCGAGTTTTTTTAAAACCTTTGCACAAAGTCCTTGCTGATGAAAATACAGAGGAAGCTCGTAAACTGTTGATTTTACATCACTTGAAGTAAAGACTGCACCCTTGTCAACATTACAAAAAAGAGCAATCTTTTTTTCTAATTCATCATCAAGTTGATTTTCAGCACGACAAAGTAAAATATCAGGCTGAATTCCAATTTGTTGCATGTGCTTCACCGAATGTTGCGTCGGTTTTGTTTTTAACTCTCCGCCTGTAACTTCAGGCACAAGAGTCATGTGCATACAAATTGCGTTTTGCTTGCCAAACTCGCGAATGAGCTGGCGAGCTGCCTCCAAAAAGGGAATTGACTCAATATCGCCAACGGTTCCGCCAATTTCAACAATCAAAATATCAGCATTTGAACTTTGAGCAACATTTACAATTCGGCGTTTAATTTCGTCCGTTATATGCGGAATGACTTGGACTGTTCGTCCATTGTAACGTCCTGCTCGTTCATTCTTTATAACGGTATTATAGATTTTTCCTGTTGTTACTGAGTTTGCCTTTGTCAGCTTTGCATTCGTAAAGCGCGCATAGGTGCCTAAATCCAAATCAGTTTCGGCTCCGTCATCAGTTACGTAGACCTCTCCATGCTGATACGGACTCATATTTCCTGCATCAACGTTTATATACGGATCACACTTCATCATCGCAACGGTTAAACCGCTGCATTCAAGCAGGCTGCCTAAGCTAGAGGCCGCAACCCCTTTTCCCAGTGAAGAGCAAACGCCCCCTGTAACAAAAATATATTTATTCATCGCTCCTATTTTCACATCAACAGCCACTTTTGTCAAGATAGCAAGTTGTATTGACAAATCGAGTAGAAGGATTTTGCGTGTTGCATTTTTTCTATTCATGTGTTATGTTACCTGCGAAAAGGAGAAACGTGTGACAAACAAACAAACAAACAAACAAACAAACAAACAAACAAACAAACAAACAAACAAACAAACAAACAATT
>JBOFTD010000148.1:0-2489 GCA_051651885.1 Treponemataceae bacterium
ATTCTTTGTTCTTTAGTGCAGATAGCCCTTTTTCATTCCATTCAACATCAGCCCAAATTTCGCCTGTTGCCTCAAGTGTAATATTCTTAAACCAGCCAAAAGCGGGAGATGGACTTCCGTCTTGTCCCTTTAAGTCTACAGAATGATTTTCATCTATAGGATGAACACTCATAAAAGCGTTAGAGGCGTCAACAATATTTTGGGCATTGCTGATTTTCCATTGCCTACCATCTTTTCCTATAATGACACTCCCTGCAGGTAAAAGTTGTATTCTTGCAGGAATTTCATTTTCTTGTACTGTTTCTAAAGGATTAAGTATATCGCTCATGTATTCTCCTTATTTTGCAGGTGTGGGATTGCTAACTTCCAGCCATGGGGATACTAATAATTCAGCGGTTTTGTAATTCACATTTGAGTTATTGTCAACAATTTGCATTTCAATAATTTTTCTTGCACTTTCTTCATTGTCAACACTTACTACTAAATGAGTTGGCATAATTCCCATAGGGTCGCCACCATCTCGTTTAAACTGTTGCATCATAACACGGGCTTTTTGATAATTTTGTGCGGTTAAAGGCTCTTTACTACCGATTGCATTTTGCCAAAATCCATAGCCAAAATTCCCACGCCAACGAATGCCATACAAATATGCATCCTCCATAAAAACTGTATCATTTTTTGTATCCGTAATTTCTTCAAGTTGTGGTGCCATTCTTTCTTGTAAGATTAAAGGCTTTAATGTACTAGAACAAGAAAGTAAAAACCATGCAGATCCTGTAGCATTTTTATCACCTAAAATATTTGAAACAAAAGAAGTCGCTCCTGTGCCATCGGCTTTTTCATATACAGGATGTTCATCATCAAAAAAGTTTTGTCCATCAAAACAAAGATTTTCAAAACCTTTCCTTAAAAGAAGAGCAATTTTACGATTATAAAACGAAATAACTTCATCAGCCATTGACCGAGACATAGTGCCATAAAAACCAAAATTGTCATCTTCAATATCAGTTCTTTTTACTTGTAGTGTTGCCTCATGCCTTTCATTTTTAAGTACATAGCTTGATTCTTTGATTGATTCAAGGGTTCGCCTTCCAACCCATTCTTTAAGTTTTGGAAAACTACCCAACCAGCCGTAAGTATTACTTGCCGAATTTGACGTGATAATGGTTACAATTTTTTTATAATTGTCCATCCCTTCTAGTTCGCTTAAACGTTGTTTAAACTCACCCTTTACCATTGTTCGCAACGATTCTAATGTACTATCTTTAATTATAGACATGATTTAAACTCCTTGTTTGTTTGTTTTTTGCTATGTTATCTCGGTGATGATAATAAAGCCGATACATTTCTGTAAAACTTATGTGATATTTCTTGCAAAGTTTTCGCATGGTAGCTGTTTTACTATCATATTCTTCATAAATTTCTTTTGCAATTTCATCTTTAAAAACACGCTTTTCAAAAGGGATATAAACAACTATCCCCCCAGAGCTTCTACTAATAGCCGCTGCCATAGCACGGGCATTATCGGGGTATACCTCCGATACGATTGATTCAATCATATCTAAATACATACTTTTTTGAACGCCTTTAGGGATGTAAAGCTGTTGACCGCCAAATTCTCGGCAAATAAGGCGTATCGCTTTTATCGCTTTTTCCTTATCATTGTTAATTTCTAGACAAGCATAAATAAAAGCATCGATTAAATCCCTTGCTAATGTAATATTTGTCGATTTTTTCACGTTATCCCCTCCAAAAAAATACACTGTTAAAACTAGTAACAGTGTATAATCTTGTAACGGTGGTTAGCTGGTAACCAGTGTTAAAACAATAATCAACTTTTTATGGGTGAATTTTTTCTTTTACTTCTTTTAATTCATCAATGCATCTATCAATAATACAAATAAAACCAGAGGGAGTTTTCACTCTAAAACTGTTATTTGTATCAAGATAGCAAAAAAACTCTATCACGGTTGAAAGTTTACTTTCAATATTTTCTATTTTGTCGGCTAAATCAAGTGCTTGTCTTGTATCTAAAATCATATTTTTAATCTCCTATTGCAAAGACATTAAAGCCTTTGTATAAATCTCATCTAATTTTTATAAAGCATGTATTGGCTCGATCCCCAAATGTTCAGTCGACTGAACATTTGATATTCTCTTATTTGCCTAAAGCAGTACTGACACAAGGGGGTATTTGTGTTTTTTACTACTGAGTATGACAATGTACATTTTAATAGCATTTTCTGCTGTTTTATATATCATCATACTCTTTCTGTATTGGCTTGTGCTGTACAGCATAATGGGGTATTTTATTGTTTTTGAAAAATACTACAAGGCTTTTTGTTTCCCTCTATTATTTTGCTAATTGTAGAAATGCTATCGTCCATAATAAAGTAAAGCCCAGCAAAGCCGTCATTCGTAAATTCTTCTATATTTTTAGAAGAGCTAATAATATCTGCAATGGCTCTTAATTTTAAAAGTTCATTGCC
>JBOFTD010000149.1:0-5583 GCA_051651885.1 Treponemataceae bacterium
GATAAAGAGGGATCAATCATTTTTAGATGACGATACAATCGATGTTCAGTTAACTTAAATGCACAAAAATGAACTCGTTTTGTATGATTATCTGTTTTTGACCAAATATGAATTTTTTTTATGCCAAGCAATTGAAAAAAAGTTAAGAGGATTGTGTTTCGGTGAAAAATATAAACTTCATCAAAATGATATGGTTTGAGCTGAAAAAAAAGCTTAAAAAGAATAAACGCATTCGACAGTTTATTTTTACTCACGCCTAAATCATCCGTTTCAATAATTTTTGTAAGATGCGGATTATTTGAAAGCATAAGAGAGCAAGATTTTGCAACAAGGTGAAAAATTTGAGCGTTGGGTTCTTTTTTTACAAGCGCGGGCAAAACAGGCGTAAAAAGTAACACATCCCCAAGACTCGAAAGCTTAACGGTTAGAATTTTTTTTTTAATGTCAGTTTTTTTTTCTGTAAAACAATCGTTTGGTGTTTGTTTGAAGGTGAAAAATCGTTGCCCCACATAATTAAAAGCGACAAAAAAGCACATTCCCGCAAGCATAGCAAGGTTTTCTTGGATTTTTATATCGACGTTGCTAAAAATAAATCTTACAAAGGGTTTTGCAATTCCATAGGCAAGCAGATAGCAAAGCGAAATATTGATAATAAATTTAATGAGTGTTTTTGTATTAGAATCAGTATTTTTAAACGTAAAATGTTTATTTAATACATAGCTTACAATACTGCCAATGATGTAGTTTGACGCACTTGAAATCCAATAACTCAAGCCAAAAAAGTTGTAGGCGACAAACATAACACCCGTACCAACAAGCGTATTTGCTATGCCCACTGCAATAAATTTCCAAAATGTTTTATCAAAAAAATCTGTAATTTTCATGCCTTATCGTCCCTTGATTCTGTAATATAATGGTTTTAGTAATTCTTGTACGCCCAGTTTTTTACTCAGAATAATTAAAATATTTTTTGCTTTTAACAGGGCAAGATTATTTTTTTGTAAAAAAAGATAGTTATAGTTTTGCCATGATTTTTGCAAATTGTTTTTTTCAATAAGACTTTGTACTTCTTGTTGAACTTTTTTTGAGGAAAAAAAATAATTTTTGTATTCAGGAAAAATACAATAGTCTTTTATGTAAGCGTCAACTCGATTTTTATTTTCTGTAGTATGTCGTGTTGATTTTTCAAGAAAATGCATAGTTAAATCAGCGGCTAAAAAAGCATCGTTAAAGTTTTCATAAATTTTTTGTGCCGAAGGCTTAATATGCATAACACCTGTTCCAATGCGATATTCATATAACCGCTGATCAATAGCAACAAGACTTCCCTGTGTAAGAGCTGAAAGCAAAAAGACTAAAACTACGTCATCGTACTTTGTAATGGCAAAATCCGTTAGAATATTTTGCACAAGCTGATCAACGAGAGTTTTTTTAATCACGTATGCCCAAATGCAATTATTCATTTTTACGGTTAGATTATCAATCCATTGGCTCGAGGAAAGGATTCCTTTTAATGGCTGAAACATTTCGCCTTGAAAATCAATTTTGTTTTTGTTGGGATGAACGTAGCGTTTTACGCCCATGTACGCAATATCTGCGGACGTTTGAGTGAGTGCATCATAAATAATTTTTCAGGCCTCAGGGATTAAACTGTCGTCGCTGTCAAGACTTTGAATAAATTGGCCGTTTGCACGAGCAAACCCTGCAAGCCGTGTTTGAAGTGTTCCGACATTTTTAGGCAAATCAATAAAAATAATTCTATCATCCAAATTTTGATACGAGCAGACAATTTCTGAGCAATTCCCAGAGGAGCAGTCATTTACTACAATAATTTCAATTTCTTTAAGTGTTTGATTTATAACGCTTTCTATGCATTCAGGCAAGAATTGTTCAGTATTATGAACGGGAATAATAATCGATATTTTTGGTTGGCTTTGCATAGAAGAAACTCTTTTGTGCAAGAGGAATTTCTAAATTATTCTATATAATACTCATTGCACTCGATTATTTTACCCGAAAAATAAAATAAAAACAAGCTCTCACGGCATTACTGTCATGAGAGTTTTTGTGATTTTACTTGTGTTTGCAATTTGCACAGCAGCCACTACAAGAAGATTTATTATTTTTCTTGTCTTTAATAATTTTGATGATTATAAGAGCAATCACGATTGCAAGAGCGAGTCCGATAATAATTGTGGCTAAATTCATTTGAGCCTCCTTCATTTACAGTTTTTGTAAATGCTGATAATAATGATTTTCAGCGGCGTCTTTGGAGAGTTTTCTCCAAAAGATACTACCAAAAATCCGACTTCATTTGTATAACATACTAAAATATATCATACAAATGAAAAAACGCGTATTAAAAATTTAGTGTGTGTAACCTTTCCTGCCCATTAAAAAAATCAGGCAAGCAAGCAAGATAAATGCAATTACTGTCCACGCCGTAAAAATATTTTGAGTAAACAAAAGCCCTATTTGGTACACGATCAACGATATAACATACGCAAATACAGTTAGATAACCGATTGCAATTGCCATCCATTTGCCGTTATTCATTTCGCGTTTAATAGCCCCCATTGCAGCAAAACACGGTGCACACAGCAAGTTAAAAATCAAAAAACTAAATGCTGAAAGTCCTGTAAAATGATTTGCAATGCCTGAAAATCGTTCAAAATCGCCTTCTTCAACAAGCTCAAGTGCATCTTCGCCAATGCCAAATAAAACGCCAAACACGCCGACAACTTCCTCTTTGGCAACCAATCCCATAATTGTTGCAACAGTTGACTGCCAATTGCCAAAGCCAAGAGGGCTAAAAATAGGCGCAATGACATTTCCTGACTGTGCCAAAACGCTTGTATTCATGTCGTCGACCATTGTAAACGATCCGTCTTGCATTCCAAAGCTTGACAAAAACCAGATAAAAACGCTTGCCAAAAGGATGATTGTTCCCGCTCGCTTTACAAAGGACAAGCCCCTCTCGCTCATGCTACGCAGCACGTTCATTGCAAGCGGTAAGTGATAAGCAGGCAATTCCATAACAAAGGGAGAAACCTCGCCCTTAAACAGTTTTGTTTTTTTAAGAATGATTCCAGAAATAATGACTGCGGCAACGCCAATAAAATACGCACATGGAGCGATCCACCATGCACCGTTAAAAAGGGCACCCGCAATAAAGCCAACAATCGGCATTTTTGCACCACACGGAATAAACGAGGTTGTCATAATCGTCATTCGACGGTCTCGGTCTTGCTCGATTGTGCGAGATGCCATAATACCAGGGACAGAACAACCAGATCCGACGAGCATTGGAATAAAGCTTTTGCCAGAAAGTCCGAATTTTCTAAAAATTTTATCCATTATAAAAGCAACACGTGCCATATAGCCGCAATCTTCCAAAATTGATAAAAGCAAAAAAAGCACAAGCATCTGTGGCACAAAGCCTAAAACAGCACCAACTCCGCCGATAATGCCATCAACAATCAATCCTGTAAGCCACGGAGCAACCTCAAGGGATTCAAAAAATCCTTCAGCGGCAGGCAAAATCCACTCACCAAAAAGTGTATCGTTCGTAAAATCAGTTAGAAAAGCTCCGACCGTGGTAATTGAAATATAATACACGGCAAACATTATCAGTGCGAAAATAGGCAAGGCAAAAAAACGATTTGTTACAATTGCATCAATTTTGTCAGAGCTACTAAGGCTTCCCGCAGGGCGTTTCTTTTTAACGCTCAGTCGCACGACCTTGTTAATATACGCATAACGCTGATTAGTAATTATACTCTCTGCATCGTCATCAAGCTCGGTTTCACAAGCAGTTATGTGTTCCTCCAAGTGATGTAACAAGTCGGCAGGAAGTTTGATTGTCTCGAGAACTTTTTCATCCCGCTCAAAGATTTTGATTGCAAACCAGCGAAGATTTGCTTGCGTAACGTGCGATTCTATCGACTCTTCAATATGAGCGATAGCATGCTCAACGCTGCCGTCAAAAAAACAGGGCATAAAAGTTTTTTGATGATTCTGAGCAGCCTGAATTGCAACTTCGGCAGCAGCCTTCGTTCCTTCTCCCTTAACGGCAGCCATTTCAATCACCTTGCAGCCCAGTTGCGAGCTCACCTTTTCAAGATTAAGCTCATCCCCATTTTTTCGCACCACATCCATCATATTCACCGCAATCACCACAGGAATGCCAAGCTCAATTAATTGAGTCGTCAAATACAGGTTTCGCTCAATATTACTACCGTCAATAATGTTCAAAATTACATCAGGCTTCTCGTTAATAAGGTAATTTCGCGTAACAACTTCCTCAAGCGTATACGGCGAAAGCGAATAAATTCCCGGAAGGTCTTGAATGATAACGTCCTTATGACCTTTAAGCTCGCCCTCTTTTTTTTCGACGGTTACGCCTGGCCAGTTGCCAACGTACTGCATGCTTCCCGTTAAATCGTTGAATAACGTCGTCTTTCCACAATTTGGATTGCCCGCAAGAGCAATTTTTATCTTCATAATGAATTCTCCTTGTTTTATCAAAGCGGACTACTCAACTTCAATAAGTAGTGCATCGGCCTTTCGTATTGAAAGCTCGTAACCACGAACATTTACCTCAATGGGGTCTCCAAGCGGAGCGACTTTGCGAACAAAAACTTCGGCTCCCTTTGTAATTCCCATATCCATAATTCTGCGTTTTACCGCCCCTTCTCCGTGCAATTTTTTGATTATAACCGTTTCCCCTAAAGGAATGTCGTGCAACGTTTTCATTTTTCCTACCTTAAATTAGTATTCTATTTCCAAGAGTGCTATCAAGTGCGATACGTGAATCTTTAATTGACAAAATCATATTGTCAGCGTTTTTCGAAATCACGCAAACTTCAGCCCCAACAACAAAACCAAGCTCGGCTAAGTGCTGCCGAACCTCGTCTTTGCCAGTAATTTTGCGAATAAAATTGACTTCACCTGATTTTGCCAGTGACAGTGGCATCATAAAACCTCCAAGCTTTTGCACTAAGTTAGTTAAAACTAACAATTTGATAATAGCTTTTTTTTTTCCCCTTGTCAAGTGTTTTTTCAAAGACTATCAAAGTTTATTTTAATGAATACTCCACTTAAAATTAATATCATTCTGAACGAAGCGAGTATTCTTTGCTTTTTATAAAGTTCTAATTGAAAAACACAATGCCTGCACTAATAGATAAAGCAATAGAATAGATTTATGAATAATTGAGAGTTAGCTCGATTTGACAGGATATATTGGGATTTATTTTGTAATTGAGTTGCACCGACTAAAAATCGTTCAGTGGTGCAACGACTCGCCGTATTGTTTTCTCCGCTATTTTCCCTTTTTTCGCTGGTAGCTACAACTTGTCTTTAAAATTATATTTTTTTGTATTTCATGAATATTTTTGCAAAAATTTTGTATAGCAGTGTTCATAAAAATTGATAATGTATTTGACACTTCCTTATTTTCATCTCTAAATTATGAAAATTTTATATTTTTTGATTTAAGCAGTCAATATAAAATTCTCTGTAACAAAAAAAATGATTCTTTCGCTTAAGTTTTTTTTTATAATCCCGATCATAAAAATGAGG
>JBOFTD010000150.1:0-17287 GCA_051651885.1 Treponemataceae bacterium
GCGAAACGGCGACTAGCAAAATTTAATGGTTGTAATTCGGATAGCTTTGTGATACACTTAAAAGAATGCGAGTTCAGATATAATCATCGCAATGATGATTTATTCACAATCATCAAAAATATGGTAAAGTTCTCCTAATTTTGCTAGTCAAGAACCTAGCCTTTTACTCATTCTTATAACATTACGCCCCTTTCTTCATGTTCACAATCAAATTAAAAATGGAATAGCTCTTCTGAGTGTGTTTTCAATTTTTATGTGCATTTTTTATTTTTCTTATACCAATTGTTTTGCTCAGACTCTGAATTTGTTTATTTAAATATTGCTCTTTTGGATGCTTTTTATTACCTTTGAAAAGAAAGACACGGTGTGTACATAAAATAATCATCGTAAGCAACTTTTTAAGGAGATTTTATGACTTATAGTCCAACGGGGATTTGCCCTTCAAAAATTCATTTTGATGTAAAAGAGGGAAAAGTATTTTCGGTAAAGTTTGACGGTGGATGTAACGGGAACTTAAAAGGAATTGGCATTTTAGTTGAAGGAATGCCCGTTAGTGATGTTGTTAAAAAGTTTACTGGCGTAAAGTGCGGATTTAAATCCACGAGTTGCCCTGAACAGTTAGCAATCGCTTTATCAAATTATTTATAATAAAAATAATTGAGGCAGATTTTTTACTTCATATAAATTATGTAAAAAAAATCGTAAATGTGTAACTATGTAAAAAGTTAGTTGTTGTTATAAATGTACTAGCTTTTTTATCATTTCTCCTTTTCGTTGGAGTTTGTTGCTGCATATTAAATGCAGTGATGAACTCCAGCGTTTTTTATTGTGGAAGAAATTACTTGCGCTCGATACAGGCACCAAGTGATTTGAGTCGTTTTGTAAGATTTTCATAGCCTCGCTCAACTTGATATATATTTTTAATAACGCTCTCGCCTTTTGCACTGAGGGCTGCAATAATCATTGCCATTCCAGCACGTACATCTGGCGATACAAGCTCTCCGCCTTGCAGTTCGCTCGGACCACTAACAACAGCACGATGTGGATCACACAGGGTTATTTTTGCTCCCATGCCGATGAGTTTATCAACAAAAAACATTCGAGATTCAAACATTTTTTCATGAATTAATACCGTTCCATGCACCTGTGTTGCAACTACGGTCATAATACTCGTAAGATCAGGCGGAAATCCCGGCCATGGAGCATCGTCAATTTTAGGAATCATTCCGCCAAGATCAGTATTTACTAATAGCTTTTGATTTGCAGAAACACTTAACTCGTTATTTGTAATAGTCCATTTTATACCCAATTTTTCAAAGGCAATTTTTATTGGCCTCATATCGGGAGGATTTATATTGGTGATAGTGATGGAGCCTTTTGTTGCCGCGGCAAGTCCGATAAACGAGCCAATTTCCATATAATCAGATCCAATCGTAAAGTCGCAACCATCAAGCACTTTAACTCCATCAATCGTTAAGATGTTTGAACCAATCCCAGATATTTTTGCCCCCATTTTGTTAAGCATATTGCATAAATCTTGCACATGAGGTTCGCTTGCGGCATTGGTAAAAATAGTTCGCCCTTCTGCAAGAACGGCTGCCATTATAGCATTTTCTGTTGCGGTTACCGATGCCTCATCAAGAAAAATATCTGCACCTTTTAATCGTTTTGCGGAGAATTTAAAAATTCCATTTATAAAAACTTTTGCTCCAAGCTCTTTCATCGCTAAAAAGTGTGTATCAAGACGACGGCGACCAATAACATCTCCCCCGGGTGGAGGCAATATTACTTCACCCATGCGAGCGAGGAGGGGGCCTGCAAATAAAATTGATGCACGAATTTTTTTTGAAAGTTCAAGTGGGATTTCTGTTTGAGTGATATTTTGTGCACAAATAGTATATGTGTTGGCTTTGTTTTTCGTAATACCTGCCCCAAGTGACTTAATAATTTCAATCATAACACTTACATCTTCAATTTCGGGCAAATTATGCAAGGTTACGCTCTTTGTGGTTAAAAGTGCTGCGGCGATACAAGGCAGTGCCGCATTTTTATTTCCGCTTGCTTTTATTGTGCCAGAAATGGGATTCCCGCCCATTATTTTATACTCATTCATAAAACCATCCAAAAAATATAATTAGTTTAATTTTAATTTACACCGGTATTTTTTTGCAATTTTTAATTAAAACTTTTGTTTCTTTTAAGGTGATATTTTCAATTAATTTTAGTCGCAAAAAAATAAGGTTCTTGGCTAGCAAAATTAGGAAAACTTTACGTTTCTTTAGTCAAGATCTTCATACGTGTTATACGTTTTTTTACTATTGCGCATGAGTAAACTCATAAATAAAAAAGTGACTAAAAAAAAGATAAGTCCTGCGAGTTTACAATTTTTTTCAGAAATATAATCAATATTATCAAGGTTAATGGCAAATCCCATTTCATGGGTTAAAATTTTTTTTTCATCAAAGCCTTTTATTTTTATTAACCGTTCATGAGCGGAATTGACATATCCTAATCTTTTTGCATGAGATTTGACAACCTCAGCATCACTTCGCAAACCCAAAAAGTCGAGAGACAAAGAATCATTAGCAGTTTGTAGCTTTTGGACATTCGTACTTATAACTCGCCCTTGTTCTTCGAGTTGACGAGACGCATTAATTCCCGTTGGGCCAAAAAAAATTGAAACAAAAACATATACCAAAGTTCCAATAAAAGATGACATAATAATTTTTTTTCGTAACATATTCTTAAATACGGCATAAAAATTATTCTTCAACAGTAAAAATAAAAAAAAAGTAGCAAAAAAATGCTACCTTTAATCGTTTATGAGCAAAAAAGATTATTTGTAATTTGGCATAAATTTGCCGTGAGCATTAATCATTTCATCACACATTTTAACAATGTCATCAAGGGACAATTCTGCTGCCGTGTGAGGATCAAGCATTGCCGCTTGGTAAATATAGTCTTTTTTCAAAGTTGCTGCAGCTTCAATGGTAAGCAATTGCACGTTAATATTTGTCATATTCATCGCGGCAAGCTGCACAGGAAGCCTGCCAACTCTGCACGGATTAATTCCGCTTCCATCGATAAGACAAGGCACTTCAACACAAGCATCCGCGGGAAGGTTTTCAATCGATCCATGATTAATCACGTTACCACCGATTTTGTAAGGATTATTTGTAACAACAGCTTCCATAATGTATGAAGCATACTCTTTGCTGCGCTCATGCGTGATTTTTCCGTTATTCAAAATACTATCGCGCTCTTTTTCCCAGTCAGCAATTTGGTTTATACACCGACGAGGATATTCATCAAGGGGAATATTAAATTTTTCGATCAATTCAGGGTAGCGGGTTTTAATAAAATACGGATTGTACTCAGCGTTATGCTCGCTCGACTCCGTACAATAATGGCCAAAGTGCTTGATGTACTCATAACGAACCATATCATCATGCTTTTCACTTGCATTCTTTTGAGCAGCGCGTTTTTTAATTTCAGGATATAAATCATTGCCGTCTTTGTCTTTAATATCTAAAAGCCAGCCCATGTGATTAATTCCTGCAATTGTTTCAACACGGCCTTCAAGTTTATCTTCCATTTTTAGAGCTTTCAACAAATGCTCGGAGCACACTTGCACGCTATGGCAAAGTCCCACCGTATTGACACTTGTGTAGCGTTGCATATAGCCTGAAAGCATTCCCATAGGGTTTGTGTAATTGAGCAAAATGGCATTAGGGCAAACAACTTCCATATCATTTGCAAAATCTTTCATAACAGGAATTGTTCGTAACGCACGCATAATTCCGCCAATGCCCAGTGTATCAGCGATTGTTTGGCGAAGCCCAAATTTTTTAGGAATCTCAAAATCGATTACGGTGCTTGGCTCATAGCCGCCAACTTGGATTGCATTAACAACAAAAGATGCGTTTTGCAATGCCGCCTTTCGATTTTCGACACCAAGATAGGTTTTGATTTTTGAGCGACCTTGATTTACATTTTTATTAATCGCATTAAGTATGATTTCAGAATCAGTAAGTCTTTGCTTATCAATATCATACAATGCAATCTCGCTATTGCATAAAGCTTCGCTGCACATACAGTCGCCCAAAACATTTCTTGCAAAAACTGTACTTCCTGCACCCATAAAAGTTATTTTAACCATTTGATCATCTCCTATTCATGATTTTAGATTATATATCGATTTGTTTTATAATTTACCACCGCTGGTTGCAATGCCCTCAATGAATTTTCTTTGAAAGATTATGTAAATGACAATCATTGGAACGCACGCAATTAATGAAGCTGCCATAAGTTCTGGAAACTTCACGCCATACTGACCTTGCATTTTAGCTAAGGCTGCCGACAACACAAGTTTATCTTTATCAATGTTGACAATGAGTGGCCACATCAAGTCTTTGAACGCAAAAACTGACGTAAAAATGCCCAAGGCGACCATGCTTGATTGAGTGAGCGGAAACATAACGTGAAAAAACGTTTGTCCAACATTGCATCCGTCTAAAAGAGCAGCCTCTTCTAATTCCTTTGGCAATTCTAAAAATCTTTGACGTAGTAAAAAGGTGCCAAAAGCGGTAACAAGGCCAGGGAAAACGAGAGCAAACATTGAGTTGAGCATATTAATTTTACTCAGTATTAAATATTGCGGAATGATAAAGATTTGAGCGGGAACCATCATTTGAAAGAGGATGAGCGAAAAACAAAAATCCCTTCCCTTAAACGAAAGGCGTGCAAATGCATAGCCTGCCATTGTTGCCGTCAGTACGGCACACATGACGCGAAAGAAAATGAACAGTAAGGTGTTTTGATATAAAATAAAAAAATCCATATTGTTCGTAACGGTGATAAATGCATCCCACCGCCAAACTGACGGAAAAATTACAAAGGGATTTACCGATGTTGACTCCGTGATTGATTTAAACGCGGTAAGAATCATCCATATAAAAGGGACGAGCATTGTTATCGTTACTAAAATTAAAACAAAATATATTTGAAATGAGTAATTTTTTTTCCATTTAATTTTTTGCATACTGTTTCCTTAATTGTAAAAAACCCATTTTTTTTGAGCCTTCATTTGAATAAATGTGATAAACATCAGCAACGCAAGCAAAAGCACCACAATAGTTGATCCATATCCCATGTTTTTTTGAATAAAGCTGTACTTGTAAAACAGGTAAACGAGCGATTGCGTCTTAAAAAGAGCGGGATTGCTTGTATCAATTACCATAAAAACAAGATCAAAAAGTTGGATTGCTCCAATTATTCTAATAATGCACACAAAAAAGATTGTTGGCGAAATTAACGGCAAGGTGATTTTGAAAAAGCTTGAAATGCCTGTTGATCCATCAATTTCAGCCGCTTCGTAATAATCACGTGGAATTTCTTGCAATCCTGCTATAAATAAAACCATTATGTAGCCCACAATTGACCAAATACCAATAATTACAATCGAATAAATGGCGATATTGCTATCAGAAACCCATTTTACGTTCAACTTAAAAATATTATTGATTAAGCCAAAATCTGAGTTAAAAAGCCATCTCCAAACCATTGCCACAGCGGCAGGAGCTGCAACCATTGGCAAAAAAATAACGGTTCTAAAAAATGACTTTCCCTTTGTTTCTGGGCGAACGAGTAAAACTGCCAAAATCAATGCTAAAAAAATAGACAGCGGAACTTCAACAATTGTATATTTTAGCGTATTGATAAGGGCTTGCCAAATTTCTTTGTCGCCAAAAACACGTATATAGTTGCGAAGTCCTACAAAAACATTTCCCCTTCCAAAATCGCCTGTTCTAAAAAAGCTTTGATAAATCGTTTGAAAAATGGGAATTATATTTAGAATAACTAAGCCTAAAACGGTGGGCAGAATAAAAAGCCAACCCCATAAAAATTCTTCTTTTTGTCTTGCAGTGTCCCATAATGTTTTTTTCACGTGCTATCCTTTTTGTCCTGATTGATCGTAAGCTATCTACTCATCTTGCAAAGCGTTATTCATAAAGCGTGCCATTTCAACGCAGGCGTCACTCATATTTTTTGTGCCAGCAAACACCGATTTTAAGACCTCACTATTATTGGTTTCCCACACAAGAGTGCTGCGAGAATAAGGGCGAATTTCCATGTCATCCATCATATTGATATATGCTTGCAAATTAAATGGTGCCGATTGCGTCCAAAGCTCGGACGTATTTTCGTATGCGGACATGGTTATGCCTAATTCTGCTTGCTTTAATTGAGCTTCTTTTGAGCCAAAATATTCCAAAAGCTCCCATGCAGCCTCAGTATTTTTTCCACCTGCAGCGGCAGCCCAGCCTAATCCGTTATAAATCGAAACTCTTCTTCCTGTTTTTGCATTTCGTGGCAACTCTATGATATCACAGTTGTTTAGTGTGTATTCATTATTTTTGTATGACGCGAGCATCCATGAGCCTTGCAAAACCATTGCAACCTTGCCTGATTGAAAAAGTACTTCAGGCGTATTTTCAGACATTGTTTCAAGTGATGGCATAACTCCCGCTTTAAGCCATTGATCAAATTCCATTAATGCTTCCATTGTATTCGGATCATCAAGCCCAGATTTTTTCTTGTCATCGCTAATAACATAGCCATTGTTTGCATAAATCATGTTATAATAGCCGTCTTGATTATGATCGTTACGAATTGCTACACCAAATTGACTTCCGTCGTCTTTTGTTAAGCGTTTTGCGGCCTCAAAAAAATCATTCCACGTCCATTCGTTTGTTGGATACGGAAGATTTGCCTCATCAAACATTGTTTTATTGTACCACATTGCAATGGTGTCAACATCTTTTGGAATTGCATAATTTTTGTTATTGTGAGTATAAAGTCCCCAAATATCGTCGGGATAATTTTTCTTTTGAATAACGTCACTTTTTTGGATTTTGCTGGTGATATCTAAAAGCATATCGTTTGACATGTAGCGCTGGCTTTCGTTTGAGTGCATCCAAAATACATCGGGCATACTTCCGCCTTGTGCTCCTGCTGCAAGCATTGTCCAATATTCTTGCCACGCAACAACTTGAATAACTGTTTCAATTCCTGTTTTTGCCGTAAAATCCTTTAAAATTTGACTAATTCCAGGCTCTTGATTGGAATCCCAAATAGTAATAGTTAAGCGCTTCCCTGCTGAATTTGAGTTTTTTCCTGAACACGATACAAGAAAAATTGCAACAATCATCATTAAAATGGCTTTTTTCATTTTTTATTCTCCGTTTGTTTAAAATATTTTATTTAAATTAGAATTAAAATCATAGACTACGACAGTTAAAAGTATGATTTGGTATCATTTGTAACTGTCAAATAAATGCTTATTATTGTAAATCGTTTTTTTTCATTTGTCAAGCAAAGATTTAAGCTTATCAAAGATTTAAGCTTATCAAAGATCAGTTTTTGTGCGGGAGGAGGTTGTATTGACAAAATGGTTTAAACGAGTACTATTCTTTTATGCGTTTATGTGATATTCAAGCTTCGATTAGTACGATTAAAGGTGTCGGCGAGGCAACTGCAAAGTTATTTGCAAATCTTGGCGTATTTTCGATTGCAGACCTTTTAACCTTTTTTCCTCGTTCGTGGGAGAATCGAACTAAAATTGTTTCGCTTTCACAGTTTAATCAGCATAAAAAAATTCACACGCTTGCTCAGGTTCTTGACCATCAGTGGTTTGGTTATGGCAGAATGAAGACGCTTAAAATCATTATTACAGATACAACGGCAACAGCAGAACTTATTTGTTTTAATCGCTCTTTTTTAGAAAATGCTTTGCCCGTTGGGTGTTTGCTAAGTGTTACGGGATCTTTTGTCATAAAATACGGCAGCTTGCAATCGACTGCTTTTGATACGAAATTAGTTAGTCAAACTGGTGTTCTTGATCCGCTTTTGTATGTTCAAAATGGTCAAAATTATGTTATACCGGGTTCAGGAATTTTCCCTTTGTATCCTTTAACGCAGGGACTTTCTCAAGCGGTTGTTCGAAAAGTTGTTGATCGCACGCTTAAAGAATATGCACATGGCATTATCGATGAACTTCCGAGTGAAGTGATAGAAAGGCACCAGCTTTTGTCAAAACGGCAGGCACTTCTTTTTATTCATCAACCAAAAACTGAAGAGGATTTAGAAGCTGCACGAAAAACGCTTATTTTTGAGGAATTATTTCATTTTCAGCTTGCTCTTGCAAAACGCTATTTTCGTCATAAAGGAATACTCCCTCAAGAAAGTACTCTCGAAAAAAGTTTGCAGACAAGCCTTTCACATAATCAGGAAATGGAAATTTCTTCATTTAAAAAGGATGCATTTGAGAGTACCTTAAGTCCTTCTCAAAAACTTTTATTTGCAAATTTGCCCTTTGAGCTTACGGCTGATCAAATGACGGTAATTATTGAAATTAATGAAGATATTAATAAAAGCAAGGTTTTTGAAAAAACGAATAATCATGTGAGCTATTCGATGTCGCGACTTTTGCAAGGAGATGTTGGATCTGGAAAAACGCTTGTTGCGTATTTTGCGGCTCTCAAAGTCGTTGATGAAGGCGGCCAATGTGCAATTCTTGCTCCTACTGAACTTTTAGCACGTCAACATGCAGAAAATGCTGCAAAAATGCTCTCTTGCACCGGCGTGAATCTTGCTTTTTTAACGGGAAATGTAAAAACTGCGGGTAGAATTCAATTGTTAAAAGCTCTTAAAACGGGAATGATTCATATTATTATTGGCACTCATGCTTTGTTTTCTGCGGCTGTCTTGTATAAAAACCTCCGTCTTGCGATTATTGACGAGCAACATCGATTTGGCGTGGTGCAACGCAATGCTCTTTTAGAAAAAGGCAAAATTTCGATTGAAAAAAAAATCACTTTTCCGCATTTGTTAATGATGAGTGCAACGCCTATTCCGCAAAGCCTTGCACTTACTGTTTTTGGCGATATGGATGTATCGATTATAAAAACTATGCCACAAGGAAGGCTTCCTATTAAAACGCACCTTACTCAAATGGGGAATGAAGAAAATGTGTATGCACGTATTAATGCGGAAATTCAGGCGGGGCATCAAGCATATTTTGTGTATCCTATTATTGAAGGCGGGGATTCAGAAGATACGCAGGAAGCCTCTGTTGATACAGTGAAGTCGGCACAGGCAACATTCGAACATTTGCAAAAAAACATTTTTCCTCATTATCGACTTGCACTTATGCATTCAAAAATTGATGAAAAACAACAACATGATATTATGTATGATTTTAATATGAATAAAATACAAATTATTGTCGCAACAAGTGTTGTGGAGGTTGGTGTTGATGTGCCAAATGCGACGTGCATGGTAATTGAGCATGCAGAACGATTTGGACTTGCAGCTCTTCATCAGCTTCGCGGGCGTGTTGGGCGAAGCAATTTGCAGTCGCATTGTTTTTTGATTTATCGCAAACGCCTTAGTGAAAGTGGCAAAGCTCGCCTTAAGGTGCTTTATGAGTCAACTGATGGATTTTATATTGCTGAGCAAGATTTAATTTTGCGCGGTCCCGGCGAAGTGTTGGGCCTTCAACAATCAGGTTATCTGAGTATGAATATTGCCGATCCTTTGCGTGATCATGATATTATGCTTCTTGCACGAAAAGAAGCTTTTTCTGTATTGCAAAATAAAGAAATCATGCAGACAAAAGGTTCCTCTACAATTATGTAAGATTTTTGCTTGCCAAAAATATGATTAAAAATTTTAAAATTACGAATGAATAGCTATAAAAATTGTTTCTCTAAAATCTCAATATTTTCATTTTTTGGAAAAATTGTTTTTGCTAAGGCAAGATAGCGTTCCGCCTCGGTATTATTTTTTAGTAGCAAATTCGCTTTTGCTCCGGCTTCATACATATTAAATTTCATAGCCTCTGAGAGCACCATATTTTCATTTGCGAGAACCGATTGAATAAGTTCTAATCCTTTTTTTGGGTTGTTAAAAGCAGAAGGTGCAAAAACATATCGTGTAATCGTAAGGTATTGTGGTAATACATCAGAAGGACTGAGTTCCAACGCTTTTTTAACCATTTTTTCTATTTTTGGGCCATTAGTAATAATATAATTAAGTGACTTTGTTCGCATGTTTTGCGTAATATTTTGGGCATAAATTGCATAAGCACGTGCGTCAGGAATAATTTTTATTGATTGATTTGCATATTCTATTCCCGTTTCAAAAGCAATCGCGGCATTGTTTTTATCTTTTATGAATAAATAATGGCGTCCTAATAATTCTTGGCAGGCTGCTAAATATGAAAGCTGCTGCTCTTCTTTAGCGAATTCCTTCACGCATTCTCGTGCTTTATTATACAAAATTAAAATTGCAGAAGTTTCATAGGTTTGGGAATATACGGCATTTTCAAAATTCGTAAAATCTGCATTATATGAGTATGAATACAACGGAAAAAATAACAGCATACAAAAAATAATTAAAGAATATTTCATGTTAAAATCATAATAAAATAAACGACAGTTGTCAATAAAGGTTTTTAATGGCATATAAAAAAATTATAATTTATAAACAATCTCATTTTTTATTGTTTCTGCAAGTTTTAGTCGTGTATTATTAACAGCAATTGCCTCACTCTTGCCCGTTGCAGTTTCAACAATTGATGTTTGATATAATTCTTCATTATTCAAAATATGGCGAACTTTTATATCAGCTCTAAGTGCAACTTCAAACTCTTGCCCATTTTCTTTAACATTTTCATAGCGAACAGTGCCATAAATAATGTAAGTGCTGGAAGTTCCGAATAGGGATTCCGCATGGCTTTGAATCAAGCTCGCGTCTCCAGAAATCACCTGATCTACAAAATCAACATTTCCTATTCGTTTAAATCCACTGTTGATTAATGCAGAAAGTATGCGTGATGATGAAATAGAATTCGTTGTGACCGGATTATTATCCTTATCGATATCAACAATGGCAAGAGCTCCACCAACCGTACGCAAATTTGTCATAACTTCATACGGAAGAACAAATTTTTCATTTTCAAATTCTTTTTTATCTTCAAAAAATTCAAAAGAAATCGTTGATTTACACGAAAATGACGTAGTCGAGTTAAAAGAAATTATTCCTTGCTCATTTGTCAGTTCAGTTTTATTCGCAAATACAATGGTTCCGTTTTTCAATTCTGATGGATATGTTATTGTGATAGGGAGATTTATGATAGGTTCTTTTGTGTCTTTCCATGAATAAGAAATATTAAAAGGGCGCACAAAGGCTTTATCCCGCTCGGTGGCAGGAGGAGTTGATACGGACTGTGGCAAAATATTTTCAAATAAATTTTTTACCAGTATGCTTATTTTTGCCAGAGATGCTTCATAATTTTTAGAAAATCCGCGTGACTTTGACATCGCAGCGACCGTATCGTAAGAAGACATCAATGCTTCAAAATTTTTTTCCTCGTATGCCCAATTTGCTTCGTCAAGCATTTTTTCTACGATAGGGTTTTTTTTGTCAGCGGCATTCTCTTTTGTTTTTCCGCGTGACTTTTGATCTGCATTTGCTGTACTAATGCATCCGAGCAAAATGATAAATAAAATAAATATAAAATTAAAATTTTTCATTCAATTGTCCTTATAAATAAAATAAGTTTCATTACTGATCTCGTATTAATGAAACTATCAAAACAATATAACGTAAATAATTTTTACGGATCCTCATTGAGGGACTCTATGCTTTCATAACATCGGTACGAAGTACAAAAAAAATTAGTTTTTTGCAATTCTTGTAGATTAGAGCTAGATTAAAAAGCGTCTTTATACTATAAAGGAGTCTTAGACGAGAATTTAAAATGCATACATTGATTAAAAATACTTCTTTTGATGAGCTGCAAAGAATGCTCATTCCCACTTTTGATGAAAAATCTTTTATTCCAGATTTTGAAGGTGGCATTATTGGCTCTTATGGAGCAGCAAGCGGGCAAATTTTTTTTTCATCCGAATCGCTCATTGATGCGTATGAACAGTGCCTTTCCCAAAATAAAACACCACATTTATTTTTATGCTTAAGGGCAATTGATGCAAACGATATTCATGCACTATCTCTCTCTTGTGGAGTGATTTCGATTGAAAGTAATTTTACTGATCATGCATCGGTGATTGCGCGCCAATACGGTAAAATCTCCGTTTTTTTTCCAGAGGCAAAAATCGATTCTGAAAAAAAAGAAATCGTAATACAAAGGAATTGTTCACTTCACGAAGGACAGTGGCTTACGATTGTTGCTTGCGAATATAATCAAAAAGCACAATTTTTTTTCGAGTGTATTCCTCTCATCCGAAGTGATAGCAAAGAATTGGATGCTCTTTTAAAAGAATGCAAACAAGTTATTGCAATGCAAAATAATTCCTTAAAGATTTTTGCCAATGCGGATACTGTATCAGATGCAAAAAAAGCTTTACAATTTTATGCTGATGGAATTGGGCTTTGTCGTACGGAGCACCAGTTTTTTTCGCCTGAACGATTTTCCTTGATTCAACATATTTTAGAAACGCAAAATCAAACTGATTTACAAAAATTACAAGATTTGCAAACGCAAGATTTTTTTGATTTACTGTCAATCCTTGATGGCAAACCGCTAACCGTTCGTCTTCTTGATGCACCTTTGCATGAGTTTGGTTTTGCTCATGAAAAAAATCCCATGTTGGGGCTTCGTGGATCTCGCCTTGCTTTTGCCTATCCTTATATTTACAAAGCACAAGTAATTGCTCTTGCCAATGCGTGCAATCAGTTTTTTCAAATATCAGGCGATTTGAAAAAAATAAATTTAAAAATTATGCTCCCGATGATAATAAATGAAAAAGAAACTCGACATCTCTTGTTTGGAAAAAAAATGATAAACGAAGTTTATCAAGGCTTACGGGATATTTTTTTTGAGCATTGCAAACTAAACCTTCATAATACTCTTTCTTTTGGAACAATGATTGAAACGCCGAAAGCCTGTCTTGTTGCAGAAAAAATCGCACAAACAAGTTCTTTTTTTTCATTTGGCACAAATGATTTAACGCAGTGTACTTTAAGTCTTTCGCGGGACGATTTTTTTCGTTTTTCAACATTGTATGAAAAGTTTGATTTAATTAAAAATCCTTTTTTATATCTTGATGATTCTGTAAAAGAATTAATACATCATGCCTGTTTAAAAGCAAAAATAATTCGCCCTGATATTGAACTTTCCCTTTGCGGAGAACATGCGGGCATTATTAATACTAATGCACAAATCGGTAACGACAATGCGACGACAATTGATTTTTGTCTTATGAATCATTTTACCTCTGTTTCTGTCTTGCCTTACGCGATTCCAAAAGTTTTACTTTATCTTGCAAAAAAATATATTGATTAAAAAAAATTTTTTGATTTTTTATTACAAAATAATTTTGGTAATACGAAAAAATTGATCGAGTAAACTTGTGGAGATTCTCTTTTTATATCATGCGAAGTTTTAAAAACATTGTTTACAGAGCGATATTTTTTTGTTGGTCGTAAAAATCTCTTACAATAAAATCTAGCAAAGAAGCCTTGAAAATCTTATAAATAATTAGTACACTCATGTAAAATTTATGTTGGAGTTTTTATGAATGAGATAAAAAATTCTTTGCGGGAATTAATTGCACAGGTGCTTAAGCATCTTAAAAAAGATAAGAGTTTGCAGCTTGATGATTTTTTTAAAAATGATATTATCACCGAAAATCCTCCAAAACCTGATCTCGGGGACGTTGGAATTCCTTTGTTTAGTTTTGCAAAGTTGTTTCGTCTTTCTCCTATGCACATTGCAAAAGAAGTTCAATCAATTTTAAATGACGAAAATCTTCCTTTTTTTGACCAAGCAAAATTGTTAGGGAATTTTATTGCTGAAGGTCCTTATCTTAATGTGCAATTAAAAAAAACTTCTATTATAAATCAAATTTTATCGGATATTCATACACAAAAAGAAATGTATGGATCGCTTAGTACAGAAGGGAAAAGCTTAATTGAAAATTCTCGTGTTATGATTGAATTTTCAAGTCCGAATACGAATAAACCTTTGCATTTAGGACATTTGCGAAACAATGCGTTAGGGGAATCGATTTCTCGTATTTTACAATTTGCGGGTGCAGAAGTTTACAAGGTCAGTATTATAAATAACCGTGGTGTGCATATTTGCAAGTCTATGTTGGCTTATCAAAAGTTTCACAGTGCTGACGCAAAAAAGGGGATTGAGGATACGCCTGACTCCCTGAATTTAAAAAGCGATAGATTTGTTGGCGATTGCTATGTTGAATTTGAGCAATATCGCAAAGAAAATGAAGAAAAAGCTGAAAAAGAAGTGCATGAAATGCTTGTTCAATGGGAAAACGGCGACAAGGAAATACATGCGTTGTGGGAGAGGATGAATGATTGGGCGATTTCGGGCATTCGCCAAACATACAAACGCACGGGCATACATTTTGATCAATTTTATTTTGAAAGTGAAACGTATCTTAAAGGCAAGGATGAAGTGCTTAATGGATTGCAAAAAGGCATTTTTTATCGAGAAGAAGATGGGTCGGGTTGGGTTGATTTAGCGGAAGTAAACCTTGATAAAAAGGTGCTTTTACGTCGTGATGGCACATCTTTGTATATTACGCAGGATATTGGCACTGCAATTTTTCGCCACGCTGATTGGCCGTTTAATGAATTAATTTATGTTGTGGGCAATGAGCAAAATTATCATTTTATCGTTCTTTTTCATATTTTGAAAAAGCTCGGATTTCAATGGGCAAAAAAGCTGCACCATCTTTCGTATGGAATGGTTAATTTGCCTGAGGGAAAAATGAAAAGTCGAGAAGGAACGGTCGTCGACGCCGATGATTTAATTGATCATTTGCAAAATGAGGTAAAAAAAGAAATTGCTAGCAAAGAGAGAGTTGACGCCGTTGGTGATGTTGATGCCGTATCGGAAGATATTGCACTTGGGGCGCTCCATTATTTTTTATTGCAGGCAACTCCCTCGAAAGATATGCTTTTTAACCCGAAAGAATCGCTGTCATTTAGTGGGAATACTGGGCCTTATTTACAGTATATGGGGGCGCGTATTTGCTCGATTTTGCGAAAGGCTGAAGGAATGCTACAAATTGATGATATACCGATTGATACATCACTTTTGACTCATGATATCGAGTGGGAATTAATTAAACATTTGGGCAATTTTTCAGAAATAGTTGAAAAATCTGCTTTGAACAAAAATCCTGCAGAAATTGCATCATTTTTATACACGCTTGCAAAACTTTTTAGCACTTTTTATCACGATTGTCCGATTCTGTCGTGTGAATCAAAAGAATTAATGACCGCCCGATTGCACCTTGTTCGCTCAACTAAAATAGTGCTCAAAACAGCAATGCACCTTATTCTTATTCCTTTTTTAGAAAGAATGTAACTATCGAATAGTACTGATTTTATATATATTTTTCTCGCATATTTGTTAATTATTTTGGAGTATTTTTTTATTTCAAAAAGACTTAAAAATTCTCAAACGCTAAAATTGGATTAAAAATATCCAATTTATTTGACTTTCTTTTGGCAAAAAATTACTTTAAATGTATTCAAATTATGAGCTTTCTTTTAGCTAATCTTTTTGGAAATGCTCATAAAATCAATGTTTAGGAAGTTATATGAAAAAATTATTTACGGTAGAAGGCATGTCTTGTAATCACTGCGTTAATCACGTTACAGAAGCGGTTTTAGAAATTGAGGGCGTTAAAGAAGCTCTTGTCGATTTGGCAAAAAAAGAATTAAGCGTTGAATTTAACGAGGAAAAATCCTGTGCTGATGATATTATAGCTGCCGTCGTCGACGCCGTCATTGACGCAGGCTATGAATGCTCTGTTAAAGCGTAATTTTCTCTGTAAACAATTCAAATTAAGGAATAAAAATGGAAGTATCTCTAAAAATTACGGGCATGACGTGTGCAGCCTGTGCTGCCCGTGTGCAAAAAGTCGTATCAAAAAAAGATGGCGTTCGTGAATGCTCGGTTAATATTGCGACAGAGCGAATGAGTGCATCGTTCGATGAAAAGCTTATTTCCATTGATGATATTAAAAAAACGGTCGAAAAAAGTGGGTATGGCTGGCAAGAATTAAAAAAAACAAACGCTGAAAATAGTGATACTGATAAAATCGCCAAAGAAAAGGCAATTCGAACGCTAAAGACAAAAACGCTCATTGCAATCATTTTTACGATTCCGTTGCTTTATGTTGCAATGGGGCACATGCTCCCTGTTGGCATGACTTTGCCTCTTCCGCATATATTCCACCCTGCCATGTTTCCTCTCAATTTTGCACTTTTGCAGTTATTGTTGACAATCCCAATCGTGATTGCAGGTCATCAATTTTATACGGTTGGATTTAAAGCGTTGTGGCTTTTGGCTCCGAACATGGATAGCTTAATCGCCATTGGAACGAGTGCTGCGATTGGCTATAGCCTCTATGGCATAAGTGAAATTGCAGGCGGGGACGCAAGTTTTGCAATGAATCTTTATTTTGAAACCGCTGGCGTCATCATTGCTCTCATTTTGCTTGGCAAAACGTTTGAATCCATTTCAAAGGGTAAAACAAGCGAAGCGATAAAAAAACTGATGGGACTTACTCCAAAAACAGCGATTATCATAAAAAACGGCATCGAAACAGAAATCCCCCTTGAGCAGGTGATGATCGGTGATGTGATTTTAGTCAAACCTGGCTCAAAAATCCCCGTGGATGGCGTAGTAATTTTTGGGCATACAGCGATTGACGAGGCAATGCTTACAGGCGAGAGCCTTCCCGTTGAGAAAAACATAGGCGACAAGGTGTTTGCCGCAAGCATTAATAAAAATGGCGTTATTCACTTTAAAGCAGAAAAAGTTGGCTCTGATACCGCTCTTGCACAAATCATCAAGCTGGTGGAGGATGCACAGGATTCAAAAGCACCGATTGCAAAAATGGCGGATATCGTTTCTGGCTACTTTGTGCCGATTGTCTTTGCCATTGCGGTCGTTGCAGGCCTTGCGTGGTTTATTTCAGGGCAAACATTCGTCTTTTCGTTGACGATTTTTATTGCCGTGCTTGTCATTGCCTGCCCATGTGCATTGGGGCTTGCAACACCAACGGCGATCATGGTTGGAACGGGAAAAGGTGCCGAGAAAGGCATTTTAATAAAGGGTGGCGAGGCTTTGGAAATTGCTCACTCAATTCAGACCGTCGTATTTGACAAAACTGGCACAATCACCGAAGGAAAACCAAGCCTTACGGACATTATTCAAAGTGAT